>JAWXBV010000122.1:0-34842 GCA_034440335.1 Nitrospirota bacterium | reverse complement strand
CTACCCCTCTACCCCCATTACCCCCATCTTATTCGCTCCCGTCCGGCTCACCAATTGGTTGGCCAGATGGAGGGATTCGATCGTCCCCGCATCGGTCCACCAACCCTCCAACATATCCCAGGTCAGCGTTCCATCCGCGATATAGGCATTGTTCACGTCGGTAATTTCAAGCTCGCCTCGTCCCGACGGCTTGAGGGTCTTGATGATGTCGAATACGCGCGCATCATAAAAATACATCCCCGTCACCGCGTACGACGATCGAGGATTCGCCGGCTTCTCCTCAATCTTCACGACGCGGTTCCCTTCGAGGATAGGCACACCGAACCGTTGCGGGTCCTTGACGTCTTTCAAGAGAATTTTTGCCCCCTGCTGCTGTTTCCGAAACGCATCGGCAGCGCGGGCGATGTTGCCTTCGATAATGTTGTCGCCCAAGATCACACAGACAGGCGCACTTGCTACAAAGTGTTCGGCTAATCGCAGGGCATCGGCAATGCCTCCCTCGCCTTCTTGATAGGAATAATTGAGCCGCTTCAGGCCGAAGTCTTTCCCGTTGCCCAGTAGTTTCAGAAAATCTCCCGCGCTGTTGCCTCCGGTGACCAGCATGATTTCATCGATCCCGGCATTGGCCAACGCCTGGAGGGGATAGTAAATCATGGGCCGATCGTAAATCGGCAGCAAATGTTTATTGGTGACTTTGGTGAGCGGGAGCAACCTGGTGCCTAATCCGCCGGCCAGCACGACGCCTCTCATCCTCTACACACTCCTCTCAGCCTACGTGTGGCACAAGCCTGGTCTATCCGGTCTGTCTGGTCTATCTGGTTAGTTTCGTTCAACCAAACACACGAGACAGACCGAACAGACCAGATAGACCAGACAGACCGGGAAACTTTTTCAGCATTCTAAGTCTGTGAGCAACATCACTCAATGGATATGCTCAATACTGCGGGGCGACATCGGTGTATAGGTCGGGACAGCCTCATTAAGCCGCCGAATGAGTTCATCCTCATCGCCATGACTCACGGCAGCCTCAAGATGCGCGATCGCTCGATCGAGGCGATCCAATTGAACCGCTGACGCGCTGATCGCACGCCGGATCTTTACGTGCGCCGTGGGTTCGACTTGTTCTGTCTCTTCAAAGAGTTCCTCGTACAGTTTTTCTCCTGGACGCAAGCCGCTATACACAATCTGAATATCCTGGTCCGGCACAAGACCGGACAGGACAATCATATTCCTGGCCGGATCGACCACTTTCACTTGCTCCCCCATATCCAGCACAAACACCTCACCGCCCTGCCCCAAGAGGCTGGCCTGCAACACCAATTGCACCGCTTCCGGAATCGTCATGAAGAACCGTTTGATATCCGGATGGGTCACCGTGACCGGTCCTCCCATTCGAATCTGCTCCGTAAACAGAGGAACGACACTGCCATTACTGCCCAACACGTTCCCAAATCTGACCACCGTAAATTTCGTCCTTCCTCTATCACTCAGGCTCTGCAGCAGGTCTTCGGCCACCCGTTTTGTGGCGCCCATGACACTCGTTGGATTCACCGCCTTATCGGTGGAGATGAGCACGAAACGATCGACCCCATGAGCTAACGCCGCCTCGGCCACCGTCTTCGTTCCAAACACGTTATTGCGAACAGCCTCTTTCGGATTCAATTCCATGAGCGGCACATGTTTATGCGCAGCAGCATGAAACACCAGCTCCGGGTCCGTCTGCCGCAGCACTTCCGCCACTCGCTCAGGAACCGTCACATCTCCGATGGCCGGAACGATCGTGACGTTCGGAAACTGTCTCCGCAGCTCGAGATCTAACGCATACAATCCGTTCTCATAGCGCTCAAAGAGGACCAACGTGGCCGGGCGGTATCGAGCGATCTGCCGGCAGAGTTCAGACCCGATCGATCCCCCGGCGCCGGTCACGAGCACTCGCTTTCCTTCGAGCAACGGATGCAACTCCTGCCGATCCATCTGGATCGGTTCACGCTGCAACAGATCCTCCAGGCTCATCGGCCTGACCTGTCTCAGCGCCTCCGGATTCGACAGCAGTTGTTTCACGTTCGGTAAGGTCTTAATGGGAACCTTACATCCCTCCGACGCGGCGAGGATGCGCTGCTTCACTGCTGTTGACGCAGAGGGAATCGCCACAATGATCTCATGCGCAACGAGGCCTCGCGCCAGACTTGTGATTTCTGCAATAGTCCCCACAACGGGAACTCCGTGGATCTTCATCTTCCGCTTGATCGGGTCGTCGTCCACTAACCCAACCGGTCGGTAATGAGAGCCCGCGCTGCTCAGCATGTCCCTGATCAACAACTCACCGGCATTGCCCGCTCCAACTACCAACACTCTTCGAGCTGAAGGGCTCACGACATGAAGCCATTCACGACACCAACGCACCACCAACCGGATACCGGCGAGAAAGAGTCCGCTCAGTATGCCGGTAAGAATAATGACCGAGCGAGGGTAGCCTACCCATCCAAGGAGACCATGCACCACACCGTAGAACACGGCTGTGCTGGTGACGGAAGCCCAGAGGATACGGGCCAAATCATGGAGCCCGACATAACGCCAGAGCCCTCGCTGAATGCCGAAGGCAACGAGACCAACACCATAGATGGCCAATACGAGAGGAAGGCCCAGGAGAAATAATCGTGCGTGGTCAGAGGGAATGTCCCCCTCGAATCGGAGGGCAAAGGCCGTCACATTCGCCACTGCTATCAGTCCAAGCTGTGTACAGATCACAAGGACCGATCTGCACCGAAGCACGACTTCGCCGTATCGGCCGACGAGAAAATGAAACAGTGGGATCACGACTTTTCGCATGAGATTTCTGTGGCGGCTCCGGTGGTAAATATTCAGGTGTTCAGGCTGAAGGATCCAGGCACAGGCTGAAGGCTGAAGTGTCTGGACCTCAGAACTCCTACAGCCTAACAGCCTTCAGTCTATCTACCTGACTAACTCCCCGATTATATGATGGATAGCTCAAGACCGCCATCGCCAGAAGTACCCAGAAGAGTACGGCCAAGGACCCGACCAACATTTGATCGAACTGCAACCGTAGAATCAACCCTGTGACGCTGACAACTGATCCCGCGAGCACGGCTTTTGACAGCCAATCGTGAGCCTGCCGGTATTCTCCGGCAGTCCTCAGAACGACCCGAACAACAAACCACCCAAACAGCAACATCCCAGGAAGCCCGATGTGGAGCGCCAGATAGAGAAAGATATTATGTGTCCCTTGATCTTTGATGGCAACATGTCCAGGCATGATAACTTCTTGGCTCTGGCCATAGAGAAAAAAATAACTCTGGCTCCCATAGCCGATCCCAACCAGCCAATGGTTGGCGATCTCGGACAGGGTAAACCACCAAATATCGAAGCGATGAATCACGGAGGCAAAACCCTTTTTGACAGGAAGCGCGGTGGTAATGTCGGCACTCACGCCCGCGACAGGTAATGCACCATCGTTGAATACCAGCCCGATAGCTCCGATCACTAATATCGTCGCAAGTCCGGCGACAACCTTGACGGAGGCCGAGCGGATAAACCAGGCCATGACCCACAGCTCCCCAACAAGTGCAACCAGGCCTGCGCGCGATTGCGTGGCGAGCAAGCAGACCGTCATCATTCCTACGACAAGCGCACCACCAATTCGTATTTCTCTAGGCCCCTCTCCAAATGACAGAGCCAGCCCGAAAGGAATGATCATGACCAGAAATGTGGTCAGCCACACCTCAGCGGGAAGAAACGAGACCACCGCCTGAGGATTCGTGAGGTTGAACTGTGAGAGGCCATAGCCGGCGATTACGATTGCCAGTATCCCGATCAGACCCAAGAGAACCTGCCGATAGATCAGCCCCTTGAAGAAATAAATCACCGCGTAGAAAATCACCATCTGCTGCACTAATTTTCCATACTCCATCACACTATAGGACGGAGCCACGGAAAATGGGATCGTGAATCCGACCCAGACGACAAAGGCCAGCAGGAGCATGTCGTACTCGGTCTGAGAATAGAACAGGCGCCGATTGACGGCACACCACCCAACCAGCAAACCAAGTAGGAGAATAAACCCGTTTCGTTCCACGACCAAGAGCAACTTGAAAGGGAGCACAGCGATATAGATAGCCAAGACCACGCGGATGAGGGTATCCAAATAGGGCACCCGCTCGGATGACGGCATGGCAATTGATGAAGTGGTTGGCACACTATCCTTTCGTAACTACTTAGGTGTTCAGGCTGAAGGCTCCGGGCACAGACTGAAGGCTTTTAGGCCGACGGCCGAAGATCCGAATACTTCAGCCTGAACACCTTCGGTCTATCTACCTGAGTAGTTACATCTTTCAAGAACCGACTGGTTGTACCCGTTGCTCAACCCCCTTTACCCCAAGAGCGAGGGAGAGAAACAGCAGGCCCCAGAACCCCAGAATGACAAGCCGCCATTCTTCCGATACCTCATGATAGAGCACCGCAAGACCTCCGCACAGAGCCATGACGGCATATTCTGCCAGCACGGTCTTTCGATGTCCCCATCCGCTGAGCACCAGCCGTTGATAATAGTGTGTTCGATGGGCGACCCATATCTTCTCTCGTTGCCAGACCCGACTAATCAGCGTGATGGTGGCATCCAGAATGAAGGGTGAGAACAAGATAAAAGGAACCCACAAGTCGAACACTCGATCCCGACAGCCCAAAATGATCAAGGCGCCACACAAGAACCCACTTGTGACACTCCCCACATCTCCCATGAAAATCTTGGCTGGAGGAAAGTTATACCAGAGAAACCCCGCTGAGCAGACGGACAAGAGGAGTGCTGAGACCAAAATAAAATCGTGCCCCGCTTTCCAGGCAAAGTAGGCCAGGAACCCGCACCCAAAAACAGTCATCCCCCCTGCGAATCCGTCCATTCCATCCATAAAGTTGTACAGATTGGCAAGCCATACCAAGAGCAGAATGGTGAAAGGGACTCCCACCCATCCAAGTTCGATTGTTCCAAGGAATGGGACATCAATGGCCGGAAGGACAAGGCCAGCAACAAGGGCGAGAAGACCAGATGCGGCGAGCTGACACCCAAGCCGAAACCAAACTGGTACTCCTCCTCGGTCATCCACAAAAGACACGATGGCCAATAAGATCGTCATGCCAAGAATCCAGCTTTCAAGATGTACCCATCCCGACCACCATAGGCCATCGACCATGACCTGAAGTCCAAGAACTCTGGCTGCGATCAAACCAAGAAAGAGGCTCCCAATGATGGCCACCCCTCCAGTCCGAGGCGTCGGCACTGTATGTAGCGAACGCATATTGGGATGGTCAAGAAGAAACAGCTTCGAGGTGCGTCGGCAAAGGCGACTCGTTCCCCACCAAGCCATTGAAAAGGCGAGAACAGCGAGGCCAATAAGTGTCAATCCCAACTCCTTCGATGGCTATACTAGAGTCATGCCTGCTGTTGCAGATAATGAATCGCAGTTCGGCGCAACTCCTCATCCACGCTCACTGGCGGGGTCCAGCCCAGCACCTCGCGTACCTTGGTGATACTCACTTGCAGCGTGCCGCAGAGACGCCTCGCCACCTCCCGTTTGCCCAGAAGCGTCGCAACCACCATTAACATCGTCGACGGAATCGGAATCAGCCGAGCTGTGCAGCCCATGGCGCGGGCCAAGCGGCGGATCAGCTCCGTGGTCGAGAGATCCTCACCGTCGCTTACCAAAAACGTCTCGTTTGCCGCAGCGGGATGTCGAATGCACGCGACCATCAGATCCACCACATTATCCAGCGCCACCAGACTGCGGCGGTTATGGATGGCCCCAAGCGGCAAGGGGATACCTCGTAACAATACCCGCATCAATGCCTGAAAATTGGCTTTTACTCCCGGTCCGTATATCAGAGGTGAGCGGACTATCACCACATCCATACCAGTCTCCGCCGCACTCCTTCGCAAGCCTAACTCCGCTTCGTACTTGCTGATGCCGTAGGAATCTTGGGGAGCTGGTAAATCGGTCTCGCGATACGCAACCAAACCACCCTCCCCATTCACTTTCACCGAACTCATAAACACAAACCGCCTGACCCCTGCCGTTGCCGCCTGTCGTGCAAGTTGCTCGGTGCCGGCAACATTGGCGGCGCGGAATACAACCAGGGGATCAGCCGCCGTTTCCCGCATCACATGCACACGCGCAGCACAATGGACAACCGTATCTATTCCCTTAAGCACCTCATCCCATTCCGTGCTCTCACTTACATCAGCAACAATACGGTAGTCCACTCCCGGCAACGGTCGAACGGGTAGGTGCCGCACCGTGCCGATGACATCCATTCCCTGCGTCACGAGCCTGGCGCATGTGGCATTGCCAACGAAACCAGAGGCGCCGGTCACTACCACTTTCATTGAGTCAATTCTTGGTAGACCGCCAGGGTTTCCGCGATGACCCGCTCCTGTGAGAATTCTGCGAGAACAATCGCGCGCGCTCGCCGGCCCATTTTGATGCGAAGCGCGACGTCATCGATTAAACGGCGCAGTGCAAAAGCAAGCGCCTGAGCGTCTTGCACAGGCACCAGAAAACCGTTATCACCGTCACGCACGATTTCCCGGCAACCGGGGGCGTCAGTGGTCACAATGGGCAGGCCACAGGCCGCAGCTTCCAGCAACACCTTGGGCAAACCTTCCCGGTAGGACGGCAAGCAGGCTATGTGCGCCGTGTGGAACACGGCCAGCATATCGTCTCGGTGCCCCCACCACTCCACTCCATGGTGCCCATGCCATGCACGTAAAGCCGTCACCGGCACTGAAGCTGGGTTGCCAGGGTCTGGATCGCCCACCAATACGAAACAGGCCTTTACCCCTACCTCTGTCAACAGCCGCGCGGCTTCGACGAATTCTCCTATACCCTTATCCCACAGCATGCGTGCCGAGAGTAACACCGTGACTGGATCCGGCGGCGACTTGAGAGCGGGAGTGAAAACCTCCGTATCCACCCCCGCGCCACGAATGAGGCGCAAACGATCCTCTGGCACTCCCATCTTGATCAGCAGACCGAAGTCGTCCGGGTTCTGCACGATAGTGCGGCTGTGCGGCGCGGCAAGCAGCCACGCCAGCAACTTGCACATCACCGGGCGCAGGGTTCGGGCGGCGAGCCCATCTGAGGTGAACAGCCAACCCAGCCCTGCTACGGCGTTGACGACATGGGGCACACCGGCAAGTCTGGCTGCGAACGCGCCGTAGAGCACAGGTTTCAGCGCCACGTGATGTACGATGGCAGAACATTCACGGCGATACAGACGCACCAATGCCGCGACCTCCCGCAAGGGATTGCCGCGGCGACGGGAGAGGCCAAAAGGAATCAGCCGAATTCCCCCAGCCCTGATCATCTCGCCATGCGCCCCTACACGAGTGGCTACGGCTACGTCGAAGCCCGCCTTCTGCGCCGCCACGGCAAGCGGCAGCCGGTGAGACACGAAATACCAGTCCTCAGTGACGACAAATAGCAGCCTGGGACATCGGTTCATGCTCGCGCCCTGGCGGCAAAAGGCTGCGCCAGTAAGGCTCCTAACACGAGCCAGAATATGCGCTGATAAAAAATTTCATGGACGAGGCCAAATATGGCGAAGGCCACCAGCAGTAGCAACAACATGCGCCGGGCAGGTTGGGTCTTGCCGAGCCGGATCGCATAACGAGCCAGCAGGAAGAATACCCAACCACACACCGCCCCTCCCAGCAGACCGAACTCAGCCAAAATCCACAAGGGTGTACTGTGGATGACCTGTGCGTGTCCCATCCACATCGGGCTTTTTTCGTAAAATACCCCCAATCCGGCACCCAGAAATGGCGATTGCCGCCACATCTCTAGACCATGAATCAATGTTTCCCAATGTTCCAGATTACTACTCTCGTCGGACAAGTTACTTTGAATCGGAATGTCGGCACCAGGGATGAGTCCTTTTTGTGCCATTAGCCAAACGCTAGCCCAGAGCAGAACGGCGGATATCACCCCCCAGCAGACTATCCTTCGGTCAGCCAGGCGGACGAACCAGGCAAGAAGCAGCACGATCACTCCCACGATTATGCCCGCGCGCGAACTGGTCCACACCAGACCAGCCAACAAGATGCCAAACAGCAAAGAGAACATCCATGGCCGTGCCGGGCGCTGCAAACCGAAATTGTGTCTCGCGTAAACCTGAGAATAGCCAAGCAGCAGCGCCATGCCCGCCAGCAATTGAAACGCGAAGGCATTGCGGTTGCCGGCATAGCCTTCGAAATTGGGTGTCAGGTGCGCGCCGGTATCCACACCCCAGTGAGATAAAAGGCGCAGAGCGACTTGCAGCATCACGACGACGGTAGCAGTAGCGATCAGGGTTTCGGCGAAGCGCCGTAGCCCGTGGGCACCGACGTTTGCCACGATCACATACCCTGCAGAGAGATAGCCAAGCAGCACCACCCAACCCAGGAGTCGGCCGCCTAACGCCCACTGCGTGATGCCGATTTCCAGCCAGCCGCGCATGAACCCCAGCAGCAACAGCAGACTGATCGCACCCAACGCGAGGTTGAATCGGCTGATTCTCCATAGCGGTAACTGCCAGGCAAACAACGCGTGCAGACTCACCGCCGCCAATGCCAGGATAGCGAAGGGATCCGCCAAGTTCAGGTTGCTCAGCCCACCCAATAAGGATACGTGAACCTGGAAAAACACCGCGACCGCCACTACCATAGCCAAGACCCACGCTGCGAGCTGTCCGATTTCCGACACCGAATGAACCACCACAGCTGGTGGTTTGGCCGATTCAGACATGAACATGAGAGAGTTTCCTGAGACAGAATGGCGCCGAAGCGAGAATGACCAACGTGGAACACAATCCAACCATGACCGACATCGCGAGGGCATCTGCCGCAGGGATACCCAGATTCCCGAGCACGTACACCGCCGCAACCTCGCGCACGCCCCAACCACCGACGGTAATCGGCATGCTGGCAGCCAAGCTGATGATGGCCGAGGCGGCGAACAAGGATGCAATGGGAAGACCCTGGCTGACTGCCAGAATCCCTACCACGAAGCACCCCAGCATCAGGAGCTGTCCAGCAAGTGTCAGGCCCGCGATGAGCATCACGCGAGCGAGATTCGCTCTAGAAAGCAGCCGTTTTGACAATTTCGTTTCAAACCTTGAACGCCCCAACCACAGACTCAATGCCACTGCCCCACAGGCGGCGAGCACGATCTCGCCGAGTGCGATCTGCTGAAAAAAACCGGCAATCGCCGGCTGCCCTGGCAGATACAATCCGCCCAGAGCGCCGAGCGATCCGCTGAGAAGCGCCAACAGCGTACGCTCATAAGCAGCCAGGCTGGCATTCACCACTGGTTGCACGCCACAACTGTTCAGCACAGATTGACGCCCCATGATCTGCCCGAACAGTGGAATCACAATGAGCCCTGCGACGTTACCGGCAATGCTGGCGCGCAACGCGATGTTCCAGGGTAGCGCAATGCCGAAATGCGCCAATACTTGCCAGAACCGGAACGATACCAGCAACAGATTCACCGACAGCAACGCCAGTATGCTTGCTACGGCCCAGGACGGAAATCCGGCCAGCCCCCGCAAAACGCTCTCAATGCCGGATGACCAGAACACGAGCGCAAGCAGGAGTATCGAGACGAAAACCACGGACAGGCGGCGAATAGGGAAATTCCTGAACACCAATATATTATTCTCCGTTGTGTTGCGAGTGCGTCAGGCCATCCAACCACGACTGAAACATCAGCACGTTCCACAGCCAATGCTGCCAGTTGCGGCGGCCCGATAGGTGTTCCTGCCACTTCTGCCGCACCGGAGCTGGGTGCAGGAAGCCCTCACGGCGCAGGCGCGCCTCATCCAGTAATTCTTCGGCCCACTCACGCAAGGGTCCGCGCAGCCAGGTATCGAGCGGAATTCCGAAGCCCTGCTTAGGACGATCAATCAACTCGCGCGGCACATAACGGTCGAGCACTTGGCGTAGTAGCCACTTGCCCTGTCCGTCGCGGATCTTCATCGCCAACGGGAGCCGCCAGGCAAACTCGACGAGGCGATGGTCCAGCAATGGCACGCGGGTTTCCAGGCTCACCGCCATGGCAGCCCTATCCACCTTGGTCAGGATGTCGTCGGTGAGGTAGCCCACAAGGTCGTGAAACATCATACGTTCGGTGAAATCGCTCCGGCCGAAGGCTGCCGCCTCTGCATCAGCCCAGATCGGTATTTCGTCGGCACCGACTATCAGCGAGCCTGGTTCCCGGTGCTGGGACACGAGTCGCCGATATAACTCGTTCGGGCCATCGACATCGATCACGCTTGCCAGCTTGTGGATACGGTCACCCAAAGCCGGTTGCCGGAGACGCCTCGGAAAAAGTTTGCCGATACGATCCCATGCCCTGGGGCTGAGAGCCGTCATCATCCTGCCTACTCCGTGCCTCACACCTTGCGGCACCGGGCCGATGCGGCGCCAGATCGACCGCCCCCAGAAATAGCGGTTGTAGCCGCTGAATAGCTCATCGCCGCCATCGCCCGAGAGAGCGACCGTCACATGCTTGCGTGCGAGCGCGGCCACAAGATGAGTCGGGATTTGCGATGAATCGCCGAACGGCTCATCGTAGATTTCAGGCAGCCGCGGAATGACACCCAACGCCTCTTCCGCAGACAGATAGAGCTCTGTGTGATCCGTGCCCAGATGCGCTGCGACCAGCTTCGCATAGCGCGCCTCGTCATAGTCCGACTCAGCGAAACCGATTGAGAACGTCCGCACAGGACGGGAAGACTGGCACTGCATTAGAGCCACTATGGTGGACGAATCGATGCCTCCTGACAGGAACACCCCCAACGGCACATCGGAAATCATCTGCCTGCCCACCGCCTGGCGCAGCAGGGAATCGAGCGCGTCCGTTGCTGCTGCATCGGAAAGGTCGGTGAACGGCTCCTGCATCGCAACCTCACGCGCCGACCAATACGTGATGGCCACAGGCATACGCCCTGGTGGGTCATCGGCGGAAATCTTGAGCCAGGTACCCGGCAAGAGTTTGCATATTCCCAGATAAATTGAATGGGGTAAGGGCACATACCCATACCGCATGTAGTCGGCAAGCGCACCCCGGTTGATATCCCCGCGCCACGATGGATGGGCACACAGCGCCTTGAGTTCGGATCCAAACAGGAAGGTTTCGCCGCACCAACCGTAATACAGCGGCTTCTCTCCCAGGCGATCACGCGCCAAGGTAAGTTGCCGCTCGACCCGATCCCAGAGGGCAAAGGCAAACATCCCCACAAATCGTTGCACCGATTTTTCAATACCCCATTCCTCAAAGGCAGCAAGCATGACCTCTGTATCAGAATGTCCGCGAAACTTCTGACCGGCTTGTTCCAATTCAGTACGCAAGTCAGCAAAGTTGTAGACTTCACCATTATAAGTGATCACATACCGGCCACTGGCCGAGACCATGGGTTGATGCCCCTCAGGGGACAAATCCAGAACAGACAATCTCGCATGACCGAGCCCAATCCCTAACCGAGCGTCACACCAGACCCCGGAATCATCAGGACCTCGATAACGAATAGATGCAATCATGTCCCCCACAAGCAGCGACGGGTTGCCTTCCCGAAAGCCCAGGATGCCCGCGATTCCGCACATACCCTACTTCTTTTGTCCTACAGCACACCAAAACGGCACAGACTCACTGACCAGAATATGATCAAGACCCACCCGCTCCATCATGCCGACAATCTCTTTCAAAGTAAACCGCTGTTCTAGCCTGGTGCCAAAACGATCAAGCGCATCTGTCTGCATGGTGTAAAATGATAGCCGTCGATATGCTGACAACGGGATCAACGCAACATCCGCCCCAACGCTCTCGAGAACAAGAGCCAATCGGGCAAGTGGATAATAGACAAACGCAGCGATGAGCTGGCTGATTCTGTACCGAAGCCACATCGGCAAACGGCTAACCGCCTGTCGCAGAACATTGCTTCCGCGCCAGAGCAGGCGAAACCACTTGGAGCGATTATCAAAAGCATAGTAGAGATAAAGGAGAAATGGAGCACCCTGCTTCAATTTTTCCACACAGCTCTTCAGACCGGCTTCGGTATCTGGAACATGGTGGAGGACTCCGAGAGAGTATCCGAAATCCATGGAGTGATTCTTAAAGGGCAATCGATCCACTGAGGCCACATGAAAGTCGCAATTCGTGACATCCCGTAAATTGGTTCTTGCCACGTTGATCGCCGCCTCGCTGGCATCAACGCAATGGAGACGACCGACTCGAGGAGCTACCGATTTAGCCCAACGCCCGCTCCCACACCCCATATCGAATCCCACCGCATTCTGGGGAAGAAGATGCCACGGGAAAATAGCGAAGTACCGACGAAACAGGCCTTCACGTTCCTCGAACGACAACTGGCTCTGATCGAACTGAGTCCACTCCTCGCCAAAACCCGTAACCGTCTGTGGATCAAGGTTTTCTCGCAACGAATTTCTCCCCATAGTTTCACGCGCTGGTCGCGCTCATCTGAACAGGATCTTGAATAGAGACAAACAGCCTTTGTGAAAGGAGGGGAGGGACCGCTACGACTGGGATACTCCGCGCGTGAATAACGATGAGTACAACGCCTCGTAGCGATGAACGATTAGACGAAGGTCGAAACACTCCATTATCCTGGATCGGGCTTTCTCCCCTAACATTCGTCTGCCTTCAGAGCCTTCGGCAATTACCTCCAGGCAGGCCTTCCCCAACGCCGCTGAACTCTTCGGGAGGACGATCCGGCCCGTCCCACCCACAAGAAATCCTGCATCTCCCACATCCGTCACCACGCAAGGCACCCCACACGCCATCATTTCGCCAACTACATTAGGGAAACCTTCCGCACAAGACGACAAAACTCCGATGTCAAAAGAGGAAGATAATCGTGGAATGTCATCTCGCCTACCCAGCAAGTGGACATACGGTGCCAATTTGAGCTGCACCACCAACTCAACTAATATTGCGTTCTGTTTGTCCAACCCTAAACCCACCATGACAAAATGAGCATCGGGACACTCCGAATGGATGAAGCTGGCGGCGCGGAGAAATGTCTCAATATCTTTGAGCGGATGGTTCCTACCGATCAGCCCAATAAGAAGGCATTCTCGCCCTACCCCCAGCTCCTCTCGGACTTGTCTTCGTGCGTTAGAGTCCGGCCTAAACATCTCAACATCAATTCCATTCGGGATATGCACCCAAGACTTTGTACGGTATCCTCTTTCTTCATGATACCGACGTCCGGCCAAGGAGTTAACCAAGATTGCGTCGGGATACCTGCTCATCCGCGAGAGCAAAGACATGGCAAGTTTTCGGTGTTCATTCGACTCGGTGCATCTTAGGTTCCATACAATCGTAGGCACTCCAGCTAACCGCCCAGCCAAGAGCCCCAAAAGATCGGCATGATACAGCCACGTTTGCAGGATCTGAGGCCGTTGACGTTTGAGTAACACCGTTAATTTCCATAGCCCGACAAAGAGCAAGGGAAGAGATCGCATCGCTCCCATGGTAGGAGTCGTACTCTCCTTCCGCGGCCCAAGTGTGTACACGCGAATGCCGAGGGACTCGATTTGTCGGCCCAATGTCCCCATATCAGTGAGGGAAATCACCACATTTTCATAATGTTCCTGGTCCATGCGAGACAGCAACCGACACAACATCATTTCCGCACCGCCGGTACCCAGACCTGAAATCACATGAACAATGCGAATCATTTGCCCTCAAGGCTTCGCATCTTTAGAACTTCCTGCACCATTGACCCATGAGAAGACATCCCCAAAGCAAACAAAACAATAATAATGGATAGATGTGCCCTGTATGCCGGAATGGCTCAACCAACCGAACGCTGTATAAATAGGCCACATACCCTGTGCCCCACAACGACAGGAACGGAACCCACCAATACCGCAGGTCCATCCATAAATGGATCCACCCCCACAATGTCGCGATAAGCGAGAATCCGGAGATGATGACGATCCAAGGCGTTAGACTTCTCAGCGCTGCCCGGAGTCCACTTGGCTGAAGCAGGAAGATGCGACTATTGAGACCTGGGGTCAAGGAGACACCCATATACACAGTGGACTCCAGCCATCCTTTGACCTGTCCGAGAATCAACGTGGGAAGCGAGTGCAGCTTGAACAGATATTCACGGTAGGTGATCTGTGGTCCAGCATAGCGACTTTGCTCAAACTCCTCGACTGATGGAAATCTCGATGTGCCTAAGCGTTCAGGAAATTCAAATTTCGCATTCCATCGCGCGAGTGCTAACGAGATCTTGAATTCAGTGAGCGCAACTCTGTATTTGAGAGGCGCTCTGCCAAACCTCATCGATAATGAAATCCAGCCGCGAAGCCACGGAAGTGGCTGCGAACTTTTGTCTGAGCATAGAGTTTCCCTCTGTCACTGACTTAGACATGCGCAAGCGCATGATGGACTCAGCTAGCTTTCCAGCGACATCTTCAATGTTCTTGGGGTGCGCAACCAATCCACCTAAGTCCGAGACTAACTTCGCAGAAGTCCCCGGCGGAGTGATCGCGAAGACTGGGCGCTGCGCCCCAATATAATCAACTAACTTGCTCGGCAGAAACACGCTCTGATCAAACGGTGCATCAATGACTAACAGCAAATCGGCGCTCTCCATAAGTGTCAGAGAAGTCTTGTAGTCCACCGGCGGCACGAAACGAATAAGCGTTGAAGGGAGTGCGCCGAGGAGAGACGTGGGAATGCGCCGAATACCCCCTACAAGTTCGATTGTCACCCCCTGCAATAGCTCAGGTCGTTCCCGATATAACTGTTGCACCGCTTTAATGAGAGGGTCCGGCTTACGATGCCCATAAAAATTGCCGAGATATCTCACGACAATTCCATCATGGCCATCATTCGTCGAACCATACATCTCAGGATCGAAGGAATGTGACAAGACCCGACTCTTCGTTGCCATGCGAGAAGGATATTTCTGCATGACCAGATGAAGGGTTTCATCCGAGGTAAAGATCAAACGATCTGCTGCACTCACGACTTTCGCCTCCAATCCCTTGTTAAGTAGCCGGAGAATTGGAAGCCGCCGATGAGGATTGTCTGCCCACGGGTCACTGAAATGCGCAATCCATGGCATACCGATTGCCCGCTTTAGGCTTAAACCCGCCAAGTGAACAGACATGGGCTCTCCAAAGGTAACAAGAAGATCCTTGGAAGAAACCCACGACCGTTCTAAGGCTTGCGCTGCAGCACTCATTGACCATGACCGATACTGATCCGGCACGAGCACATGAGCGAGAAGGCGATGGTAAAAGCCACTTCCTAACTGTCTTCTCTCAACGGTAAATTGCTCGAACGGCTTCCCATTCATCTCCTCAGCAATGGAATAGTCCTTACCAGAGTCCTCGTCGCAACAGATCACCCGAATATCGTGGGTACTGTATTTCACGAATCTTCCCACCTGAATAGACTGCGCATACTTGAGTGGTGGAAATGCATGGGTGAAGAACACAACAGCCATTGGAAACATGCTCCGTGACCGAAGAGGGAGAAACGTGAGAATCTATGATGCAATGCGGCGTGACCGAGCAGGCCTTAAACCCTTTGTTGGCCAAGCCATTAGTGAACGGATGATCGTTCTGCAGCCCTTCCGTTACCATATTCAGGGGTCTTCCTTGACATACGAGCATACGCTGACTGATTTGTCAGTAGCCGACTCACCTCCGTGACGATTCGCTGCCGGCTGGTGCCGACTAATCGGCTGACCCCCGCCAATATTCCTTCCGGTCGCTCCGTCACCTCACGTGTCACGAGCACGGGCTTCCCCATGCTGGCACTTTCTTCCTGGATACCTCCCGAGTCAGTCACAACCAAACGGCTTTCCCCCAGCAGATATACGAACGGCGTATAGGAAAGGGGCTGGGTCAGCACTACCCCTTCCACTGATTGCAGAAGCTGATGGACAGGCTTCTGGACGGAAGGATTGAGATGAACAGGATACACGAACAGAACAGATGGGTGCTTATCAGCGAGATCCTTGATTGCAAGACAAATTTCCTTCAAGCCGGTCCCAAAACTTTCCCTGCGGTGGCTCGTTATCAGCACAATCTTTCGCTCGAGCTGAGTGGCTCGTTCAATGACGGAGGGAAGAGGTGGACGATTATTGGCAATTAAAGTTTTCATCCGGCACAAGGCATCAACAACCGTATTGCCCGTGACAACAATGCTGCGCGCACGCACGCCTTCACGTAACAGGTTGCCTTTTGCGATTTTAATTGAGGTCTGCAAGAGACTGCGACGGCCTCATGACCGAAAAATCGATGTCGGGTTTCAAATTGAATTCCGATAATGCCTGATCCAACATATGCCGATGTTGGCCGGTCGAGCAGATCTTCACTTTGAACACTTTAGGATACTTGCGCACCGCCCACACAACTGGAGCGAGCTTGATCGCCTCAGGACGAGTGCCCATAAAGACGAGAATCGTCTTTCTCTTATCATTATTGAGGGCTCCAGGCTGGCGTTGAGGGGACTTTGGAGAAGGCAACATTAAATATGAACGCCTTTAGTGGACTGCATCGAGAGGCTCTCGCTACGTCGCGGACAGCTCAATTGATCGCCACCACTTCACAACTTCGAAAATCATACGCTTGAGCATAGCTTCAGCACCGCCTACATTATGACCAACGATGGCATGGAAATAGTCATTTTGCCAATACCTTAAGATGAAATTTGCCAAATCCTGGAATGCTTGACCAGCTGTTTGCCAGTAAAGAACCCCGCCCTTCCAGGCGGGGCTCTTGTAAACCAAGAGGGAAGTTACCTCCGCTTCGCTACGGGCTGCCATTCATCCCCGCCCTTCTGGGCGAGGCATTCTGGCAGGCTTTCGTAAACGCCGCATCAGCTAGATCCCTTTACGCATGCGCTTCAGCAGAGAAGCGGATGCCAACAGAGGTTTGCCAATCAGGCAATACCGCCAACCATGGGAAAGATGCGCCAAATAGGTGCGATAGGGATGAACTCGGGGGCATGCCGAAGTTCCTCTCCGCGCCAGCACCATCATAGAGCCCTTGAATCGACGGCAACCCAGAATCTCGAACCCCTCCCGCTCCAGCAGGTACGCCAGGGAATAAGACGTGGGATACCAAGTATGGACGTAACCGGGAAAGTTGGCATTCATGGACGATAAAAGATCACTCAGTACCACCAGAAAAAGCCCACCGTCATCAAGCATGTCGCGAACCCGTTGCACGAAGAGGCGCGGCTCGGTAATAAAATAGATCGCGTGTGCAATTGAGACCAGATCGAACCTGGACGAGGTACCCACACTCTCCATCTGACCGATGATGGTACGGATACCGAGACACTCATGAAACACCTTGGCATTGGGATCTGCATCTACTCCCTCGGCCTGCCACCCATGTTCCTGAAACAAAGCTACCGTCTCCCCCAGACCACACGCCACGTCCAGAAATCGCCGTGAATCGGAATGGACGAACGGTACCACGAAGTCATAGGAACGTTGTGCCCACACACGGCTCGCGGCTAGGCGATAGCGCCAGACTTCATCGGTCACAGGGGCTTCGACGTTATCAATCCGATTCTGGTTCCAGTAGATCTGCAGTTCGCCAAGAGTCGGCTCAGTTGAGGGGAAACCGTTCGCGCAAACCCGGCACAGACGCCAGTGATATCCATTCTCTCGCCGAACCACTGCATCTGCCTCGTGATCAAAAAATGGGATAGGCCAAGACATCTTGCTGCCACATATGGGGCAGACCGGCTCACAGGCATGAGAAATCGATAGATTCATGAAGTGCATCCATTAGAAAACCTTTGTGGAATAACTCCGCCGAGTATGATCGATAAACGCTTGGGTCAGGCATTCGATGTTTTTGCGACGTAAAACGGGCTCCCCAAGTGTGCCAGGAGAACCGAACACGACCTCGTATCGGACACTAAAAAGCGAGGCCACCGAGGAAACCACCTCAGTCTGCGGAATCTCCGCGCCGAAGTCTGTTGCTATTCGTGTGGAAAGACTACTTAAGGGGCACACACCTCCGAGGAATCCAGAAACCAGGGAACTCCCGAGCGTCACGGCCCGACGACCGAGCAGTAGCGCCTCAAAGGTGGCCGTCCCGGTAACGGAAATAGTCAGCCCCGCCCGTTTCACCAGTTCCAGGCTGGGGAGTGCATAATAGGCCACCACCACCCCAGCCGTGCACTGAAGCCGCCGCACGAAACTGGCATTACGCAGTAAGATGCAGGCAGGGTGTTCCTTGACAACCAGCAAACAGTCACTAGGCATCGCGAAACGAATGGCGTCGATGGCCCTGAACTGGTCTAGAAAATAGGGAGCGGGTGTGTTGATGGAGGATTCAGGGGAATACTGCAGCGGATAAAAAATGAACTTTCTCGGTAATGCATCCAGCGATCGGACATCGCAATAGCGTTCATTCAACCGGCGCCGAGTCTTCCAACCTATGTCTCGTATAACAGGCACATTATTGAGAACACTCGCGCGTAAATAATCCCACTGGAACCCCCCGGGGGTGCCAACCCAGCGCCGCAGCGACGCCATCGCCCGCACCGGCAAGGGTGGCTCAAAGGATTCCAAGCGATCATCGCCGGAGGCATCTGGAGCGCAACGGGCGGGCTTTGGCGACTCCCGGAAACTCTGAATAAAGGCCTCGGCTGCCTGTCGATGCTCAGGAGTGGCGGCAGACGCATACCTTGGGAGCGTTTCCTGATCATCCGGCGAAAAGAAAATCCCACCAAGATTACGGCAAGAAGTTGGAACCACGACCTCGGCCCCCTGCTCCTTCGCCGCGGCAATGAACGCCTTGCCATCAAAACCTTCCACCTGGGATACCAAAGCGTGAGAGGGAGCAAAGCGATTCATGAACCGGCGTATCTGCCGGTACATACCCATCGCCCGCTCTTGCTGAAGAGTTGCAGAGATATGCTTAAACGTCCTTTTTTCGGCCTCGATATCGCGACAGAGCGCCCCCGGGTATACCCCATCTTCCTCCCCTGCCAATGGCGCGCTTCCCGCTGGATCTAAGACGATGACCCGGTCGGCACCAAGCAGCTCTGAGAATAGCGCCAGATGGTGATCGGAGGACAGAACTATGGCCCACTCGACCGACTCCTGCATTTGCCTCGCGCACTGAATCATGTGCCAGAAAATCACGGGAAATGATCCAAAGCCGTGCAAGATGACTTTCATGAAATCGATGCTCCAACAATGCTGAAATTCTCTGCGGCAGCATGCAAGAGCGATCGCGTTTTCTGCTGATTCGGAACCTGTCCGCGAACTTGCTCCACCACCGTTACCAACCGATCTGACCGCAAGTCACCGGACTCAAGAAACGGCATGGAAAAGTACGCGCAGAGATCCACCAGTTTACTGTCCCGCCCAAGCCCTACAAACGGAATGTCCATAAGGGCGGCAAGAACATGGCCGTGAAAACGCATGCCGGCAACGACCTCGATATCCATAAATTGCCGCGAGATCTCCGTGGGGAGAGAACTAACCCGAACGATCTCGACGGACTCTCTCAGGCCATAGTGATACAAAGTGGAGAACAAGGCGGAGTCGGATAATTTCACTCCATCCACATCGAGCTCCTGGAAAGACAAAAATCGAATCTCCCACCCCCGCTCTTGCAAACGCTGCAGCGCTAAAGCCAGGTTCTCCAGAAAAACCTCGTGGCCCAGACCATCGCGCCCGATATCGCTGGCGGCAAGTGTTACTCCCAAGACTGGCCGAAGGCCGTATACTCGTGGCAGCTTTTCCGGAGGAAAGGCAAAAACCAAGTCCGCCGTAAGCCGCACATGGGGTGCGCCGGATAAATGTTGACAGTTCGCCAGCGAGGACGCATCGCGCACGGCAAAATCACAAGCTAGGGACAAAATGAATCCCATCAAGCGTTGCGGCATGCCCGTAGGCAAAGCCGCGACGCCCACCCCCAAGGCAAAAACCTGAGCGCCACGAAGCCGCGCCATGACCACCAGCATAGCGATCAGGGCGAGATTCACACTGGAACCTGCTCGGGCATGAAACAGAGTGCCGCCACCGAAAACCAGATGAGAGCATCCACGCAAGCTACGCCACATTGCTAGCGCATAACTCACCAAACGCCGCCACCGAGGTCGACCCGCACGGGCCATGATTCGCTCTAGCTCGACGTAATGAACTCGCTCATCGGTAACATTGGAAACGGGATTCAAGCTTCGAATGACAAACCTGGCTTTCGGTGCAAATTGGGAGAGCGCTGAAATTACGCAGGAAAGAAGAAGATCATCTCCCACGTTGCCAAATCCATAATAGCCGTACAAAAATACCCTGGGTGAAATAGGTGCCCCCTTACTTGTCAAACCACAATCTCTTCAATGATACTAAGAATGTTTTGTGCTGCGCGACACTCGGCCAGAACTTCTTCTGGACCTCGAAATAAAGCTGCCCTTGATGCGCGACGACTCCAATAATTATCAAATGGCCCACTCAGGATACGGGCCACTTCTTACTCCCTCACGGGATTAGCCACCCGCCTTCCAGGACGGCCAATCAGACCGGCGGAAGCACCTGGAGGATACCTAGGATAGGCACCCCAGTTCCCAAGTAGCCCACCAGCTTGTTTGGAAGGAAGACGCTGCTTTTGTCAGGAGAACCGATCACCAGCAGCTGATTGGCGATCGCCATTAATTGCAACGACTTGGGGCACGCCACGGTAGCCGGCTCATGCCCGAACAATTCAAGAATCTGAGGAGACATTTCCTTGTGCTGCCCCATATTGCATAACAAGGCATCCATATCTTCACAACAGCGCGCGGCCAGCACAACTGGAGCCAATTTAATGGTATCCAGCCTGATTACGCAACACAACCGATGCCCACTTCTTACAATCCTCGCAGAAAGGCCAATGAGTTCTGCCCAGATACCCATTCGTCGCAACGGCAGCCAACAGCTTAAGCTGAATGCTCTAATCAATCTCAAATTCTTGATGCGAACACCTCGCTCTTCACCCCTCTCTCATTAAAATAGAAGGACTCGTAGTTGCCTTCCGAAGATTCTCAATATGCTCACGAACCGATAAAAAACTACCCTCCGCAACGACTTTCCCTTGGTCAACCACGACAATCTTGTCAAAACCTGCAAGGATATCCCAATCATGAGTCACCACCACAACTGTGCACGCAAACTCAGGAGAGTTCAGATTGCTAAACAGCCGCGCAGAAATTATTGGATCAAGGGCGCTGGACGGCTCATCCAAGACTAATATATCGGGCGAGAAATAGAGTGCTCTGGCAATAGCCATCCGTTGGATTTCCCCACCAGACAGACTGACACCATCACCGAGGAGAGTATCGTACCCATCTGGCAATTTCTCAACGACATCATAGACGCAGGCAAACTCTGCTATCACCTTGCAGCGTTGCCGATCAATTTGTTCGTCCGGAACTCCAAACGCAATATTCTGAGCGATAGTTGCCCTTACCATCAGAGGCGACTGGGGAACATAGCCGATTGCCCGAGCATCCCAGAGAATACCCGACGAGCTCATGACCGTCCCATTCACAACTAACTCCCCGCTCGTTGGAATGAGGAGTCCCAGCAACAGATCCAGCAACGTGCTTTTCCCGGCACCAGATGGCCCGATAATTGCCACTTTTTCGTGACGTTTGATTGTCAGACTGACGCCCGAGATGGCAGGATGTTCCTTATCAGGATAACAAAACGACACCTGTGATAGGCGAATCCCATCCCTGAGTTGGCTGATCTTTGAACGTCCTTCGACGGCATACTGACCAGGCCGGCCGGTGAGCACATCAAGAAATCGAACGGCCAACGTATCGTAAAATTTTAAGATACTGAAGCTGGCATAAACTTGTTGCCCACTGGGCAATATGCGATAGCCTGCATACGCAAACAATGCCATGACGGGAAGAAAATCCCGATAGCTCTCCCCTACCCACGATTTGTAGATCGGTATCAGCAACAGTGCCGAAAAGGCAACCAACTCAATGACATGCTTCGGCATCACCTGCACCATGCGTGACACCGCATCCGCCTTGAACGCCTTACCTAACGAGGTGCGAACTCTGACAATAAAGAAATGGAAATTCCCACTGAGCAGCAATTCCTTGGCTGCAGCAAACAGCTCATTCGCCTCTCGCGTCGCATGCGCTATCGAGTTTACCGATTCCCCTCCCAGCCTCGCCATGCGCGCTCGCAGTAACCCATAAGTAATGGCGTAAAACCCCACCACCAAAACGAAAATTACTGTCGTGAACATCGGAGAGACAACAATCAAGAGCCCAATCACTAGTACTAGTTGAATCAACTTACTGACTAGGAGACACAGCTGAAGTACGCCGCAGGAGACTACCCTCTCCGTCTCATGCGTGACGTTACTTGCAAGGATCGATGGATTTTGCGAACGAAGAAATAAATACCCTTTCGAGAAGTAGCTCTCAGCCAAATTCTCCGATAGGCGAACGCCCAGCAATGCGGAAAAACGAAATGAGAGCCAAACACTCAGGAGCCCCAATAAATTCGTTAGAACAAAAAGACCCAGAACCACCAGCCCCACAATATGGATCGGAGGGATTGCATATTCGACGGGCAACACCCGACCAACCAGTGAACTCTTGAACATAGATGGATCAGACATCAGCGCAACAAACGGCATGACGGACGCCACTCCTGCCATTTCAAGGATGCCGACAAGCACAGAAACAGCGGTCAGCCCAAAAAACTTGGCGGTCAAATCACTCGGAATAAGCCGGAACATCAATAAAATCGTGCGCACTACCTACCTCCGAATGCCGGCTGCCCTATCGGGCAAAGCCTGCCATAGGGATATAATTTCTCGATCGACATTTGAACTCAACTCAACAAATCAGCAAATAGGTCAATTGTAGATGCTAGGACTTACCCTGACAGTCACGTAGAGCTCTCTCCTCCATGAAAGGAATAAGGACGATGGCCACCGAGCAGAAAATCATCAGGGCGAAGGTCGGGGTGTTGGAATTAGCGAAGCAACTTGGCAATGGATGGATGGGTCGAAGACCTGTCAGCTGATGTCCTTATAGGACAGCTTCCATTGGTCTCAAGGAGCTCTTATGGGACCGGTGGTGAAGCCTGCCTTTCCTGTAATAATGGCCGGTAAACGATCTGTCATGCACGAGAAATGAGGCGCTGCTGGCCGGAGCGAAATTAGGACGGTTTAGCCGCCGTGATTGCGAGGTACTCAACATGCTTTGCGCCGTTCTCATAGGTTCGTCCCTGCCGCTCAATGGAAAGCAGGTCAAGACCGATCTCTCGGTATATCGCTCGGGCAAGGCCAGGAGACCAAAAAGAGGTCGGCCCACTATTGCATAGGGGCATCGTGGAATCGGCGATGTTATCCACCGTCACGGCATCAATCCAATTTCCACCGCTGGATTGATACATCACCGAGGCATCAGAGAGCCGGTAGCTGAAACATGCGCCACCAGGTTTGAGGACACGAGCGATTTCTGACATTGCCAAACGGCTATCCTTGAGGTTGCAGTGTTGAAGGCTTACGACATCCACGACCGCATCGAAATAGTCATTTTCGTAAGGCAGTTCCGTAAAAGAACCCTGGCGCAGGTCTGCCGTTACGCCCCACTTCTCTCCCAGGTGCTGACGCGCCAGGTCCAGTCCTTTTGCACTGCTGTCCATCCCATGGGTGGAAAATCCTTCTTTAGCCATCATCCAAAGATTTGCTCCTGAGCCGCAACCTACCTCAAGAAGACGGACGGATTTCCTGTCGGACAGAGCGAGACTGAAATAGCCGCTCGCTAAAAACTGAATGAGGGATTCGTTCGGGTAACGTCGCTGCGCGCTTAGTCCTTTATCTAGATATTGTCGGTCGAAGATATCGATAGTTTGGTCAATTGGTTTCATTGTTTCCTACTTTGTGCGTTAAGCGGTACTGCGGTAACACGTGCGAAGCAAAACCCTGCTTGAACTCGCTGATGGAAATTTCTTTATCCGTGGGTGGCGGCGTCTCAGAGCGATAGGGTCGCGCTCCAATCTTGTACCAGCGGACCCCTCGATTCTTGAATTCTTCGATAGCACGGTACTGAACGACATGCCCCAGAGGCTTGTCGAAGAGTGAACGATCATAAGCGCCTACCGCATAGATGCCCTCGTCGCGGGTGAAGCTGAAGAGGCCACCACCGACCATCTCGCCATCGCTATTTCTCAAATACACGAGAAACGCATCATGGCGTCCGATATCTTCAAGTTGTAGAGCCCAGGTTTCGTCTGAGCGTGTCTTGCGCCCTGATACTCTAAGATGTAACTGACGAAACTGATCCCACATAGACTTATCGACAGAGGCCAGAACCCCAACAGACCAAATTCGCATGCCCCCGGTTATCAGAGACTTATAACTGCTTCGAATATTTCGCTTGATCTCAGCCATGTCTGGGCGCAGGTCCAAGAATAGTTCATGCCGTACGACACATTCTGCATCGCGTGCCATCGCCTCAGTATGCCAATCGCTCAGGCCCATGGACTCAGAAAAAGATTCGGCGCTAGACCATACGCCGAGCTCTGCAGCCTTTGCGATTGCGTTAGCCAGATCCAGGCAGCCTTTCGCAATGCGTTTACGGGAGATAACTGCACATGCAGGTGCAACCTGTGGAGGTATTACCGGCAATCCATGCGAGCTCAAGTTGCCCTTGCCATCCTTGAGAGAAAAGCTCAGGGGCCAGATGGCACTGGGCTTGTTGTCCCAGAAGACAACCATGGAAATGTCCCACCACTCACCACCATGGCCTCGTTGATAGGCCAATTGATAGTCGATACTGGCGTTAGTATAGGCGACAGGGATATACGTCAGTTGGTCAAGAGTTGCATCCCATTGTGCTTGCTGATCCACCCGGAATTCAGTGCGAATGTTGGCCGCGGAGATTACGTCCTTAAGATATGGAGGGAGAGCAGTGTGGACCGAACTCTCCATCACGACAGTAACTCCCACCCTAAAGCAGTCCCCCTCTTCACGTCATGTTTCACAGTCTCCCCCAACACCTGCTCCAGATATTTTGTCGGCAGGCCCAAACCCGGCCGAATCGCGCGGACATTTTCTCGCGACAGCACATCGCCGGCCTTGATGTCTTTGACCACATACAGCGAGCGCCGGAACTGGATCGACCCCTTCTCCTCCTCGATCGGGCCGTAGCGCACTTGCCCTAAGGCCTGCCATGCGCGTTCGGTCTCCACCACCAGCTGTGCCATCTCTGCAGGCTCCATGGAAAAGGCGCTGTCCACACCACCATCGGCACGCTTGAGAGTGAAATGCTTTTCGATGACGGTGGCCCCTAGCGCAACGCTCGCCACCGACACGCCAACTCCCATCGTGTGATCGGACAAGCCCACTTCGCAACCAAACAGCTCGCGTAGGTGTGGGATGGTCAAAATATTAGTATTCGCCGCCGTGGCCGGATAAGTGCTGGTGCACTTGAGCAGGATCAGGTCCTTACAGCCAGCCTCACGTGCGGCGCGAACGGTTTCATCCAGCTCGGCCACTGTCGCCATGCCGGTTGAAATAATCAGCGGCTTGCCCGTCGCTGCCACTCGTCGAATCAGCGGCAGGTCCGTGTTCTCGAATGACGCGATCTTGTAGCAGGGCACATCCAGGCTTTCGAGAAAATCCACCGCCGTGTCATCAAACGGCGTACTAAACGCAATAATCCCAATCTGCCGCGCCCGATCAAAGATGGACTTGTGCCACTCCCACGGGGTATAGGCCTTACCGTAGAGCTCATAGAGTGAGGTGCCTGCCCATAAGCTCTTAGAGTCGCTGATGTGAAACTCCCGCTCGTCCAAATCAATCGTCATTGTATCGGGTGTGTACGTCTGGATTTTCAGTGCGTGAGCCCCCGACTTGGCAGCGGCCTCGACGATCTCCAGCGCCCGCTTCAGCGATTGATTATGATTGCCGGACATTTCAGCAATGATAAAGGGGGTTCGGCCTGCCCCAACCTCACGGTTGGCAACCTTGATCATTTCTTATCCTTTTCAGCGGGGTTTGCCAGCGTGATACGAACGTCTGAAACCACCTGGTCAGTTTTCCGTGATGCGCGTGTAAACTCAAGTTTGAACGGGCCTATTTCCAGAAAAGCAGGGGGATACCCGTCGGCGTCTAACATCCGAATCAAGTCGAACGCCCCTTCCAAAGTCGAAATTCCCGCCAGGTTGCTTTGCTCGGGCTTGCGACGCTTGAAAATCGTCGGTTCACCTTCCTGGGGAACGGGATCAGGCTGCTTATTAAGGATCTCGACGATCATGTCTTCGATCACCCCGGCTGCTCGCAAATAAATCTCCTCAGCTGAACCGTGAAGACTGAGCGGTTTTTTCAGATAGATCGGGCCTGCATCCATTTCTTCTACGCATCGAAGTGCCGAAATCTTGGTCTCGGAGATGCCGCGGACGATGAGGTTCTGCAATGGACTCCCACCCCTGCCGTAGGGCAAGTCGGTCATATGAAAAATGACGCATTCGAATTGTTTAAAGACGCCTGCGTCAATGCGATGCGACCAGTGGGGAAAGAAGACATATCTCGGATTGACCGATGCAAGTCTCTCTGCGGTCAACTCTTGCTGGTCAGAGATCAACTCGAATTGACAACCTGTGCGCATTACAAGACTTGCGACCATCCCATGGTTCCAGCGCCGGTTCGATGCCAAGATACAAACGTGACTACTCACTTTCGTGGCCTCCTGCATAACTCACTGCTAATGTTGGCGAATCTTTCGAATCGCGATCACATACTCGTATCCATCGTTCTCAAAAAATGCCGGGTACCGCTCGTTGTCGACGATTCTGAGCAGGGCAAATTGATCTACGATGGATTGACTGGCATTCAGCTTGCTATCCGCTAGCTTGCGTCGCGGATAGAGACTCTCTTCACCAACCTGCTCGCGTGCCTTTGCCAGAATAGCTGGATATTCAGAAACGAACCTCTTGCAAAGATTTCGGGTCGCCCTCGCCTGTGCTACGCGCAACTCTTCGATCAGTTCATGCCCCTCAAACTCGAGTGATTCCTGGGCATAAATTCTCCCGCTATCGACTTTCTTCGCTGCCTCGAACAGGGTGACGGATATTTTGTTTCTTCCTTCAAGAATCTGCCAAGAGAGAGGAGACCAACCTTTGCCCTTGGGGAGATCGCTCTCGTGCACTACCAGGTTGTGTCGGTATTGCGAAAGGATGCTGACGGGCACAATCTGGCCACAACTTAGATAGAAGCAGAAATCACCAGGACGTAGGTCGTGCTTGTCGTGGACCCACAACACTCGATGCCCTGCGCTAAGCCAATCCAACACCAGTTCGGAAATATAATCATTCAGCCAACTTGTGCGATCAGACAGGATTGCAATAGAAAAGCATGGCTTCCCCTTAGACTCAGCATGAGCGAAACCTAATCGCACGAAAATACCATGAGATGAGGGGTTCTCGTCTTTGCCCTCAACGCGAATCCTCATGGGTTCGCTTTGGTGAAACAGCGCAGTACCCATGGCAACAAGTTGCGTTTCCCAGCCACGCGCACGTACTAAGGCATCGAGAGAGTAGTCAATCTGCGCTTCCTCGCCTTGCCGATCAAACCGAATCTGGCCGACAGGCAATGCTCCAGCCAAGAGCACGAAGGGTCGACTCTGTGAATCTGTGAACTTGTTTGAGAACCATTCTTGATGGCTCTTCCAGGATATAGGCTCTGAATGAATTGCTTGACGACGCACTTCCGGCTCATTAGCCCAGTTAAAATAGAGACCAACTTCATCCGGACAGGCAGGACGAAGTCGAAGCTCATCTGCAGGCGTCTGATGGAGCGCCTCAGCAAGACGCAACGCGCCAAGTCCGTCTACCAATAGCTGATTTTGAGTCGAGCGGGCCAACAGGCGCTCGCGGTTTCCAATCGATCGCTTGAGCACCTCAACTAGATCCGTGGATCGCACATCCCTGAAACTGCCGATGTACTGGATCAACTCTGCCCGATCGAGCGCTTCGCATGCCGGCCGCTGATTGTCCGCAATGCTCACCACAAGAGATGGCAGGCCTAAACACATCCGCTCCCAGGTCGTCCCGCCTCCTGCCCCGATTGCAAGATCGGCGTACGCCATCAGGTCAGCCAGATGTGAACGAGAGCCATACAGGTTCGTCAGCGGTCGTGCGGACACTTGTTTTTCCAGGGCTACACGGTGTGAATTATTGGCACCAACAACCACGTCGACTTCCAAATGTTGGAACTCAGGCGCGGAGAGTCCCTCCAATGCCAGCCCCGTCATGTTGTGGGGGTCGGAGCCGCCCAAAAATACCAACACCCTCCTGACCATCCCGTCCCTAGGCCGCAAAGTTCGCCGATAGGCTACATAATCTGGCCTCAGCAAAGCGTACCGTGGCCCAAGCAACAGCCGGCAGCTTTCTGGAACCAAGTCTCTATAACGATTCTCGCCCCCCTCTGAATAGTTCTGGTTCAGCAATAGGTCGCAGTCATGACGACGATCAGCAAGGTCATCAATCACCATCAACTTTACGGTATGCGGACGCAGCCTTTGCTCCCAGTCGGCATCAAGTCCATAGTGATCGACAACCAGCCAGTCTGGGCGATCACCGAATAGTGCCTCAATGGTTTGCTCGGCGTCTTCATCCTGCGTCACCCCCAGCCAACTGGCATAGTCTTCTGAGTTCACATTGGGCGATTGCGCGGGGGCTGGCAAAACTGTGACTGGCATGGCCTGCCGCTCTAACAATTCAACCATATTGCCGAGATGAGCCCGGCAGATGAAACGCGTTTCAACCCCTCTGCTCCGTAATGTCTCGGCCAGCGTCAAACAACGCATCAGGTGGCCTATCCCCATGCGGATCGACGCATCGGCTCGAAACACGATCTTCATGCCAGTTGCCGTCCCAATATAAATGCCTCGGCGGCACCCACCCCAACTGTGGCGCCGCGCCATCGCGCCAAATGTTCAACCCCTTGACGAGAACGCGGATGCGGCCAGGGACGTAGTTCGGCAGCATAGGCCTCCAACGCGGCGAGCTTGAGATCCAGCGAATCCGAGATGTCGACGAACCAATTTGGCGCAAACGCTGGCGCTGATCCGGATAGCTGCCATTCAGTGCTGGATGGCACTTCAAAACATAGCAGCGTCTTGACCGGATATCCTGGCTGAGGACGACAGGCAGCGCTTACCGCTTCGTGAATGCGCCGATGGTCGATGTTTACATCCCCGGCATGGTGGGTGAAAACCATGTCGGCCTGAAATTTTGCAACGAGAGCTTCGATGGGTTTGATGATATCGAGCAGGGCGATGGTGTCCATGCGGTTGTCTGGGAAATCACCAAAGGACAAGGATTTCACGCCCAGGATGTCGCATGCCTTTTGAGCTGCTATCCGGCGGGAGGAGAGCTCCGGCTGCTGCGCTGTGAGATCGCCAAACCGGGAGGAAACCCCATCAGCGAGGAAGGCGACATGGATCGTTGCGCCCTGTCGGGCCAGCTTGGCGATTGTACCGCCGCAACCGAGCACTTCATCATCGGGGTGAGCAGCCAGCACGAGAATAGACCTATTCATCAGTTCAACCGCTTAAACCCGCCATGACAGACTGGTCCTTTCAATAGGCTCATGATATCCCGACCCTCCTCGCATTCCTTGATCAAGGGAAAAACAGGATCTAGCGCGTCAAAGAACCCCGAAACCACTTCGGGAGTATGTTCAGTGCAAACATACACGCTGTTACCGGCCAAATAGCCTTTGGACAGCATTTCTTGCGTGATGAGCGTCTTATACGCAAGGGCATTGGGACTTTGGAAAGTAAACCCTGTCAGTGCCGGCAATCCCCAGTGGTCGATCTTGAGACCGTGTTTGTCGGCGAGTTGTTGCCAACCCTGGCGGATACTCAAGCCGGTCTGAGTGATGGTGTCCCATGACTTCAATCGTTCCATGACCTCCAATGTTTTGAGTGCGGCGGTCGGACCAATGCGCTCAGTCCAAAAGGTACTGCTGATGAAGGTAGTTTGCGCTGCTTCCATAATCTCGCGTTTCCCAATGGTGGCGGTAATGGCGTAGCCGTTACCCAATGCCTTGCCAAACATTGCCATGTCGGGCTCGACGCCATAGTGTTTATGTAGACCGCCGAAGGTCTGGCGGAAGCCGGATGTACATTCATCAAAGATCAACACGATCCCACGGTCGGTGGCAAGCTTTCTCACCTTTTCAAGAAAGCCGTTCTCCGGACCTTGGTTGCGTGACACCTCCATTTTGATCACGCCAATATCATAGGTATTGACCAAGGCTTCGAGTTCGTCAACACGGTTGTATGTGAACGGAAAAATAGTATCGCGTAAGTTACTCGGCACACCTTTTGGTTCAAGTCCTGCCAACAAGTGTCCGGCAAGATGTTTTTCATCGCCCAGGTTGGCAGCAAGGTACCAGTCATGCCAGCCGTGATAGCCGCAGAAGGCGATCTTCTCTTTTCCAGAAGCCGCACGCGCAATCCGAATGGCAACCGCGTTGGCTTCGCCACCCGAACGGGCAAAGCGCACCATATGCGCCCAAGGATGCAACTCCACCAGCCGCTCAGCGAGATACACCTCTTCCGGACAGTTGAAGGTCGACATGTTACCGGCATCTATCGTTTTGCGCACCGCCTCATCCACTTCGGGGTGCCCGTAGCCTAGGATATTGGTGCCAATGCCCATGATGGACATGTCGATGTATTCGTGACCATCCAAATCCCACACCTTGCAGCCCTTGGCTTTACTGAAGTAGGCCGGCCATTGGTCTGGCAGAAACATTTCGGCGCGTTTGGAGAGCAGCATATTGCCGCCGGGGATGACTCGTTTGGCACGTTTCCAAAGCTTTTGTCCTGTGCCCAAGGTGGCTCCTTCGTTGCGGACGAGATGGTCATTACTACTGAAAATTTCCGGCCGCTGCTGTTGCAAGGTGAGCACTTCGATCCACGTAAAGTCGGTGCGAGGATGGAAATACTGGAATACCATTTCAATCACGGCGAAGTCCGCTGGCTCATCCACCGTCCATCGCAGAGCTGAGAGATTTTGGCTATGCTGCATGGCGGCCGTTGTGAACCGACCGGAGTCGCGCAGGTAGGGTGTGACATGCTCACGATCGAATAGTTTGTGAGTTTCTCGGCTGGCTTGTTCTAGAGCCTGGAAGGTGCAGACCTCGATGTCCAATCCATCCGGATAGGCCGGCGGGGTGATGTTACTGAAGTAATCCACACCCGCAGCCTTGAAGCGGCGTATCACTTCATCTACGAGCCCTGGATCCACTAGCGGACAATCGCCGGTGATGCGGACCACGACATCGGCTTGGTGTGCGCGCCCGGCTTGCACATAGCGGCCGAGGACATCGTGTTCGCTGCCTCGCTCGCAGGCATAGCCGAGCTTGCGGACATGTTCGACCAGCGGCTGGTTGCGGTCATCTACCGAGGTCGCGACGACGACTTGATCCACCTCTTTGGCACGGGATAAGCGTGAAAGCAAGAGATCAATCATCGGGATGCCGCCAATCGGCTTCATCACCTTATTCGGCAAACGGGTGGAGCCCATGCGTGCTTGGACAAGCGCTACAATTTTCATAAATGACACCAACGGGCTGGGTTAATCAGATTCTCCGCCTCGGAATGCAGGTCGGGTAGATCAATCGGCGCGACACCGGTCGTTGCACTGACAATTTGCTCTAATTGACTCACGCTGTCAGCGCCCACGATTACACGGTCGATGTCTGTGAACGAGAGCGGGAACGCAAGACAAGCCTGGACAGCCGTTACATTATGACGTAACAGCCACTCGTGCCATGTGCGCCACAAATCAGACCACAGTGAAAATTTCACTGGTCTGGTTGCTTGGGGCATCAACAGCAAGCCTTGCAAGAAAGCCGAACGGGTGTGAATTTCAATCCCCTCATCCTTTAGTCGTCGCAGCCAGCCTGTTGCTTGTACGCGACGATCCACAAGATTGAACGGGGCCTGTATCAGATCAAGCCGATATTGAGGAATTAGCTCTTCCAATTCGCTTGGAGCGTAGACTGACACCCCTACTTTTTGTACCTGCCCGGTATCTTTCACGCCTTGCAAGGCGTGAAAAAGTGCTTTACCCCCGGACTTGAGCAACTGCTCCGGACGATGTAGCAACAGACCATATACAGCATTCACGCCAAGGCGGGCCAGCGATGCAGCAACCTGTCCTTGCACCCATCCTTTTACATCATCGCAACCATCGGGCGCTGCAGGCAGTTTCGTCACTAGCTTGAATCCTTGGGTTCCTATCTCACCCAAGCACATTTCACTTTCGCCATAGGCAATTGCAGTATCGAGGGTGTCGATACCATGGGTCGCAGCTAGGCCCAACATAGCCTTTGCCGCCGATCGGGTGACTTGCCCGACTTGATTGGCAATCCCATAAGGCCGACCAAATTGAGCAGTACCCAAGGCTAACCTCATCCTTGGATTGCCTTACCCAAGGCGTCTACCACTTGCTCCTGCTGTGCTTCCGTCAAGCCTGGGTACATTGGCAAACTGATCGCTTCTGCGTAATACTGCTCCGCTGCCGGACAATACCCTGGTTTGAAACCCAGGCCTTCATAATACGGCTGTCTATACACCGGAATGTAATGCAGATTTACACCAATGTCTGCAGCTCGCATTGACTCAATTATCTCACGATGAGTCCTACGGGTTTCATTGAGCTTGATTCGAATCACATACAGATGCAGCCCGGAGTAACTGTCCGGGTGTTGCCAAGAAGTGCTAACTGGCAAGCGTGCAAGCAGTTCGCCATATCTTTGAGCAATGGTATGTCGCTTGGCAACAAACTCATCCAGCCGCTGCATCTGGCTCAGGCCCAACGCGGCCTGCAGATCCGTCATGCGATAGTTGAATCCTAGGTCGATCTGCTGGTAGTACCATGGGCCGTCTGGCTCCTGGGTCATATCCGCGGCCTCTCGGGTAATACCGTGGCTTCGCAGCAACTGCATCCGCTTAGCAAGCTGTGCATCGTTGGTTACTGCCATCCCGCCCTCGCCGGTCGTGATGATCTTGACTGGGTGAAAGCTGAACACTGAGATATCACTGTAGCGACTGTTGCCGATGGGCTCACCCCGGTATTTGCCGCCAATGGCATGCGATGCATCTTCGATGATCTTGAAGCCATAGCGCTTAGCTAGCGCACGAATACCCGCCATATCACAGGGTTGTCCACATAGGTGTACCGGGATTACCACTTTTGGCAGGCGACCTGCCTTCTCTGCCTGTGCTAATTTCGCCGCCAAGCGTTCTACACTTAGGTTGTACGTGAGCGGATCTATATCCACAAAATCGACCCGCGCGCCACAATAGAGCGCGCAATTGGCACTGGCGACAAAGGTGATGGGACTGGTCCATACCCAATCGCCAGGCCCCACGCCCAGCGCGAGACAGGCAATATGAAGCGCGCTGGTAGCAGAATTGACGGCTACCGCATGCCGTGCGCCGCAATATCCGGCAATGGCCTTTTCAAACGCTGGCACGGAGGGGCCTTGCGTGAGAAAGTCAGAACGCAACACATCCACCACTGCCTGGATGTCGGCTTCGGAAATGTCTTGGCGGCCGTAGGGAATCATCACCTTTAGAACTTGCCAACCTTGTCCCGGCTCTGTGCAATCCAGGTCCGCAAGGTGTCGATACTCATCCAGTCGATGTTGTTGTCCGAGCAATAGGTAAAATCAGGCGCGACCTTTTTCCCGCCGTTAATACGTTCGGGGTCTTCGCTCCACTTATAAATCGCCGGAAGAACCTTGTAGTGATCCTGGTATTCATAGGTATATAGTGCGTCCTCGGTGCCGATCATCTGTTCGTGAAGCTTTTCACCAGGCCTGATGCCGACGATCTCATGACGCGCATCGGGCGCAACGGCACGGGCAATGTCAGTCACCTTCATGGAAGGGATCTTCTTCACATAGATCTCGCCGCCGACCATGTCCTCAATAGCATGCCAGACGAGATCCACCCCCTGCTCAAGCGTAATCATAAAACGGGTCATGCGCTCGTCAGTGATCGGCAATACTCCTTTGTGGGCGAGTGAGAGGAAAAACGGGATCACCGAACCGCGCGAACCCGCCACATTACCGTAGCGAACCACTCCAAAACGGGTATCGTGGTGGCCCGCGTAGGAGTTACCTGCGACGAAAAGCTTATCGGAAGTAAGTTTTGTTGCACCGTAGAGATTGGCTGGGCTACTAGCTTTGTCAGTCGAAAGTGCGACAACTCGTTTCACCTTTCGATCGATACAGGCGTCGATCAGGTTCATTGCACCCAGCACGTTGGTCTTCACACACTCAAAGGGGTTGTACTCGGCCGTGGGCACGATCTTGGTGGCGGCGGCGTGAACCACATAATCGATGCCGTCCAGCGCACGTAAGAGGCGATCCTTGTCGCGCACATCACCAATAAAAAAACGCACCCGATCGTCGTTACCGAATAGCTTAGCCATCTCCCACTGCTTCATTTCATCGCGGGAGAATATGACAAGCCTGCGCGGATTGTATTTTGCCAACGTCATGGGCACAAAGGTGTGCCCAAAGGAGCCAGTGCCACCCGTTACCAAGATTGACTTATCATTAAGCATCGCGTTCCCATTCGGAGGCTGTTAATGAGTTGATGACGAACATTCTATGCACCATTCGGCTACGTCATTCCAGAGACTTACTGAGCCGACCATCAAATAGTGCGTAGTCTGTGCTCAATAATCGCTTGGTTTCCCGCAGAAATGGCACTTTCGAGAAAGTTATACGCGCACACT
>JAWXBV010000121.1:0-9255 GCA_034440335.1 Nitrospirota bacterium | reverse complement strand
GTTTCGCACCTGCTTCCAGCGCTTCACGCTTCACGAGATACGCCCTTCGACGGGCTCAGGGCGTCCCGAGCCTGTCGAGGGACGCTTCACTCTCTGCTGTGCTTCACGAGGAACGCGCTGTCGGGCGATTTCGTCCCTTGACTGTGCTCGGGACCCTGAGCTTTGTCGAAGGGCGACGAACTGTCATGAATAATGCGGGCTAAAGTGGGATTAACCCTGTATCGATGTGTCGATGAGTAGAGCGGTGGATCGACTCTGTCGTGTAGGTTCCTCTCTATTCAATCTCTTCCCGCAACTGAAACTTGAGGGAGGGATACTCTTTCATGCAATAGGCGAGCAGCCGTTCGGAGCCGAAAAGCATCACCATGCGGCCGTCCCGGTCCACGAGCCGGCGCGTATCCTGTGGCCAGTAGATACGAGCGATCGCGTCGGGATCGCCTGTCACCCAGCGAGCCAGGGAAAAGGGCATCCGCTCGACAAGGGTTTTCACCCCATATTCGCTTTCGAGCCGCGAGGCGACGACATCGAATTGGAGTTCTCCCACTGCAGCCAAGACCGGCTCTCGGCGTACATGATCGGGTGAATAGAACACCTGCATGACCCCTTCTTCTTCGAGCTGCTGGAGTCCCTTTTGAAACTGTTTCTGCTTGGTCAGGTCCTGGCTTCGAAGCACGCCGAAACATTCAGGGGGAAAGAGCGGGATCGCATCGAAGGAGCGAGGACTGCCTGAGCAGAGTGTGTCGCCGATGGCAAAGAGGCCTGGGTTGACGAATCCCACGACATCGCCTGGGTAGGCCTCCTCAATCGTTTCTCGGTCACGGCCGAAGAGGCGGTGCGGTCGTGTCATTCTGATCTTGCGGTCTAGCCGTGCATGATGGACCATCATGTCCTTCTCGAATCGACCCGAGACAATACGTAAAAATGCCATTCTATCGCGATGTTGCGGGTCCATATTCGCCTGAATCTTGAACACAAAACCGGAGAATGTTTCGTCCGTCGGCTGCACCAGCCCTTCCGCGGTCATACGTGGGCTCGGCGGAGGCGCGAGCCGAAGGAATCCGTTCAAAAATGGTTCGACGCCGAAGTTGGTGAGGGCGCTCCCGAAGAAGACCGGCGTCAGTTGGCCTGCGAGAAAGCGGTCGCGATCGAATGTCGTGCCGGCGCCGATCAAGAGGGCAATGTCGTCCTGCAATGGACCATAAGCCTCACCGAGCGTCTCAGCCAAGCTCGGGTGGGGAAAGGTCTCCACGCGCATGGGCGCCCGTTTCTGGTTATGGAGCGTCCGTTGGAAGAACAAGACTTGGGGGTCTTGAAGATCGTAGAGTCCCAGAAATCCAGCCCCTTCCCCGATGGGCCAATTGAACGGAACCGCCGTCATGCCCAAGGTCTGTTCGATGTCTTCAAGGAGTTCGAAGGGATCGCGGCCAGGCTGATCCATCTTATTAATGAAGGTCATGATCGGAATATGGCGTTTGCGGCAGACGGCAAAGAGTTTCTTGGTCTGAGGCTCAATGCCCTTGGCGCTGTCGAGCACCATGACCGCGCTATCCACGGCCATGAGGGTGCGGTAGGTGTCTTCGCTGAAATCCTGGTGGCCCGGCGTATCGAGCAGATTCACCCGCACACCCTGATAGTCGAACTGGAGGGCGGTGGAGGTGATGGAAATGCCGCGCGCTTGCTCCAGTTCCATCCAGTCCGATTTGGACGCACGCTGATGGGACCTTGCATGCACCGCGCCAGCCAAATGCACTGCGCCGGCATAGAGCAGGAGCTTCTCAGTCAGCGTGGTTTTCCCTGCGTCCGGGTGCGAAATAATGGCAAAGGTGCGTCGCCTGGCGACTTCTCGCGCCAACTCATCGGACGACGGCTTCTCAATCGGCAACGACATAGAGGTTCCTTCTTTTGTCCAAGGCACTAGCAGGATGCTGAAAAAGTCGACTTTCTCACCCGCCCGACCCCGGCGAGCCGAGACGCGCCCTTTCCCATGCGGCGTTCTCGCCTCGAGCGCATCCTCAACGTAGCCCACTTGGAGAACAAGCTGTCTTGGCAGCTTGGGGTGGGCGGGTGAGAAATGCTACGCCTCCGGTGCTTCCATCGGCTGCGGCCTTGCGGGACGGCCTTTTTGAGCATCCTGAGACGATTCAGTTCCCAACACCATGCGGAATGCGTAACCATATTTTCCATATACACCGAGCGTATCCGCAGCCTGCTGGGGTATGGGAGCTATGTTTTAGCATCTGGCAGGGGAGAAAACTACCGACGTTCGCGCGGCCCTTCCCCTTGGGGACTTTCACGTTGGAGTTGCGCTGGCCCGTCGGTCTCCTATGCCCGCGTAGCGCGCGGTCTCGGACGAAGGGGAAGGGTAGCCAGCCGTCCTTCTTGCTCGCGGAACGCGCACGGGTTTGTCTGTCTGGTTGGCTGGTCTTTCTGGTCTATCTGGTTCTTCTGGATGAATTTCCGGTCCGGCCAACCAGACAGACGAGATAGACCAGATGGACCGGCCTTCGTTGGACGCGCGCAGTGGGAGACCAATCAGGCCACCCTCTTGAGGAGATAGATAAGGAGACTGAGAAGGGAGCGGTCAGACCATCCTTCTTGCTCGCGGAACGCGCGCCCTGAGAAGGATGGGAGGCGAGAAAACCGGCACAGTCTCTGTGCTCGCAGAGGCTCCACGGTAACACAGCGGTCCCTCGATGCGCGCAGTAGAGGCCACGCTAGCCCACTCGCTGAGTATGGGCATGTGAGGACACATTCATGACGTCCGCACGTAGACCAACATGGGTGCCCGTCCAAGAGTGGGAACGCACGCGAGCTTGGACGTATCGTTTAGATGGATGATGCTCGGTCGATGCGCGCCGTGGCCTGCCGCTGTCGTGCAGCAGAGCGGTTGCCCTATGCGTCACCGTACGCCAGACGTGATGTGACTCCGGGAAGAGGGTTTACTTTCCTTGGCGCATTTGATCGAGGGCCTTGACCATGGTCAGGACGCGCGCCCGCCCTTCCTCGGAAATCTCAGTGAACTGGATTCCCATCCCTGCAAAGAACACATAATGCTCATCCTTAGGCCTAATCCAGGCCACTTTGCCTTGCGCCTTGATCGGCTTGCCCGAATCTTCAGGCAGGATCAGTTCCAGTTCGAGCGTACTCCCTACCTCCGGCGGCAGTTGGGTCTCGATGAAGAGCCCGCCTCCGCCGACCTCGCAGGTGATGCTCTCGAAGTGTGTGTTGTCCGGTGTCGAATAGCGTACCTTCGCCGCAAGACGACTGCGGGGGAAATCTCGGAGCGCTCGATGGGATCGGGCCTCTTTCACAGAGCTCTGAATCAAATCGATCACGGCTTCCCACGGCACCGACCCTAGCGGTTCGCCTCGTGAGCCCAGCAGTGTTATTGTTTCGGCCTCGCTGTCCAGCCTCATGGCTTTTCCTCGGTGTCGTGATGAGAATTTAAGGGGCAGCTCGATCATGGTTCTCCCTTCGGCAGAATGCTGAAACAGTTGATGCACCCAACTTAGGAGCCTGTCCGACATTGACCGTTCTACTACGGCGAACGATCCGCGACCATCTGCGTCGTGCTCGGCCTGAAAAAATCCTCAACGTACTCCAGCGAATACGCCTCCGGTTTTTCCGGGCCTGCGGCCTCGCATCTGGCCGCGCCTCCTTCGCCTCGTTACGAAGGCAATGTCGGACAGGCTCCTTGCCCGCATGATTCACGAACGCTTCTGCTGCAATCGCCGGTCCGCTGCTACGACAAGCCTTCGGCCGGCGGGCTCGCCCCTTGTACCCTCACCGTACTGCATACGTACAATTCAGATCTTCAGGGTTCCGCGCACCTGTCCTACTTGGCAACTACGCGATGTCTGGATGAACCGTCATGCATGACGCTCCCAGCAGCAGCCTACTTCGCCGAAGTAGCCACTTCGGCTACGAAGGCCGGAAGTTGCGGTGGATTCGGCGAAGGAGAATAAGATGGGCTGACGGTATTGGAGCAATGTTTTAACATCCTGGCAGAGGAGAAAACTACAGAGGGGGAGTAGCCAGTCGTCCTTCTTGCTCGCGGAACGCGCACGATGAAGGGGATGGAGGCTGATGATCCTCTGTGCCCGCGCAATGCTCGCCCTGAGAAGGATGAGACGCGAGAAAACTGAGACAGTCTCTGTCCTTGCAGAGGCCCCACGATCACGCAGTGGTCCCTCGATGTGCACAATGGTTGTGGCGTGTCCGCGCCCGCCAACCTGACCTGTTTGCCCATTGGGCGCCGGCGTCACCGGTTGGACGATAGGAGCCGGATGAATCGAGAGGTTCACGTCCGGTTCTGGGAGGGCCTGGCGGTGAGATTTCGCTGGGCACTCACCTTGTTTGGTGATCGGGTGAACGACGTGGGTGTGGTAACAGTTTTCGAGAATTTCCGCGAGTTCAGCCTGCCGGGAAGTTGATCGCTGCCTTCTTCTCCCACTACACATCGAGTACCATCATGATGCGCCGTCGAGTCGCAAGAGCCGAAGCGTGGCGAATCGTTAAGGGGAGAGGCTTGTAGGCTCTTCTACAGTTCCCTCTAGGGCGGCCTGGTTTACTCCCTCACCGCGCGCGCCCAACGAATGCTGGTTCATCTGGTCTATTTCGTCTATCTGGTTTGTCTGGTTGATCGGACTGGAAATTCATCCAGAAGAACCAGGCAGACCAGAAAGACCAGCCAACCAGACAGACGAGCCCGAGCGCGTTGCGCGAGCGAGGGGAGTAATCAGGCCTCCCGCTCCATCTCCCCGAGTTGACGCCATCTACAGAACGACGTAGGTTGTTGCCGGCACTTGAACCACATATGGAGGAATCACCATGGGACTTCAACCGTTACAGGATTGGGCACTGATCGAACCGTCAGAGGCTAAGGGAAAGACCACCGGGGGGTTGATCATCCCCGACACGGCTCAGGAAAAGCCTGTAGAAGGAACGGTCTTGGCCGTCGGGAAGGGGCGCTGGGAAATACCGGAAACGAAGTCGGGCAAAAAACCGAACGGGAAAGAGGCCAAAGAGGAAAAGGTCTTCAAGCCTACGGTCCTCAAACCGGGCGACCAGGTCCTCTATGAAAAATACGGAACGACGGAAGTTGATCTGGACGGTAAGGAACTCGTTCTCGTCCGCGAATCCGATGTCCTGTGCCTGGTGGGATAAGGAGACACAGAGAAGGTCGAGTGGTTCGGTTGACGCCTGTGCCGCTGGGCCTGGGATACGAGAGGTTTCGCGGCTTCGAAATTGTGACGGCATGGATTGATGCCGCAATCGGAAGGACATTGTGACAATTCTCACTTGAATTGGGTTACGTACCCCGTTATATTCGCGCTCTAGTCACTGGGAGGAACCCCGATGAGACGCATCCCTATCTTCATCGCGCTTGTGCTACTCCTGTCCGTCGGGTGCGCCACACCACCAGAAGTCAAACAGGCGTTGGTCGCAAAGGATCAGGCCTATGCCGAGAATGAGCGGTTGATGCAGCAATATCGGGAGCTGGTCAGCAATGTGACCGCCCGGCATCAACTGTGGTATCGCTATGTCCAGACTCGTTTGAAATTGAATCTGGCGCTGCAATGGGCCACCACCAATCCCAAAGTGACCGGCGTTCCTGATGCCGATTTGACCAAAGACGATGCGGATTTGCTTGGCCCTGAGGTCATCACCGCCATCAATGACATACGACTCAAACAACTGCCCGAGCGAAAAGATCGCACTGGGCAGACGGTGTTTCTTGCAGGCACAGGGGACATGACGAATCTCGTACAAAAACTTCCTGAACTCATCGCGCGAATTGAGCAACGCGTCGCAACGGATTCACAGGCGTCATCCACGGTAGACCTCACGGCGTTCGATCATTACCGAACCAATGTCGAGGCGCTCCGCCGCATCAATGGTGTGATCAAACAGTACTTGGATATCGATGTCACGCTGCCCCAAGGCGATGTGCAGTCGCTCGCCGACTCGTTGCGAGCGATAGGCCGATAATATGGGTCGATGCCCTCTGTAAGGAGACCGGTATGATCGCTCGACGACTCTCAATCCTCTGTATGGGCCTCATCGTCGTGAACGCCGTGGGTTGTCACTCGATTCACAGCGGCGCGGTACGCGATCTCATTCACGTAGAAGGCACCAAAATTGATGCGGCGCAGACGAACATCGATCTGTTCCAGAATGAAACGGAAGCACGCATCAAGTTTTTAGAACAGGCGCGCAGCTTGTTGCACGAAAGTTTCAAGTCGCTGCAGATGCAGGAAGCCAAGCACCGATTCATCTTCTCCTCCTTTCGCAATATCGCCACAAAGAAAGGCGACGACGCCTTCGCCGCCGCCTATTTAGTCGGCCAGATCTACATGGCTGACGTTGGGATGGAACAGGCGGTGTGGAATCAATTCGAAGAAGACTACTGCGGCTTACGCGATACAGCCAATGCGCTGAACGACTCCTGGAAACGGACCGGGGCGCTCCATGCTCAGATGAAGACCTTTGCCGACAAGACGGCTCTCGGTTCCATCGACCCGGAGTTTGTGGCCGCCTTGATCGGTCAGGCTCCGGGACAATCCGGTCGCATCATGGAGATCTTGGACCATTCGCGGACGCTCAATGATGCATTGGAGGAAGTGGTGGGTGCGCGCATCCTACGCGTGAGAGGTCTGGACCGTGCCCATACCTTCACGAACGACTTGGTCGACCTTCTGGATAAACTCAAAAAAGACGACGGGCAATAGGGGAGGCCACCATGAACTTGAGTATTCAAGGAGTCGTCGGTTTTTTGCAGGACAATGACACGCTTATCAAACAGCTGATGGAAACTGCTGAGGGTGCGACTCAGGAGATTACCGAGTTGGCCGGCCGTGTCGATCAGGCTCGTGGAGAAGCCAAGCAGCTGGTTGATCGATTGGGTGCAGCAGAATTTGCTGTCGGGAGGCAGGACGAAACGAAGGTTCGCCAGAAGGCGCTTCTGGAAGCGGTCGCTGCCTTGCGAAAGAAGTTCGAAACCTACAAGAATGATCCCCTCAGACGCGGCATTTACGCCGGGGAGATGTCCAATATCTACGTGCAGCTCGCGAACACCTTTAATCATGAGACCATCGCGCAGATCGTCCCCTTTAGCAGAGATGAGATCTCAACCTATAAGGATCTCATGAAGCAGGCCATTCTCGATGCGGCCTCAAGGAAAAAACGGGCTGCCGTCATCAAGGCTGCCGTTCAAATTTCTAAACTCGCCATTGGGATTGCCGGGAAGCTGGCGGTGTGAGCCTGTGAGACACCGAGCGAATCGGCGAACCGTTCTTCTGTGCATTCTGATCGGCATCGGCTGTGGTTGCAGCCTTGATGCAAGGTCCCGCGGTCCATTTGGACCGGAGGGTGCGCAGACTGCCGTTCCGAAGACCCAGCTCCCCAGCCGGATCCCGACTCCTCACGTCCTGGCGTTTACCGGCGACGATGCTGCCGGCCACACGAAACCTAACATGGCGGGCGCCGCCCTTGACGCGTCCGTCAGGAGGTCTCGAAATTCTTCCGCGATCCTCACAGCCGACGAAATCGCGACGCTCCGAAAGGCCGCTGAAGGCGATGCCACTGTTGCCACACTTCTGGGCAGTCGCTGGGGGTTTATCGACGCTGACCGATTACCCCCTGAGGGCAAGGTGTCGTTCGGCTGTTGCCGTAATGCCGTACACCTCGTACGGCTCGTGTACTACAGCTACAGCAGCAACGCCGCGGTGGAAGTGCATATGAAGGAGGCGAGAGTGTTCAGTGCGGCCCGCCTCGATGGCTATCTGCCGCCGGAAGGTCGGCAGGATGTGCAACGGGGGATCGAATTGGCGAGAGCAGATCCGCGTCTTGCCGGGAAGGTGCAGTCTCTCGAAGGGCATGGACTGCTGATGCAACCAGATCGGGGCTTCGTGAGGAACGATCCGGGATACGGACATCGCGTGATATGGATTACGTTCTCGCACGGACAGTCCGGCGATCCCCAATACTGGGCCATGGTCGATTTGACGGAGGATACGGTTCTTGATGCCGGAGAGGAACCGCCTCGCTCCTAACAGGATGCGGACTATTCTGACGCGAGACGGCCCCTGTGCGAGTCGCGACGTATGACGCAATCATCGAGTTTTCCCGCGACCTGCTGAGAGGAAGGGACAGATGAAACGAATCGTGTGGAGTGGGTTGATCGTTCTGTTTGCCGTGATATCCGCTGTGCCTTCGTTCGCGGAAACCCAGTCGGAACATATCAATTGGGGACGTTGGAGTTTCGATTGGGAGGTTCGCGACAACACCGGCCTGGCTCTTCGAGACGTGACCTATGCGGATGAGCTGGTTCTCGCGAAGGCCAGCATGCCGGTCATCCGCGTGAAATATGCCAAGGAGATGGTCTGGTGGAATCCATTGACCTGGTTTGGCTCGCGCGCCGAAAACGGGCGCTGCGGCCCGTTCCAGGATCGGTTACGTTTGCAGGATCTTGTGCCGATCGTGAACTGCGGCGATCAGAAAGTCTGTGTCGAGAGTACGACTCAGAACAATGTGAAGTGGCTGGAACTCGGCATCTATGCCCGGATCGGTGAATATCATATCTATCAGTCCTGGCATCTGTCAGAGGATGGCGAACTCCGTCCAGTCGTCCAAAGCCGAGGGCTTTCTTGTAATACCAACCATGTGCATCACCCCTACTGGCGATTTGACTTCGACATCAACGGAAACGGCATGGATCAGGTATTCGTCCATGACGACGGCGGACCAGATAGTGGCTGGGGCCCAGGTTGGCGTAAGTATACCAATGAACGGAATGATGTAAAAAATTCTGAGACTCACAGAACATGGTTTGTTCGCGATCAGTTGAACGGACACGGAGTCTTGATCCTGCCCGGCACAGGGTATGCCCCCCTGATCGAGGATGGTGAACGGGACCGATTTGCCGATCACGATGTCGCGATTCGCCGGGCGAACGTGAGCGAGGATGTTCCCTGGAGCTTCGGAGCTCGAGGCCAACTGAGGTATGACGAAGATAATCAGGGTGTACAAGAGCAAGACATCGTGTTCTGGTATGTCTCACACCTGCCCCATATGGCTGCAATGGGTCCGACCAAATGGCTGGCAACCGGCCCTACCCTGCGTATTCAACGATAGCGCGCGCGGCTGGCCCGCATGATTCATGACGGTTCGTGGCCCTTCGACAAAGCTCAGGGTCCCGAGCACAGTCGAGGGACGACATCGCCAGGAAAACGCGTTCCTCGTGAAGCGCAGCAG
>JAWXBV010000120.1:0-2636 GCA_034440335.1 Nitrospirota bacterium | reverse complement strand
TCCATGGTCGTCTCGCCTCACGCGATTACGACTCCGACATTCGAGGTGCTACACTAAATGCCAACGGCAAGTGTCCCAAACTCATTGACACGTTCCGGTGGTGGGTGTCGATCGTCGCTTCCCCGCCAAGCCATCCGCAATTCACACAAGGCTCAGCTCGAATCAGCTTCTGCTCGCTAAGGAGCTCTGCAAGCAAGAATTAGGGTCGGGTCTTGCGATTCAACAGTTCGCCTCGCGTGGCTGTCCGCCGCTTTCTTCCCCGTCCGACCCTCACCGCTCATTCCCACCATCCCACATTGATCATTCATCATTCACCAGTCTGCAACCCTCTCACCCCTCACCCATGCGGTGCCGGTTTGACTTCTGACTCTGAAAAGGCGCACGATGGCTTCCACTATTAATAAAACACAGAGGTGTATTGTGCCCTCTTGCTAGTTTCGCCAAAGCCAGCCACTCAGAATCGTTCGAGTAGAGAGTTACGCCCTCTTGGCAGTCTTCGCCATGAGGGCGTTGTTGTGTATGCAAGAGGACGAGCCATCGTCATGACGTCCCGTGTCTTAACCTCATCGGAAATGGAGAGTGAGATGAAACGATTAGCAGCCCTTTTAACCGGACTAATCCTGGGATCGCCTGCCCTCGCATTGGCAGCGGAACATAGTGCGGGATATCGGGGTATCGGGCAACTCTACTTCTTCTTCATGGGCGCAATCTTGATCTACGGCGTCTATGATAGCTTTGGCAAGAAGGCGATGTATGTCATGGCGCCGATCATTGTGATCGGCCTCTACATGATGCTCCCTGACAGCTAAATTCTGACGGCAGGCTGTGATGAAAGAGATTGAGCCCGGTTAGTCCAGCCAGTCCTTCTCTTTCAGTTTCCGTGGAAGGTATTTTTTCGTGAGGTACTGGAAGTCCTTGTTGGCGAGGGCATCCAGTTCGTACTTGAGTCCGCTCGCGAGCATCCGCTTGATCTCCGCCTGCCAGGCCGGCTTCTGGAACCACTGATAGTTGAGAAGTTCTTTCGCTCGGGCGATGTCCTTCTCATTCAGTTTGATCCCGACGTTACGCGGGAGTTCGTACCGTTCTGGATCGGCGCTCGAAAGCCCGATGAACTTGGCCTTCGGGATCGCCATCCGTTGGCTCTCGAAGGCCAGATTAATCGAGCCTTGCTTGACGACGGAATAGATATAGTATCCCCAAGGATCGTTATCGACCAGGACATAGACCGGGAGCTTATATTCTTCGTGCAACCGCCGTGCTAAACGGCGAACCCCACGGGGTGGCTGTCCATTTCCCGTCAACAGCACACAGTTATAGCGACGCCAGAATTTGTCTTCCGAGAGGCGGTTCCACTGCGTGCCCTTTTCCACCAACAGCACAAAGTCTGCCGTGCAGCGGCGGATCTCCACATACTCCGGCTCGACAATCGACGGAACCGAGTAGCCGCCTTTGCCCAGCTTCGCGCAATCCACGCGATCGCCGTCGTCTCCAAGCACAAGTGGGCCGACGATACTCCCCCCGTTCTCCGCGCGCACATGCAACTCTTCACGGAGTGCCGTGAGCGATACTTCCAAATCCTCAATGATCGGGTCCGATTCGTCCTGCGTGTCGAACGTATTCTCGTGCGAGTCTTGAATCGTATGTTTCGTCCGGTAGTAGATCTCTCTGAGCGACGTCGTCAGTTCTGCGCGCTGCAGCTCTGAGAGCGCATCTGCGACCAAGATGGTCTGCATGAATTTCTTGGCCATGCCGACGTTGAAGAATGAACGAGCCTGCTTCTTATCTCCCATCTCAAGCAGGCCCTTGCGTTCGTTGAAGGTCACATTGGAAAGAGCGCGAATCGGAATCGCCATCGTCGGATCTTTGGCCCGCTGCGCGGCTGTGATGACCAGATCGGCCAGCCCGATCAGTTTCTTCTCGACCGCTCCGTTCCTTGTGATTTTCGTCTTCGCCATACGTCGTCCTTACTGTTTTTTCCCTGTCGGGCGAACCTTGCGGCCACGTTTGGCCGAGCCTGCTTGAGGCCGTGAGGAAGAAGTTTTTTTCTGAGGCGATGGGGGGGGTGCGGCCTGACTGTTCTCTTTCTTCATCAACCTCGTCTTTCCAACTGGTTTCCGACCGGATTTTGAAGAATCCGGCTTCTCTCTGATGCCTATCTCCTCGGGAACGTCTGACGGCGGCGCAAGGGAATCGGTTAGGTCAGTCGTCGGCGGGACATCTCCATCAATGCCTTCAGCGGTGACGATAATCGAATGCGGCAGACCTTCCGGTCCGGCGCCGGTCTTGCCGAGCGTTTCGTCCGTCTTGATGCCGCCGGTCCGCGAGGAGGCAATTTTCTGGAGCTGCGCTTTGAGCTTCGCGGTAGGCAACTTCCCGCCTTTCAACCGATTACAGGCTTCGACGACTTCCTCGATATAGAGTTCGAAAATATTGCGCCGCCGGAATTCACTCGCTGCCCGCTCGCGTCGACGCAGAAAGAGCCCAAGCCGCCGCCCGCACTCGCGAAGCGCCAGGGTAATTTCCTTATGAATCTCGTCGTACTCCGCAATGGCTTCCTTCGACTCACTGGTAAAGGGAACCCACACGGACGCAATGTGCACGAAGATCACCATCGGCCCAGCCGGCAGAGCCCCGCG
>JAWXBV010000119.1:0-14248 GCA_034440335.1 Nitrospirota bacterium | reverse complement strand
TTACCCTGCTGGCCGTCTCGGTAGCTACTGGGGTGTCCCGACAACTCCCCAGACAGGACTTGCACCTGTGAGACACACAGCGCCTTTTCACGGCGCACTAAATAATGCGGGCTAGCAATGTTTTGGCGGATCCGCGTAAGAGCTGTATCTGTCGACTTCAGTCCGTATAACCGGCCAGAAATTCTATGGAACAATACGCCATACTTGACGCTCGTTCAATGAGTTGGGTCCAATCGACCATGTATCACGGGTTCTTATGCGGATTGGCGTAACACCCTTTCCTGGAAGGGCTCACATACCGTACAGCAGACTGCGGATACCTGCTTTGTTTTGTCTCCACGGTGGTCGAGCGGTAGAACCTTGCACTCACAAAAAGAATGTTCCTTCCTGATCAGTTCGCCACAACTTCTTTCTCCCGCAGTTGTTTGTCCAACACAAATGTTCCAAACGGAATAATAGACGCAACAAATGCGTAGAGTGAAAACAACAACGACCATCGATGCCGAAAATGTACCACGGCCAACAGACCGACATAGAGCATAAATAATCCTCCGTGTATTGACCCCACGACTCTCACGACCTCCGGCATGCCCATGAAATACTTCATCGGCATCGCAATGCCTAACAAGGTGAGAAATGAAATCCCTTCGGCTAACGCGATCATTCTAAACATTCTAATTAGGCTCATAGGTACTCTTCTTCCTTCTTCCTCATCAAATATCAAATCCAAGCGGTCACCCAGGAAAATCCAGAATGTCCCACCTTTGTTTTCCCATGCCTGGTTATGCCCCAACCCGCATCAAAGTACAGGGCTGCAGACGGCCAAGTACTTGCTCCAGGTTGTGAACGAGTGGCAGGAGTGCGGCGAATTCGTTTGAATGGGCTTCCACTACAATGACTGCTATCGGGAGGTTTGCCACGTTCTGCTGGTAAGGGAGGCTCTTGTCGACAGTGAGAAATGCGTCAAACTCCTTGGCCGCAAGAACCAAGAGAGCGCCGTTCTTTGCTCCTCCCCAGCCCATTTCAACTACGGTTTGAACCGAGTGACTTGGCAAAGACCGCCGAAGGCGAACCGGGACAGACTCGTCAAGAAGCAATCGCATCTGCGAACAGCCTGCTCTTTGCGTCCTCGATAACGGCTACGGCAGCTTCTCGAGACACAGAGGGAAAGTCCTGCAGGAACTCCTCAAGCGAGGAGGTTCCTTCAAGGTAGTCGAAAAGGTTTTGCACGGGGACACGTGTGCCCTTGAAACACAATGTGCCACTCATGACCTCAGGATCACGGCTCATGTATCGAGCATCCATAGGCGCCTCCATGGGGAGAAGCTTACCACAGGGGATGAGATAGGGTCACTGACCTCTGCCGCCACCGGCAAAGAAAAGAGCATATGGCGTATGGCCGATAGCGGGTGCAGAAGAAGCAGAACTTTTGTTGACCATGCTATCAGCTCCTGTTTCCTGCCATTATCCATACGCTCTTATCCCCAACGAGCCACGCTTCACCGAGGAATCAGTCGAGTTTCGACAAGCGGGAAGACGGGGCCCGCTGCAAACGCTCAGTACTACGGCCAGCCAAACATTCGTCAGCACGCCACGAGCGATAGCCAGGTTCGCTGCAGCGCTGGTTCGGCTCTTCATTTATCGACACGCTCAAGATGCGAAAGATGTAGAACAATATCGTCACCATTCGGACCAAGCTCGACGAAATAGAATGGCTCGGGGTCGATACACTCCAAGGAAATCACAGCAGCAAACCGTCCCTTCTTGGCGCCTTCTTTCACACAGACGGAATCGTTTACGACAAGTGGTAACCTCTCTGTGCGAACTCCAACATAGAATGCTTCTCGCTCTGCTCTGAGATAGTCCGCTGGGTTCAGATGCTGTGTCATGCGAGAGGGACCTCTTTTGCTAAATTAATTGTCATATGCCACAAGTGCCCCGTCAATGCGACACAGACAGCATACTCAAAAATGTGTTCGCTCTTACCGGAGACTAGCACTATGAGGATGTTCAAAAGACCGTCCAGCAAGGCCGCACCGAGCGAGAGCCCGAGACATACTGTTTCAGTGCGTTGAGGGTTTGCGGATACGAAAGGGGTCGGGAGTCTTAATTCTTGAAGACCAGATAAACAAAGGCTCCCGACCCCTTTTATTGTCATTGCAGCTCGCTAAGGATTTGTGCCGGCGTCGCTTAACCCGCACTATCACGAGCAACTCTGCTGCAATCGCGGATTCACTGCTGCGACGCGCTTTCGGCTGGCACTCTCGCAGCTCTACGCACCCGTCTCACAATGCGACTGCCCAATTTCGCGATGAATGGTCATGAGTAATGCGGGTTAAGATGGCTGCGTTGCACCGGGGGTTCCTGTCTTTATCACGGACGCGTGCGCAATCCGCACCAGCTCCTCTGCGATACCCTCGGGGGAACCCACAAAATCTATATTCCCGCTTTCTATAGCACTCTCAGGCATATCCGGCTCTTTGGCTGTCTCTGGCGACTGTGCGATGGTAATGCCGCCGACTTGCTTAATACTGCTCAGTGCTGCGGCTCCATCCCCATCTAAACCAGAGACAATGACCGCGACCAGTTTTCCGTCCCAGTGACGCACCAAGGAACATAAGAACACGGTAATCACGTCAGGCCATCCTCGGGGCTTCGATATCGGCTTGAGACGGAACTCTCCATTACTGACGTGTAAGTCGCGATTTGCCGGGATGATGAATACGTGGTTGGGCTGAATGTCTAAGCGTTCCGTGATCAGCTCAACCGGCATGGTTGTATAGTGTGGAAGAATCTCATGGAGCTTTGTGGGCAGTATGGTGATGTGGTTCACAATAACGATCGCAACCCCCATATCAGCCGGCAGATGTGTGAGCAACCGGATATAGGCGTCGAGGCCACCGGCCGAGCCGCCCACGCAAATGACAGGAAAGTCTTTTGCCGAAAAGTTCTTCGTGATCAGCATGCTTCCACCCATTTCTGAGAGACGCCAAGATCGACACACCTCAGACGCAGCCCGATTCGCGCATGAGTGAGGGGTTTCCCCATGGAGGTCGATGCAAGTGGTGTTCTCGGTTGTGTGAACGGAATGCCTGTCTTCATATGGGTACAGTGCGGTCGTCGCCTTTTAGCAGGCTGTGGAAAAACTCGATCTATGCACAAAATGCCGTTGGAGTCTTCCATTTGGTGTCGATGTCATAATAGTCTCAGGATGCTCAAAAAGGCCATGTTTTCTCACCCACCCAACCCCGGCGAGCGAAGAAGCGAAGAGGTACGACCGCACTTCATGTGGGCTGTTCGCCCGTGCAATGAATCTTGGCGAACGGATAAGCCCCTCTCGTGCTTCCGACCTCCGAGAATCTCACTGGTACGTTGAGCCTCTGGGTGATGCGACCTGCCTGCGCGAAGCGCTTCGGCGAAGGCAGGGAACGCCGCGGGCGGACTGTTTCAGCATCCTGCTAGCGGCTTGTGATGCGGATGGAAAGAGGAAATGGGAAGACGCTACTTGCTGGCACCTGCCGCAAAGTTCTTGTCGCCGGCTCATGTCTCAGTCATGACCTCGGTGTTGCAGGTTTCGAAAAGATTAGGGGGCCGCTTTGTTTTGTCTCCAAGGTGGTCGAACGGTAGAACCTTGCACTCACAAAAAGAATGTTCCTCCCTGATCAGTTCGCCACCACTTCTTTCTCACGGAGTTGTTTGTCCAAGACAAATGTTCCAAACGGAATAATAGACGCAACGAATGCATACAATGAAAACATGAACGACCATCGTTGTCTAACGTGTATTACGGCCAACAGGCCGACATAGAGCAGAAACAATCCTCCGTGTATTGACCCGACGACTCTCACGACCTCCGGCATGCCCATGAAATACTTCATCGGCATCGCAATGCCTAACAAGGTGAGAAACGAAATCCCCTCGGCTAACGCGATCATTCGAAACACTCTAATCTGGCTCATAGGTACTCTTCTTCCTTCTTCCTCATCACAGATAAAATCCGGCAACGGCTAATGAGTGTGATCCCGTAGTCCGCCCCTTTGAGTTGTACATCGAATGGAGATAGCGCGGTGGATAGGCTGATCACCAGTGCCTGGGGTGGGTTCGGAGATGGCAGTCAATGGTGTATCGGGATCAGCGCGCTAGTCGCAGATCCCACTCTTGGATGATCGGACCGAGTTGTCCCTTGGTGTCGGCGGTCGGCATCAGTGTGTAGCTCGCGTTCAAACGTGCCGCATCAGAAAATGGCAACTGTGTCTCGTCCTGCATCCCAGGGGTACCGGTGCCAATGTACAGGCTTACCCCTTGTTTCTTCTTGTACGCGCCCGAGCGTGAATGCATGCAGTTGAACGCAACCTCCTTGGTAGATAACAACGTAATCGATAGCGCGTGTTTCTTGCCCTTCAAGTCAACGTTGAGAACGCCTGTCGGCATCATGGGGACCTCGATTGGAGCGGCAAGCGAACAGGTCCAGCTTCTGAACTTGCCGTCCGAGTCCTCAAATTTTTCCTTGAAGGATTCGTCCCATTGCGAGAGCAAGACGGTTGCGGTCGGCGCTTCGCCAGAAAAAAACTCGGCAGTGGCGGATCTGCTGTCACGTTGGGTAACCGGCAGGCTGACCTTCACGCTCGCGCGATAACTTACTTGAGGATCGATATGGGTTCCCGACACAGTGATGGTGCCGGAGTATGCGCCAAACTTGCTCGACTCTGCCTGCACAAAGCCCGAACTGCAGGCCCACGCCACAGCTGTCATCACCATCACATGCGCCAGGAATGCCTTACCAGGCGATTTGATGATGTGGCATTGACGGCGACCAAACCATTGGTTCATGGCCTCTCCTCCAACATATCGAATTGCGATGCTGGACATATACCAGCATGCTTATGCGCCAATCTGCTCACAGAAACCCCAGGCGTACTGTTTCAGCACATTGGGTTTGAGCGATGCGAGATCGACGCTTGGTGCAAGGCTCGTCCCTGGGCAAAGAGGCTGTCTTGGCAGACTCAGGGTGGGTGGGTGAAGTAGCTGCCAGGGGTGGGCGGGTGAGAAGAGAGGCTTTTTCAACATCCTCACTCCCCGCTACCAGCCATGTCGTCGATGAGCGGCCGATTGATGTCGGTGCACCCGAAGCAGATGGTATCAAAGAGGGTCTCGGCATCGGCGACAAAGTTCTTCTCGTCGGTGAGTTTATCGGCCATGACCTGAGCGTAACAAGTATCACAGAGCATCATGAGTCCACGCGCTACGCCTACAGTTTTCCTCCCTATGCTCTTAGACATAGTGACCTACACCGACCCTTTCTGCCTCGCCAGCCAAAAATCTTCCGCTTCGAGGTCGATCCCGCACACGGCGCATTCGTAGATCTTCTCACCAGCCGGAAGCTGGATTTCCGTCCGATCGATGCGCCCACGGCAGACATGATAGAACCGCCCGCGCGCATCCTCGTCATCTAACGGATCGCTTTCATATATCAGCACCATCGGCCTACGCTCCTTACAAAGTTGGCTTAGTATACTGGCAGGCAAGATCGATCCGCAACGGCCACACTTCCCGTAACTTGCGGGCTACGTGGGAACTACCTTGCACGTCTGAGATTCAAATGTTACACGTTTGAGCCAACGGCCCACAGCCTTGCAGGATGCTCAAAAAGCCCGTCCAGCAAGGCCGCAGCGAGTGAAGACCGGAGGCGTACCCTCTGGGGTACGTTGAGGATCTGAACGATGCGAGAACGCTGCTGGCGGGCTTTTTCAGCATCCTGCAGCTAAACTTGGAATTGGGCGTCATAGAGCCGTGCATACACCCCCTCACGCCCAATCAATGTCTCATGCGTTCCGTCTTCGACCACACGACCATGATCCACGACAATGATGCGATCGACACCGTGAATAGTGGAGAGGCGATGGGCAATGATGATCGTGGTCCGCCCTTTTGTGAGATCGTCCAGCGCCTCACGAATCTTGACCTCGGTCTCGGTGTCGATATTGGATGTGGCCTCATCGAACATGACGATCGGAGGGTCCTTCAGAATCACACGGGCGATCGAGACGCGTTGCCGCTGCCCGACGGACAACTTGACGCCGCGCTCCCCGATCCAGGTGTCGTACCCCTCCGGAAGCGCCATGATGAAGTCATGCGCCCGGGCCACCTTGGCCGCTGCCTCGACCTCGTCCTGCCCAGCCATCAGATCACCGTACAGAATATTTTCTCTCACCGTGCCGTTGAACAAGAATGGTTCTTGCTGAACCAGTCCGATCTGGCTTCGAAGAAACGCTATGGGCAGCTCGCGAATATCGTACCCGTCGATCGTGATGGCCCCCTGCGTGACATCGTAAAACCGCATCAGCAATTTCAGCGTGGTGCTCTTTCCCGCTCCACTCGGACCGACGAGCGCGATGCGCTCCCCTGCTTGGACGGCTATCACAACGTCGGTCAAGATCGGCGCATCGGCTCGATAATGAAATCCGACATGATGAAAGGCGACCTCTCCACGCAATCGAGGGACCGGTGCATGAGCGTTCGGACGATCCTTGACCTCTGGAACAAGATCGAGCACTTCGAACACTCGCTCGCTTGCGGCCAAGGCATGTTGCAACATGTGATTGACGGAGTGAATCTGATTGATCGGGACATAGAAGAGTGCGAGGTACGAGATGAACATCACAAGCTCGCCCACGGAAAGACGATGCTCTAACACTTCAGTGGTGCCGAACCAGAGCACCATGGCCCCGCCAAGACTCCCGATCAGCATCATCCCTGGTGAATAGTACGACCAGAGGAACATGGCCTTCAAGGTATCTTGCCGGCAACGATCGCTCTTCCGATCGAATCGCTCCTGCTCGTAGGGCTGGCGATTGAAACCCATCGTCTCTCTGATGCCTGCCAGCATGTCTTGCAAGAGGGCGTTCAATTCGGCCGAGCCCTTTCGAATCGCGCGATAATGCCCATGGACACGTTTGGTGAATAGGGCCGCTCCCACGATCAAGAGGGGAATCGGCACAAGCGCCAACAGAGCCAGTTTCCAATTGAGCATGAACAGCATGATCATGATCCCGGTCAGCGTGAGCCCGGCCGTAATGATCTCTTCGAGCCCGTCGACGAAGATGCGCTGCATGTGCTCTGTATCGTTTAACACTCTCGACATGATCTCGCCCGTCGGGCGATTCTCGTAGAAACTGATCGACAATCGCTGAAGCGCCGAGAATACTTGGACATGCAAGTCATGCACGACTTGCTGCTCCAGCCCATTGTTCAACCGGATTCGGATCGATCCGCAGACGTTCCGCAGTACATAGGCGGCACAGAGCGCGAGAAAGACCCATACCAGGATCTGGGTCCGACCGGCCTGGATGACATCGTCGATGATGACTTTGATCAGCCACGGAGGAATTAACTCAAATGCGGTCGCGAGCCCGGCAAACACAAACGTGCCGACCACCATGGAACGGTGTGGGCTGAGATACTGGAGCACTCGAAGCAGGGTTGTCACTCGCGCAGGGTCTTCACAGTGGGTTAAATGGCCGGGATGGGGTCGTCTTGCCAGTACTTACTGAATTCCGGGAGCTGCGTGAGGGTCGACATATCGGTCATCCGATCTAAAAACACCTTGCCGATCAGGTGGTCCATCTCGTGCTGGATACAGACGGCATAGAGACCGGTCGCTTCGAAGTCCATCGATTTACCAAGACGATCCAGCGCCTGCACTCTCACGACTGACGGCCTCGTCACCTTTCCTCGCAACCCATCCACACTGAGACAACCCTCCCAATTTTCGACTTGCTGTGGACCATAGAAGACAATCTTGGGGTTGATGAGGACTGTCTGAGGAAATCCATCTTCCCCTTCACACCCCATCACGACCAATTGAATCGAGTGCGACACCTGGGGCGCCGCCAAGCCGATCCCTGGTTCATCCAGCATGGTCTCAATCAGATTGTCGATGAATTGCTGGAGCTCGTACGTGCGAATGTCGCGAGGGTCGACCGCCGCTGCCATCTGGCGCAAGACGGGATTACCAAGCTTTGCAATCCGGAGCGTAGGCATAGTGCGTCTCTCTCATCCTTCTCTCGTCGCTCACATCATGCGGCAACGGAATGGGCACACAAAATATAGCACAGGATTTTTTGCCCCCGCAAGCGAGGCCTAGCCCCGCGAGACGCGCGGAACACGTGTGACATGCGGGACCAGCGAGACGAGTGCCTGAAATAATCTGTCCACGTCGCGTATTTCTCGCCTGTCGCGCGCGTCACGCTCGTCTAGCGGACCCGTGCAGGCTGTTTGTGGTTTGGGATTTCAAAGCTGTCCTTTTGGCTATTCCACCATTCCACCCACTCGGTCGTCCACTCTTGACGGTCTTGCGTGGTCGACGTCTCCCAATCATGAAACTCCGTTTCATGACGAGTCAGAATCCAGAGCGACTGCACCGCTGAGAGTGCGACAAACCGTTCCTCATCGGCAATCACCCCGATCAGAATCGGTATCACCGTCTTCTCTCTGACATACCGAGCCTCAAACGCCGCGGCCTTCCGAATCGACGAATTCTGATCCTTGACCATCACCTCGATCGCCTCCACGGCTTTAGCCGCATCCAATCGAACAGCCACGCGCAAGGCATGTTCACGCACCCGTGGGATTTCGTTCGGCTCCTTGGCGGCTGAGACAAGGGCCGGAACCGCGGAGGCCGCCTTCAACATCGACACTGTTTCAATGACGTTGTAGCGAATGCGTGGCCCTGGCATCGTCAAGCCTTTGACCAGGACCGGCACGGACGGCTCACCGAGATGCACGAATTCTCCCATCGCCCAAAACTCTTGTTGACCTTCCAGCAACGGCAAGAGCGCTTCCGCCCGTTGGGTCTCTTCCGACGTCAACGGTTTCGTATTCTGTGGAACGGATTCAGCCGACAGATCCTGTCCCTTCGGAGGCGCCTCGTAGGGCACCTGGGCCGGAAAGACCCTTTCTTTCCCTATGGATTCAGCCCACAGGGTCTGAGCCAGTCCCACCAACACCACGAAGAGAACAATTCCCCAGGAATACACATGTCGGTGCTGCACGATCATCCCCTTTCTCTTCGTTCGCTACGACTCGCCTCGCGCCGATGGACGATTTCGTATAACACCGGCAAGACGACCAATATCAGTACCGCGGCTGTCAGCATCCCACCCACGACGACGAGTGCGAGCGGTTTCTGTGCCTGCGATCCAATGCCTGTCGCCAGTGCGGCCGGCAATAGCCCGATGGCTGCGCCCAACGTCGCCATGAGAATCGGACGCATCTGCACATCGGCCCCCTTCCGAACGGCCTCCCGAAGCGTCAGCCCCGTGAGCCGGAATTCTTCGATGCGGGAGATTAACAGTACCCCACCGAGGATGGCCACCCCCAGAGTCGAAATGACGCCGACCGCGGCTGAGATACTGAAATTCGTGTGAGTGGCCACAAGGGAGAGGACGCCTCCCACCAACGCAAAGGGAACGGTACTCAACACCAGGAGGGCATTCTTGATCGAATCGAAGGCGCTGTACAACAGAAACAAAATGATGACGAGACTGATGGGTACCACCACAGCCATTCGCTGTTTCTCTCCTGTGAGCTGCTCGAATTGACCGGCCCATTCCATGCGATAGTGGTCGGGAAGGCTCACCTCCTTGGCCAGGCGAGCTTGGGCCTCTTCTACGGCACTTTGGAGGTCACGATCCCGCACACTGAACTTGATCGGAATATAGCGTTCGTTGTTCTCGCGATAGATAATAAACGCTCCGGTCTGCGTCGTGATCGAGGCCACCTGCTTCAAGGGAATGTGCGCGCCATCCGGAGTACTGACCAAGATATTACCGATCGCGTCGACATCCTGTCGAAACTCCGGAAGAAACCGGACGACGAGATTGAACAACCGTTCTCCTTCATACACCTGGGTCACGGCCTGACCTCCGACGGCAGCCTGCACCACGGCATTCACATCCGACACTTGTAGTCCATAACGCGCGCTCGCCTCACGATCGACCTGGATCAACAGATTCGGCTGCCCCGTGAGGTGGAAGATCCCCAGATCTTTCACGCCTTTGATCTGCTGCATGACATGCTCGATCTCAGCGGCCTTCGCCTCCATGATCTTCAAATCGGCCCCGAACAGTTTGATGGAGTTCTCCCCCTTCACCCCCGACATGGCCTCTTCCACATTATCCTGAATCACCTGCGAAAAATTAAAGATGATTCCTGGAATGACTTTCAGCCGCCCCTCAATCTCTTCGATCAACGCATCTTTACTCCGCCCGGGCCGCCATTCCTTTTCCGGCTTGAGATTGGCCAGAAACTCGGCGTTAAAAAAACTCGTCGGATCGGTACCGTCGTCCGGACGACCCAGCTGTGACACAATATTCGTGACTTCAGGCGATTCGCGGATCAACTGACGAATCTCGGTCGTTAACTGCGCCGCCTGGTCGAAGGAAATATCCACGGGCATCGTGGCACGCACCCAGAGATTCCCTTCTTCCAGCGCAGGCATGAACTCCCCTCCAACCACCCGTAGCGCCCCAAATGTCAGCGCCAGAACCCCGACGCAGGCCCCGACGACAACAGCCCGATGATCTAGCGCCCACCCCAAAATACCGTTGTAGAGACGACGGATTCCCCGCACGATCGCCGTATCGTCCTCACTAATCGTCCCCTTGAGGAAGAAGGAACACAGGACAGGGGCCAAGGTAAAGGCCATCAAGAGCGCGCCCACCAAGGCAAACCCATAGGTGATGGACATGGGCGCGAAGATCTTCCCCGGCACCCCCGTCATCGTAAAGAGCGGAATGAACGCCACCACGATAATCGCCGTGGAGTAGAAAATCGGCTGTCCTACCTGACGGGCGGCCCTCACGATCTTCTGGTCGACCGTCACGCCTTCGATCTTCTTCGTATGTGCCAGATGGAAAAAGATGCTTTCCACCATAATCAGCGTGGCATCCACGATAATGCCGAAATCGATCGCCCCGAGCGAGATTAAATTCGCCGACTGTCCGATGAAGACCATCATCGAAAAGGTAAAGAGCAATGAGAGCGGAATGGTCAACGCCACAATCAGCGCCGCGCGTAGGTGCCCCAGGAACACGAATAAGATGAGAAACACCAAGGCCATGCCGGTGAGGAGAATGTCCGTGACGGTTTCGACCGTGGTATGAATCAACGCCGTGCGATCATAGAAGGTTTTGATCTTCACGCCGGACGGCAACTTCCCGGCGTTCAGGTCCTCAACCTTTTCGCGAACCTTCTCAAGAACATTGAGCGCCTTGTATCCTCGCTGGAGCAGAATGACTCCTTCCACGACATCGTCGCGGTCATCGATGCCGACCTTCCCTAAGCGCACCCGGGAACCCACGACCACATTCCCCAGTGTCCTGATGAAAATCGGCGTCCCGTTTTTTTCGGCCACCATCACGTTTTCGATATCCGCGATCCCAGTGATGAGGCCCAGTCCACGAATGTTGTAGTTTTGCGGGCCGATGGTCAGATAGTTTCCTCCGACATTGGCATTGCTATTGGTCAAGGCGGACATCACCTGCGACAGACTGACCCCGTAGTTGATCAATCGCCCCGGATCGATCTCGACGTGATATTCTTTGGTCGTCCCCCCGAACGTGGTCACGTCGATAACACCGGGAATGCGTCGGAACTCGCGACGGACCTGCCAATCCTGAATCGTTTTCAAATCCGTGAGCGTCGTCTCGCCCGCCCCCGTGAGTTCATACCGATAGATTTCGGCTATCGCCCACCAAGGAGACAGCGACGGCGCCGCCCCAGAAGGCAATTGCACCGAGGTCAGCCGATTCAATACTTCCTGACGGTCGCGAAAGATCTCTGTATCGAAATCGAAATAAATCTTGATGTCGCTCAACCCAAAGATTGAGAGCGATCGAATGTCCGTGAGGCCCGGCATGCCATTGAGTGCGACTTCCAGGGGAACTGTGATTTGGCGTTCGACCTCTTCGGCCGACCACCCGGGCTGCTGGGTGATCAGCTCGATCATCGGCGGTGAAGGATCGGGATAGGCGACGATATCGAGGGTATGAAAGGCGTAGAGCCCGCCGAAAAAAAGCAGAAAGCCCAGGATGCAGACCATGACCCGCTGGATGAGAGAGAGTTCAACAATTCTGGCTATCATGGGGTGCGCTTAGAATCCAATTTCAAGGAGGAGAGACACCACGTGAGGACGCTACCCTTTCGCGTGGCCGGACGAGGGAGGACAGGCTCTCGCTTTGGTTGGCCGACAGCTGATTTCCTGCCCCTTGATCAAAACGACGCCTTTAGTCACGAGGCGCTCTCCCGACGCCAGGCCTTCCAACACACGCACCTGATCCGGAGAAATCGTGCTCACCTTGACATCTCGCTTGACATACTGGTCGGCGCCTTCGACGACGTACACAAACTGCTTCCCATCCTCTTCCAATACCGCTTCGCGAGGAATCATGAGCAGCAGCGTGGACTCTCCGACCTCGATATGGAGGCGCGCGAACATCTCCGGCTTCAGTCGATGATCCTTATTATTGACCAAGGCGTGCAGCTTAATCGTCCTCGACGCCGGATCTACCACATCGCCGATGGTGGTCACGGTCGCGGGAAAACTTACGTCCTGGTAGGCCTCCACGGTCACGCTGGCAAACTGTCCCTCCTTCACCAAGGCGAGATCCCGTTCGTAGACATCCGCGATCACCTGTAGCGTGTCGAGGTCGGCCACCGTGAACAGGACGTGGCCGGAGTCTCCCCCGATCGACTGTCCTGGCGTCACATTGCGTTCCACAACGATCCCGGTTAAAGGACTTTTCATTTCGAATCTGGACGTGATTTGCTGCTGCTCGAGTGGTTTATTGAGTTCCTCCGTGGGAACACGCAAGGACAACAATCGTTCTTTTGTGCGGCGAAATTCCGCACGTGCCTTGATCAATTCGTTTTCCGCTTGCTTGAGGTCCTTCAACGGCAACGCTTTACTCTCATACAAGTCCTTGGCTAACTCACGAGCCCTTGTCGCATATTGAAGCTCAGACTCTTCTTTGACATATTCCGAATAGGCTTGGGCAATGTCCTGGCTATCCAACACCAACAGCACATTGCCTGCCTGCACACGATCACCCAAATGCGCCCGCACCTCCAGGACTCGCCCTTGAAGCGGAGAAGAAATCCTTGAATATCGATCCTCCCCATAGGCGACTTTCCCCACCAACGTGAGGTTATGGGCTCCCGACCCAAGTTCGACAAGGGCCGTTTCCACCCGTGGGTGCAATTCCGCCGCCGACTCACCCACTTGAGGTAGGGTCGTGGCGGCGTTGGAGACGGGAGGTTGTTCCCCTTGCCCGCAGGCAGAGAGAACCAGACAGGCGAATGCCAAGATAGGGACCGTTCGCACAGCGTTGATCCGATTCGTCACGACTTGATCTCCTGTCCCACGGAACTTTCCAACTGAAAGAGATTGTGCTGATAGTTGAACAGGGCTTCGATATAGTTTTGCTGAATCATTCGCGACGTGCGCGCAGCATCAAGTAGATCGAGAATCGTCGCGCCCCCCCGTTCATAGGCTCGTTCGACAATGGTCAAGGTTGCACGGGCGTCTTCCAACACTTCACCGAAATAGGCTTCGACCAATCGCCGGCTCTGTAGCAGGTTGCGATAGGCAACCTCCACTTCATTTTCGACGAGATTGACAGTCTTATCCAAGTCGGCTTCCGCCGACTGAAGGGAAACCTCCGCCTGATGAATCCCACCTTGGTTCCGGTTGAACAGGGGCAAGGGAATGCCGGCGTTGACCGCGATTTGGCCTGGATTATCAGGCCCTCGCACTCCTTGAATCGCGTATCCGGCTCCGATCGTCACATCGGGAACCCGGTAGGCCTCCGCCAGCTTCAGATCGGATTCTCGCTGGAATAGAGTAAAGCGCTTGGCCCGGATGTCCGGACGCACATCCAGAGCGGCCACGCGCAACATTTCGATATCGGGATCGATCCGGCGGAAACCCAACTCCGTGGTCAATTCCAGCACCGTCTTGGGGGATAACCGCAGCAACTGACGAAGATCGCCTCTCGCCGATTCTGCCGCCTGCAGCGATTGGATCACCTGCGAGTGAAAGTCCACCATCTGCAAGCGAATCCGAATCAGATCGATTTCTGCGATGTATCCTTCTTGAGTTCTAACTCCAAGTGCAACACTACCGGCCCTGATGGGCTAAGGTGTTGCCATGCCAAAACGATGCTACACACACTTGAGTGCTGAAGAGCGT
>JAWXBV010000118.1:0-6948 GCA_034440335.1 Nitrospirota bacterium | reverse complement strand
CTCGCCTGCGGAACCCCTGTCTTGGCCTATCGGCGTGGATCCATTCCTGAAATCATTGAGGACGGCGTGACGGGATTCGTCTGCGAGGGGCTCGACGAGATGACGGCGGCCGTCCAGCGTATTCCTGACATCGATCGTCGGCGCTGTCGTTGGGCCTTCGATCAGCGGTTTAGTGTTGAACGAATGGCGCTGGATTATGTGCGAGTCTATGAACAGGCGATGAGGAACACCTGCGAAAGAGAAGCAGAGGACCCGAGTTTCGCCTCCTGGCCTACGTTCTCGGCCAATGCGTAAACAGGGATCAGTCTCTATGAAGTTCCCCCAGCCAACGAATGGAGGCCTGGCGATTGTCAATGTGGCGTGGCCGCGGTTCTGGGAACTCGCGTAGAGGCCGGCCGCCGTCGGAACCTTCGTCTTCGAAGGTTGTGAAGAGGTGAGTGGCTCAGGTCCAGAGGAAATAGAGGAGGCGTTGGTGTGGCTGACCACGACAGGGTGGTGAAAGATCGGACAGGATCCGGGTGGGATTTGTTGAGGACGAGGGATTTCGGCCTGCTGTTTTCCGGCCAAGTCGTGTCCCAGATCGGCGACGGCATGAACAAGGTGGCGCTGTTGTGGTTCGTGTATGAACTGACAGGGTCGGCGTTCAAGATGACGTTGGTCGGATTGCTCCAGACGATTCCGCCGTTGATTTTCAGTCCGCTCATCGGTGTCTATCTCGATCGGGTGAGGAAGAAGCCGGTGATGATCTGGGTGGACCTCATCCGTACGGGGGCGGTCATGCTCATTCCCTTGCTGTATGCCCTGGGGGCGTTGACGCTCGAATGGCTCTACGTGCTTGTCTTCGCGACCTCGATTGTGTCCACGGTGTTCGGCCCGGCGTTGGCATCGGCTGTCCCGCTTCTCGTCCCTCGCGCTCGACTGACCGCCGCCAACGCGTTGATTCAAGGGACGACCAATATCGGTCTTTTGGTTGGACCAGCAGTCAGCGGAGTGGGGATTGCGATGATCGGAGCCCACAACGTGTTGTACCTTGATGCGGCCACGTTCTTGGTATCGGCGTTGTGCCTCATGCCGATTCGCCTGCGTGAGACGCTGCAATCGCGCGCGCAATCGGCCGATCGAGCCACGCTCGTCCAAGACCTGTTGGTGGGGTATCGATTTATCTTCGTCCAGCATCGAACCGTACTCCTGCTCATGTGTACCGCTGCCCTCTATAGCTTAGGCGTGAGCGCCTTTATGCTCTTGTTGCCGGTATTTGCGACGCAACTGTTCGATGCGAGTTCCGTTGAACTGGGATGGCTGTGGTCGTCGCTTGGGATCGGTATGCTGGCTGCGTCCGCCTGGCTAGGCTGGATTAATCAGGGTGATCTCCAAAACCGCCTCCGGTTGGTTTCCGCTGCGTTGGCCGTCGGAGCCATCGCGGTCTGTACGCTGGGAATGGTGCCGGCGCCGGTCATGGCCGCTGTGCTCATCATCATATTCGGCGGCTGCACCGCCGTGATCACGCCGGTTGTGTGGGCGATGTTGCAAGAATTGACGCCCGAACCTCTCTTAGGCCGTGTCTTTACCACCTTCAGCGCCGGCGCCATGGCCGCTGCCATGGTTGGGATGGCAGGGTTTGGTTGGGTGGCGGACGCCGTCGGACCTGCAACGAGTCTTGTGGGTATTGGGGTGCTGTTGTTGGCGACCGCCATGGTTGCCGCTGCATTCAGCCGACGACACCTCGGCACGCCGGTTCCCGATCTTATTCCGGCGTGAGCCGGTTCCATCGCCTGCCACCGCATAGGCTGATTTCGATGGAAGTGAACCTGAGAGATGTGAGATGGTCCCGGCTCATGCACACTGGTTTTGGACAGGGAGCGGCGCTCCTATCACTCTGCGTGTCTGTCCTGCTCATAGGTCAGCTCGCGTATCCGATGCTCGCTCAGAGTGGTGAGCGAGTCATCCTCTCAGCGCAGTCTTCTGCCGATCAGAGCAAAACGGCGGATTCCAAGTCTCCTCCTCCTAAGCCACAGAAAGACCTCCCTCCAGCCGAGCCGCCTGCTCAGGAGTCGAAGCCGGCTCAGCCGAATACGCAGACCTTCAAGAGTGATGAGCCCAAGACGAAAAAAGAGACGGGAGAAGAGGGGGTCGAGAAGGGAAGGGAGGGGACGGGCAGGAAAGCCGTGTCGTCGCTGATTCTCACGGTCAAGCTCGCGTTGCTGGGAGATCCCCGCCTCTTTCCGTACGAGATCGAAGTGGAGTCCGCGTCGGACGAGGTCACGCTGCTGGGAAAAGTGTCCACCGAGGCAGAAAAGGCTGCGGCAGCGGAAATTGCGAGCACGGTACCGACCGTGAAATCTGTGGTGAACAAGCTGGAGGTGGTCAAAGAATTGTCGGAGGGTATCGCGCACAAACAAGACGACATTATCACCCGCCATCTCAAAGAGCTGTTTGCCAAAAGTGTCACCGTGACGTCCGCCAATTTCGATGTGAAGACGGAACAGGGAGTGGTGTCGCTCAGCGGCACCGTACGATTCCAAGTGATTGTGTTGGAAGCCGTAGAAGCGGCCAGGCAGGTTCCAGGAGTGAAAGCAGTGAAGACGGATAGGGTCAAGATCGAGAGTGAGGGGTGAAACCTTGGGCCCTCCTCACAACGACGCTCACCTCCACGCCCAACGTCGCACAGGAAAAGGGCCCCGTCGTGATCCGCCGCCCCCTGCTCCTTACAAGAGATTTTGGGTTAATCTGGCTCAGCCAGCTGGTATCTCAAATCGGCGACGGCGTCTCGAACCTTGCCCTCCTCTGGTTCGTGTATTCGATCACCGGCTCGCCGGTGAAAACCACCATCATTGGACTGATTCATACGATTCCTCCTATCGTGCTCGGTCCCATCATCGGCGTCTATGTGGACCGGTTCCCAAAAAAATTCTTTCTCGTCGGATCAAACCTATTCCGAGCGGTCTTGATGGGCCTCATCCCCTGCGCGGTTGCGACCGACACCTTCACGGTCGACCTCTTGTATGTCCTTGTCCTCTTCGACGCGGTGGCGATGGCGGCGTTCAGTCCGGCGCTGACGTCGTCGGTGCCCCTGATCGTTCCGCGTGCGCAATTTACGGCAGCGAATGCGCTGCTCCAGAGTACCACCAGCCTCGGTATCATTTTCGGTCCAGCAGTGAGCGGAATAGGGATTGCCCTGTTCGGTTCGCAGGAAGTGCTGTGTCTGAACGCAGCCACGTATTTTGTGGCAGCGGTATGTCTTGGGTTGGTGCGGCTAGGAGCCATGCAGCCGGCTGTTGCAGATCTCAAGATAATCGATGGTTCAGCGTGGAAAGATTTCATCGAGGGGCTGTCCTTCGTCGTGACCACACAACGGATCCTCCTGCTGCTGATCATGACCGCGGGGTGCTATGCATTTGGGGCCAGCGCATTGTCGACGTTGTTTCCTGTATTTGCGAGAAAGCTGTTGGGCCTGGGGCCGGTCGAGGTGGGCTATCTCTGGTCTTCCATGGGAATCGGATTGCTCCTCATGTCGCTCATGCTCCTGTGGTATACAGAATGGACTCTCGCCGACCGAGTCAACATCATTTTCTCGACGAGTGCGATGAGTGGGCTGGCGATTGTGGCACTCGTTTGGATTAAAGACCTCTACCTGGTCAGCTTTCTCATGATTGTGATCGGAGGAGGGATAGGAGCCTTTACTCCAATCGCCTGGGGTATGGTGCAAGAACTGACGCCTCGAATGATGGTAGGACGAGTTCTAGGCCTCTATGGCACGGGCGCGATGACGGCCGCCATCAGTGGGATCAGTATATTTGGCCAGGTCACAGAGCGGTTTGGTGAATCGACAGGAATAGCAGGCATTGGCACGATCTTTCTTCTCACTGCCCTCCTCGGGGGCTGGTTGAGCCGGACCATTCGATACCGTGAAAGCGCATCATGAAAAATGTGTCTCGTCGGAATGATCACTGTCGCATCGTCATCACCTCTTCCTTATTGACCGATGACCACATTGAGGTTCTGAAGCAGGGTGACACGTTCGGTGTGTTCGATGGAAACGGCGACATTCACTCTCTCAGAACGGGTTCGCAAGGACTCTACCACGGAGGCACGCGCTTTCTGTCCCGTTTCGAGCTGGCCATCGATGGAGAGCGGCCAGTGCTGCTCAGCTCATCCGTTAAAGAAGATAACGTCTTGCTGAGTGTCGATCTCACGAATCCCAGCCTGACCCGTGATGGGCAGGTAGAGATCGCGGGCGGTGCACTACACCTGTCTCGGACTCGGTTCTTATGGCAAGGGCGCTGTTTCGAACGCCTTCGAGTCCATAACTATAGCCTCCTTCCCATTCCAGTCCGGCTCTCCTTCTCAGTGGAGGCCGATTTTGCCGATCTGTTCGAAGTCCGTGGGACAAAGCGAAGCCGGCGAGGCCGACGGTTGGAGGCCATCACGTGTAAAGATGGATTGTCCCTCGGGTATGAGGGGCTTGATTCTGTGGATCGGTGGGTGACCATCCGCTGTGCACCAGCTCCGACTAAAGTCCTCCCCGGTGAGATCCACTGTGAGACGCTCTTGCCGGCAGGAGAAGTTGCTCAGTGGGACCTCACGATTTCCTGCGACATCGACAAACCGATCAGCTGTGATCTCGCGTACGAAGACACATTCGACGAAGTGGAACGCGCACGCTCCGCTGCGAAAGCCGATGATTGCCTCATCGTGACATCGAATGAACAATTCAACGCCTGGCTGAACCGCTCGTTTGCCGACCTCCACATGATGGTCACAGACACCTCCGACGGCCCATACCCCTATGCCGGGGTCCCATGGTTCAGCACTCCATTCGGGCGCGACGGCCTCATTACCGCATTCGAGTTCCTCTGGGTCAATCCAAGCATCGCCCGTGGTGTATTGGCGTATCTGGCGGCGACCCAGGCGAAGGAGGTGATCCCGGAGCGGGATGCAGAGATCGGGAAAATTTTGCATGAAACACGCAAGGGAGAGATGGCGGCACTCAACGAGATTCCGTACGGCCGCTACTACGGCAGCGTCGACGCGACGCCGTTGTTCGTCATGTTAGCTGGAGCGTACTATGAACGGACAGGCGATCGGGCCTTCATCACGCACATCTGGCCAAATATCGAACTGGCCTTGCAGTGGATTGATCGTGCGGGAGATCTCGATGGCGATGGTTTCGTGGAATACAGCCGCCGGTCGAAAGGAGGGCTCATCCATCAAGGATGGAAAGATTCATGGGATGCCGTGTTTCATGCAGATGGCACCTCGGCGGAAGGATCCATCGCGCTTTGTGAAGTGCAAGGTTACGTGTTTGCCGCTAAGCGGCACGCGGCTCAATTGGCCATGGCTCTGGGCCATCTGGAGCAGGCCAATCGTCTCCTTAAGGAGGCGGACACGCTCCGTGCGCAGTTCGAGCGAAGCTTCTGGTGCAACGATCTCTCGTCCTATGCTTTGGCCTTGGATGGGCTCAAGCAACCCTGTCGAGTCAGGACGTCGAATGTCGGCCACTGCCTCTGGACTGGTATTGCCAATCACGCGCATGGCATGAGAACAGCCAAGACCTTAGTGAGCGAGGATTTTTTTAATGGATGGGGTGTCCGAACCGTTGCCGCCACGGAGGCTCGCTTTAACCCCATGTCGTACCACAATGGATCGGTCTGGCCGCACGATAATGCGCTCATTGCAGCGGGGATGGCCTCCTATGGATTCAAACAAGGCGCATTGAAGATTCTTAGCGGCCTCTTCGATGCCAGCCGATTTCTCGATTTGCATCGATTGCCCGAACTGTTGTGCGGGTTCTCGCGTCGGCCTGGCGAGGGTCCGACGCTGTACCCGGTGGCCTGTAGTCCTCAGACGTGGTCTTCGGTTGCGCTATTTCTGCTGCTTCAGTCTTGTCTCGGTTTGCGAATTGAGGCCCCATTGGCCCGCCTGTCCTTTTCGCAACCGGTCTTGCCGCCGTTTCTGGAGTATATTGAGATCAAGAATCTCAGGATTGGGGACGCGACCGTTGACCTCTCGCTTGAACGTGATGCGAAGGATGTCCGCATCAACGTACTGCGGCGAGAAGGCCGAGTCGAGATTGTCGTCACGAAATAATTGAACGCGGCGCCTCCCTTCATGGTGTAGGGTGATTCCTTCATAGTGTAGGACGAGATGGTCAGTGAAACATCTTGTCCCCGGCGGACACGATGTTTCTTCCAGCCCCAATCTCCTTGTGTGACCAGCGCGTGTGTTGAACCAGTTACGCAGGTGCGTTCAATAAATCTGCTTGTCTGGCGATGTCTCTGCCCGTTGATCTCACTCGCGGCAACAGACATCCATGTCTCCATTCATTGGACGCATTCTGAGTGATCGACGCGAAAGCTTCGATTTGCTGGAGCGGCCTGAGTCTTGCAATTCGTTGTAGCATTCTACGTAGCAGCAGAGGTGTGGCTGAAAAGCGTGCCCGCATTCGCGTTCAAGAAGTGAGGGTGCATGAAAGAGATGAATCATACCAGGTCAGTGAGGTTTCCTGATGTACGGAGAGAACAGAACGTTGGAGGTGTGCCAGTCCTGCGCGATCTGGAAGGTCCTCTCTGTCTTCATTGCGGGGGCCTTCGATACGTCCTTGTCTTTCGCGTGAGTGGAGATGGCTGCAACGGCATACTGACGGGCCAATGCCGTCGTTGCTACAAATCTCGAGAATTGACCGCAGGCGAAATCGAGTGGGGATGCCATTGAATTGAAGAACCATGACAAGAACAATGGGCGGAGAGCGTCTTGACCGAGGGCGCCAGATGTACAGGGGGGCAGGTCATCTACTCTGCCTCGCTGGTCTTATTCTAATTCGCATTAGAAGTAGCATTAATAATCCACTCCCAGTTGCAGATTGATTGCACCTGTTCGCAGTTATTTTCGAGACTGCGCAGCGCGTCAACGCGTTGGTTTTCGAGTGCATCCAGGCTGTCAAAGGCGCGG
>JAWXBV010000117.1:0-52922 GCA_034440335.1 Nitrospirota bacterium | reverse complement strand
CGCCGTCCCAGTTGAAAAATCTTGAAAGTGCCGCCGGCGTGCCGGTGCTCGACCGTACCGGCGTCATCATTGAGATTTTCAGTCGACATGCTCGCACCAGAGCGGCCCGGCTCCAGGTGGAGATCGCGCGGCTCAATTATCTTGCGCCACGTTTGCGTGATACCCGTGGTGGCAGCGAGCTGCAAGGCGGGGGGGTTGGAGCCAAAGGGTCAGGAGAGACGAGTCTTGAGCTCGATAAGCGCAGAATCCGCGATCGCTTGAAAGAACTCAGGACGGAATTGGCGGCGATCGGGGACGAGCAGCAGACGCGCCGCGCGAGACGGGAACACGAATTGACGGTCGCGCTCGTCGGGTACACCAATGCCGGCAAATCCTCGCTGATGCGCGCGATGACGGGCATCGATGTGCTCGTGGCCGACAAATTGTTCGCCACACTCGATACCACGATCCGGCCCCTGTATCCTGACACGCGTCCCAAAGTGCTCATGTCCGATACGGTAGGATTTATCAAAAAACTTCCGCATGACCTCGTGGCTTCGTTCAAGTCGACGCTGGATGAAGCAGCCAGTGCCTCGCTGTTGCTGTTTGTCGTCGATGCCTCAGATCCGTCCTTTCGGTCCCAGCTCGACGTCACGCGGACGGTGTTAGCCGAAGTCGGCGCCACGGACATTCCCAGCCTCGTGGTGCTGAATAAACAAGATCGTCTCGGACCGGACGAGCTCGCGATCCTGAAGGCGGAATATCCAGACGCCTTTTTTCTGTCCACCAGAAGCAAGGACGATCTGCAGGCGCTCCGTGAGCGCATTATGCGGTACTTTGAGCGCGATATGATCGACGAGGAGTTACGGATTCCGTTTACGGCTCAAGGGGTCGTGGCAGAGATCCGCGCCCGGATGCATATCTTGTCCGAAGCCTATGATGCCGAGGGACTCACGATACGGGTGCGATCTACCCCTGAGGACCTGACAAGTATCAAAAAGAAGCTCGCGCGATGAGCGCGGATTTCGCCATCACCCGACTCGCCTTTGACTGTCCGTCCTATTTCCCTTGAAGGCCTTCATCGTGGAACCCCTTGATCAGGCGTAGGCCTGCAGGGCCGGGAGGCTTTCCCAGACAGAGCGGTCGCCGTGCTCAATCCCGGACGTTTGACGAGCTTCTTGGCTAGACTGGAACGGACGGTTCCATAACGCCGCCCGCGAGGAGCTTGCCGCACGGTGACTTCTACATCTTGGCCTAGTAAAGAGAGAAAATGAACCAGGCGTTCAACCGAGAACCCGGCCATCTGGCCGGCGAGTAGCTTCGAGATCTAGAGATTTAGGGTCAGGCATGACTATTGACTTATTTGAACCGGTCACGTCCAATCCGTTCGCTACGGATGCGCCTCGGCTCCTTGTTCATCCATCTGGTCTTTCTGGTTCATTTGGTTTGTTTGGTTCATTTGGTTATGTGCTTCTTTGGTTTTCCGATCAGACAACCCAATGAACGAGACAAAGTAAATAAACCAAACAAACGAAATGAACCAGTTTGGTCTCTCCCTACGGCCGCGGCCTGCGAATTGAAGGACGCTGATCCAGCCGCTGATCCGCTCCATGTGATCTCATGACTGCTTGACACCTCGGTCCTACACCGCGGCTACGGGTTTGTTGTCGTAGCCATGCCCGGCAGTGGCCGACCGGCTAACACCTGCGAGGCGCACCGCTCGCGCCAGTAAGACTGTCACTCCCGCCGCTTATCCCTCTCCGGCAGTCGGCGACGGCTTCTGCCTCACGTTTCCTCCGTGAAATGTGCATTGGCTCTCCTCCTCCTGTGAGAGAGCCAATGCACATTTCAACAAAGGAGGAAACAAAGATGGCAAGGAGCCTGTCCGACATTGCCGTTCGTGACGAGGCGAAGGAGGTGTAGCCAGATGCGAGGCCGCAGGCCTGGGAAAACCGGAGGTGTATTCGCTGGAATCCATTGAGGATTTTTTCGGGCCGAGAACGACGCAGAAGGTCTGCAGATCGTTCGCCGCAGTAGAAAGGTCAATATCGGACAGGCTCCTCGCAACAACAAACCCGCGAACCAGCTGCGATGCGGCAACATCAAAGCCACAAAGCCACGATCTGGGAGAATGTCAGCGAGAAGGGAGGGATCAGTCCGGCGCGTGGCGCAATGGGACTTCGTTCGGTCTCAATGATCTTGAGGGCCTTGTCACCGTAGCGCGTGACGCCAAGGAGTGGATTGCCGCTCATGTCTTGAAGCAATAAACTGCTTCAACGGGAAGCCTCCGGCCCTCAGGGGGCTTCCCTTTATGTCGAAAGAGTGTCTAGCAGAGATTGGAGAAGGGACACTGTGCGGATTATTCCAAGCTTGGAGCGGATTCCTCCCTCATCAGGCCGGGATGAGTGCTCCCCGGTGTTGCTCAATATGCTTCCTGACCTTACCCGGTAGAGCTTGCTCAGCAAGGCGCAGCTCATAGGTCTTCTGCAAGTTCATCCAGAATTCAGCGGTAGTATCGAATAACGTCGCCAGACGTACCGCGGTATCGCCCGTGATGCCTCGTTGTCCCTTGATAATTGCCGTGATCCGGTTCGCCGGCACTTCGAGGGCCTTGGCGAGCCTATTGGCATTGATCGGCGGGTCTGAGGGTTTCATGAACTCCTCGAACAGGATTTCTCCTGGATGAACCGGCCGCATTCCGTTCTTGATCATGACAGGTTCTCCTTCAGTGATAATCGGTGATTTCGACTTCATACGGTCCGTCAGCCTTCCAGGGAAAACAAATTCTCCATTGATCGTTGATCCTGATGCTATGCTGCCCGACCCGATCCGCATGCAACATCTCCAACCGGTTCCCTGGTGGGGAACGCAGGTCCTTGAGATCCGACGCGTTATCGAGCATGGTCAGTTTCCTCTCCGCCGCCTTCCTGAAGCCGGAGAATTCCTTGACCATCTCTCCGGCAAAGAACTGTTGCGTCTTTTTGTCCCGAAACCCTCTGATCACGTTATATAACCTACCATAGTTTTACGAGTTACGTACTACGTATGTGCTAAATTTGTGCTAAAAATATGCAGAATGGATCGCATTCTACAGAATCAATGGAATAGATAGAATCCTCTCAAGTCCTTGTTCGCAAAGAAAAAACGGGGAAACCTTCATGAAATCAAGCCATTGATATTATTGGTCTTTTCGAGCTTTTAAGGCGAGGGTCCCGGGTTCGAGCCCCGGCCGGCTCACCATAAAAATAGTTCAGTCACTTCAGCAGCTCCCTGCCGTGGCTGCATAGCCCCACTCCCGGTTGTACTCCCGGTTTGTTGTCGTCCTCACCCTTCCACTGTCTTCCATGGATGGACTGGCGAGAGGTGGGCATCGCGACTCAACATGGTCGGGGACTTCCATCCTCCCAGTGTCATAATGGCTCGGTCATTTTCTCCTTGCATCGACAGGCGGGACGCAAAGGTATGCCGCAGATCATGAAGTCGAAATGGCTGAAGACCAGGTTTCTACACGGTCCTCTCAAAGACACGTCGCAGAGAGCGAGCGTGAAATGGAAAGAGCCGGCTATCAGTCGGTGCCTGGTCCTGAAGCTTCAACTGAGAGAGGAAATCTTGTACCGCCGAGTCATCGGTACGCGACGAGACTCTCCTCCCTTCGTTCGAGAGACAGTGAGAATCCAGGTTTGCCGGCCAACATCTGTCCACGTCAGGCGGAGAAGTTCGCCTTGCCTGAGCCAGGTATGGAGGGCTGCCACGACAAGACCTTTGTATCTGGGGGAAGGTCACCCTCTGACGAGCGAGGCTTCACGCATAAGGGTGGCGGATCGGCGATGGCAGCAGAATCGTTTATGAATAAGGCGGGTGAGAGGGGGGCCGTTACGTGAGAAGGTGTCGGTCAGCGTGGTTGCCTCTCCCGTCAGCTCATTCTGGCTATGCCCTTGGTAAACAGGGTGAGTCCTCTTCTATTCTTCTCTTTTTCTATTGGCGCGCGTGATGAGATACCCAAAAGCCATGACGACCGCGAGGAATGAGATGACTCCGACAATGCCCCATCCGAGCACACAGGAATAATCTGCATTGCAGTAATCGAACATCGTCTGCCAAAACCTGGTCATCTCGGTCTTGGCCATGCCCTGCACCAACATTGTGTCTGCTCCTTAGATTTTCCGGTGAGGTGCGAGTATAGCACTCCGTTTGTGTACTTGACAGCCTCCAAGGCACTAGTCAATAATGCGATGCCGTAAAGAGTCGTTGCGCAGATCGTGAAGGAAGAAGAGATCATGCGTCGTTGCAGCGATGCGTCACTCGGTTTGCGGCTGTGCAGTCTGTGGTTGATGAGACAGGACATCGCAAGTTGATCGGCAGCGTCACTGAGTGCGAGCTGCGTGGTGGTTGACGGCGGGTCTGTGTGCCTGGTGTGCTGAGAGCAAGACGGTTCATGAAACGCGCCGGAAACTTCACGCGCATCGCGCGATGAGCGTGCCCGTTGCGGAAAAGGCGAGCGGGTACTTGTGATGCGTGGTTCTGTGCTTCCAGTTTTGGCTGTGAGCTTGTGCCCGCGAGTACCCCAGCCATTCTCGTCTGACTCACCGACTCACCTATTGCCTCACACACCACAAAAAATCATGGCATCGGCCATATCGAAGAGGGCACGACCTCGACATTACGACACAGTGGCAGTCAGGAAATGAAGCTGGCCTCATGTCAGCCCAAGCCGGACGCGGTCCTCCTTGCCGCTCCAGGTGTAATGTTGTCAAGGAGAGTTCATTTACATCATTCATTAATATTATTGGAGGTTGAATTACGCCATGATGAATTATAGAAACGTGACACTCGCAGTGGTTGGACTCTGCTTATCCTTGTCATTCCTTGCCTCCCCCGTTGTGGCCGCCGAGAAGGATGGCGTCATGATGAAGGGTGGTAAAATTGTGAGAATGCAGGACGGCCTTGATATTGGCCGGATGGATCGCGAGACGACCATGTCCAACGGGACGAGAGTCATGATGAACGGTAAAATGGTGATGAAGAACGGGACAGAGATGAAGTTACAGGAAGGCCAAGCCGTGATGCTGGACGGGAAGTTTGTCGAGGCGAGCAAGTAGTTTTTCAGAGTCGTTGAAGCTGACGACGCCCGACGTCCTGGCGGTGAGCGGAGCCCCGCATGGCTCCGCCCCGCCAGTTCGTCTGGCGCCTTCGGTCTTGCGCTGAGACTCAGAGCGAGTGGATGATTGTTACAGTAACATTTCAATGATTCAACCGGAGGCATTGTACCCACATCTCCCTCCTCAGTACTCTGCCTGTTGGCTGACTGGTAACGCCGGAGAAATTCCCCGTCTTGTCTGCCCATATGAGACCACTGATTACCAGTGAACGAAGGTTCTGGATTTCACGCCCCAGTCGGCTCAGTCGTGTTCAATCGCCTGCATCCATGTGTATTTCTCCTCACGCTCTGTAAGAGCAGGCACAGGTCGCCGACATCTGTCCATGCGTTGGATAGTCTGTCTGCTCACAATCCTCCTCAGTGGCTGCCAGGGATTGTTGCTGCTTGAGCGATCGACGACTGAGGTTTCCCCATCCATCATGCCGTTGTGGGAGCGTTATCAGTAGTGTCTCGTCACCACCGATCCCACGGAGTTGGTCCTGATCATTGACCAGTTCGAGCGCGTCATGCTCGCGGGACCTCAACCCCCGTTCTGGATGAGAGTGTGGGGAGACCACGTGACGAACCAATCGCTCTATACGGCAGTCGATCCCCAAGCGATCGGCGACGCCTGCACCCTCTGGGCTGCCGCGGTGATGGCCGAGGCTAAGCATCTGACGGAAGCGCGGGCGCTGTACCAGCGCGTGCTTGCACAATTCGTCGGCGGTCTGATCGGGCTGCGCGTAGCTGCGATCGCCATTGGAATGGCGATCGAACATCCGACCGTCAATTACGTCGTCACAGTACCGGGGTTCGGCGGAGCAGACATTGCATTCGCCGCAGAAGCCTGCATCTGATGTGTCGTCCGACGGTACTGTGACAATTGGCCGCCTGTTTTTCGATGCCACTCGCTGGCGCAAAGATCCCTTCTTCGGACCGGATGGGTTCAAGATCGATCGGCAGGGCTACATCTTTGGCGCGTGGCCCGGCGGGCTGAGCGTATTCGCGTCGGACGGCACGCTCCTGGGCACGATCGAAACCGGCCAACCGACGTCACCTGTCGCATGGGGAGAAGACGGGCGCACGCTGTTCATCGCGGGCGGCTCGTCGATCTATCGCCTTCGCTTGACTACATCGGGGGATCGGTACTAGCTTGCAGTAAGATTTTCCATCGCAGGCCGACTCTTGTTGTGTCACGTTTCTACCGAAGGAGTCTCTATGGCCTCTGATCGTCAGACCGCTTCCGCCTCTCACCCACCGATCCTGGCAGAACAGCAACGCCTGGAGGAGGACGCGCAACGTCAGCGTCACTGGAAACGTTGGGGACCCTATCTCAGTGAACGGGCTTGGGGAACGGTGCGTGAGGACTACAGCCCTCACGGCACGGCCTGGGAAGCGTTACCCCATGACCATGCAAGATCCCGCGCCTATCGCTGGAATGAGGACGGCCTCGGCGGTATCTGCGATCGCCATCAATTGATTTGTTTCGCGCTGGCTTTGTGGAATGGCCGCGACCCGATTTTGAAAGAACGAATCTTCGGGCTCACCGGCAACGAAGGCAATCACGGCGAGGATGTGAAGGAGTGTTACTTCTATCTCGATTCGACGCCGACGCATTCCTACATGAAATACCTCTACAAGTACCCGCAGGCGGCATTCCCCTATGCCCAGCTGGTTGAGGAGAATCGTCGTCGAGGCCGTCAGGATCCCGAGTTTGAATTGATCGACAGCGGCGTGTTCAATGAGAACCGCTACTTCGACGTGTTTGTGGAGTATGCCAAGGCGACGCCGGAAGATCTCTGCATCCGTATCCAAATGGTGAATCGTGGCCCTGAGCAGGCTGAACTCACGCTGCTTCCGACGATTTGGTATCGCAACACCTGGTCCTGGGGATCGGACATCCGGCGCCCCCGTTTCAAGCAAGGGGAGTCGACGGACCAGCTGAGCGTCATCGAGACGCAGCATGATTACTACGGCCTCCGCCGCCTCCTCTGCGAAGGTCAGCCGACTCTGCTCTTCACCGAAAACGAAACCAACAGCCGCCGCCTCTATGGCGACCGAGATGGCGCTCGGTATGTGAAGGACAGTTTCCACGATTATATCGTGCAGGGCGAGAAGGACGCGGTCAATCCTGATCACCTGGGCACCAAAGCCGCGGCTCAATACGTCTTGACGCTCGCACCGGGCGAGACGAAGACGGTCAAGCTTCGATTCACCAACGAGGAAAAGGTTCAGGAATTTTCTCCGCAGGAGTTCGAAGCCGTCTTTACCCAACGGATCCAGGAGGCCGATGAGTTTTATGACGCGCTGGCTCCGAGCGGGATATCCGACGATGCTCGCCGCGTCCAGCGGCAAGCCTTTGCCGGGATGCTCTGGAGCAAACAGTTCTATTACTACGATGTGAGTCGTTGGCTCAAAGGCGATCCGAGCATGCCGGAGCCGCCGCGCGAACGTCTCCATGGCCGCAACGCGGACTGGACGCACCTCTATAATGCCGATGTCATTTCGATGCCGGACAAATGGGAGTATCCTTGGTACGCAGCCTGGGACCTTGCGTTCCACTGTATCCCGCTCGCGCTTGTCGATTCGACATTTGCCAAGGAACAACTCGTGCTCATGCTGCGCGAGTGGTACATGCATCCGAACGGACAGATTCCCGCCTATGAATGGGCCCTTGGCGACGTGAATCCTCCGGTCCATGCCTGGGCCGCCTGGCGTATCTATAAGATTGAAAAGAAACGAAAGGGCGTCGGGGATCGTCGGTTCTTAGAGCGTGTGTTCCATAAACTTCTCTTGAATTTTACCTGGTGGATCAATCGAAAGGATGCCGAGGGGAAAAACATCTTCCAAGGCGGCTTCCTCGGTCTCGACAACATCGGGGTATTCGACCGGAGCGCGCCTTTGCCGACCGGCGGCCACATTGAACAGTCGGATGCCACCAGTTGGATGGGTATGTACTGCCTCAACATGCTGACGATCGCGCTGGAGCTCGCCCGAGACAATCGGGCCTACGAAGATGTGGCCAGCAAATTCTTCGAACACTTCGTTTACATCTGCCGCGCCATGAACAATATCGGCGGCGAAAAGATCGAATTGTGGGATCGCGAGGACGGCTTCTTTTACGACGTGCTGCACCTGCCGAACGGGGAAACCACACACATGAAGGTCCGCTCGATGGTGGGGCTGATTCCCCTGTTTGCCGTGGAGACGCTCGACTCGGAACTCATCGATAGCCTGCCTCGTTTCAAACATCGCATGCAGTGGTTTATCGAGAACCGGCCTGACTTTGCACAGCATCTGGAAACGCAATCTTCCGACGGTGAGGTGCGGCGCTTTCTCTCGCTTGTGAGCCGCGATCGGCTAAAATCCGTGTTGCGCTATATGCTCGACGAAGAGGAGTTCCTGTCTCCTTTCGGCATCCGCGCACTCTCGCGCTATCACAAGGATCATCCCTACGTCGTCTCGGTCATGGGCCGAGAGCATCGCGTGGACTACGAACCGGCTGAGTCCGGCACAGGCCTGTTCGGGGGGAACTCGAATTGGCGCGGGCCGGTCTGGTTCCCGGTCAACTATCTCCTGATCGAGTCGTTGCAGAAATTCCACTACTTTCTCGGCGATCAGTATAAGGTCGAGTACCCCACCGGATCGGGCCATCACTCGACGCTCTGGCACGTGGCGGCTGAGATCTCACGACGTTTGACGCACATCTTTCTCCAGGATGCTGATGGGAAACGTCCGGTGTTCGGTGGCACGAAGACCTTTCAAGACGATCCGCACTGGCGTAACCACATCGTATTCTACGAATACTTCCATGGAGACAACGGAGCCGGCCTCGGCGCAAGTCATCAGACAGGCTGGACCGGCCTGGTCGCGAAACTGATTCAACAATCCGGAGAATAGGGGGAGCCCATGGCACATGGCTGATAGCGTATAGCAAGAAATTCTTGCCATCGGCCATCGGCCATACGCTCTGAATGAGAGAGACGCCATGAAGGTTGACGCAACCACATGCCAAGATTTAGGCCGAGCCCTGAGTCTCGAATGGCTTGAAACGAACGGTAGAGGGGGATTTGCTTCCGGCACAGTTGCGGGAGCCAATACCCGCCGGTATCATGCACTTTTATTGACCGCACGCAAGCCGCCGAGCGAACGGTTCGTGCTGGTCAATCACCTCGAAGAATGGCTCGACATCGACGGCCAGGTGATTCCACTCTCCACGAATTTGTATCCGGGCGCCGTCTATCCCACCGGGTATGAGCACTGTATCGAATTTTCAACAGACCCCTGGCCGACCTGGACCTTCGACTGTAACGGCATCACGATTCAGCGGGAGATCCTGTCGATTCACGGCCGCGATATGGTGATGGTGCGATGGAAGCTGATCGGTAAGAAACCATCGAGAGCTATGCTGCGGGTGAGGCCGAAACTCACCGGGCGCGACTATCATGGGACACATCATGAGAATGGGCGCCTCTCGACGGAGGTCCGGGTCGATAAGGGAACGGTCCTGTGGCATTGTTATTCCGATCTTCCTCCGGTGCGGGCCTTCCATGCAGGAGGGTATCGCCATGAACCCCATTGGTATCGGAGAATTCAATTCCCACTCGAACAGCAGCGTGGGCTCGATGCCGAAGAAGATTGGTGGTCGCCCGGAGAGTTCACCCTCGACCTGATATCCGGATCCACCCAGACCATGGCCCTCACCAGCGAGACTATCGACCAGCTCGACGTTGCGGCCCTTGCGACGCACGAGAAGTCTTACCGAGATGCGGTTCGACAAGCTGCTCCAGCTGATGATTCGTTGGCCGGCGAACTCTGGTGCGCTGCGGACATGTACCTTTCTGAGCGAGGGCGGCAATACACGATCATCGCCGGGTATCCCTGGTTTACCGATTGGGGCCGCGACACGTTTATTTCGTTGCCTGGCCTCTGTCTGACCACCGGTCGAGTGGACATGGCGTGGGAGGTCATCGCTTCGTTTGCCATGCATGTGTCTGAAGGCATGGTGCCGAACCGCTTCCCCGATGTAGGTGAGCAGCCTGAGTACAACACGATCGACGCCTCGCTTTGGTTTCTCCACGCGATCGATCGCTATCTCGCAGCGTCACAAGATGAGGTTCGGGTGCGAGCGACTGCGTGGCCCGCTGTAAAACAGATTCTCGACGGCTACCGCCGAGGTACACGCTACGGGATTCGGATGGACGAGGATGGTTTGATCACGGGCGGAGTGCCTGGTGCGCAATTGACTTGGATGGATGCGAAGGTCGGCGATTGGGTCGTCACGCCACGTCATGGAAAGCCGGTGGAGATCCAAGCGCTGTGGGTTCGAGCGTTGGAAGTCGGCGAAACGCTCGCGCGACGATTCGGCGAAGCGGACTATGCCGATCGGTGCCGGAATGACCGCAGCAAGGCGATGGTATCCTTCCGCAAACGGTTTTGGTACGAAGCCGGTGGCTATCTGTATGATGTGATCGACGGACCGGAAGGGGACGATGCGTCGCTCCGGCCCAATCAACTCTATGCCATCTCGCTCGTTGAGGACCTGGTTCCGCATGACCAGGCGCGGCAGATACTTCGCCTCGTCGAAGAGCAGCTCCTCACACCGGTGGGCCTTCGCACGTTGTCGCCGTACGATCCTCGCTACCGCGGCAAGTATGAAGGCGGTGTGCTGGAGCGAGACGGCGCGTACCATCAAGGGACTGTCTGGCCCTTCTTGTTGGGCCAGTTTGTGACGGCTTGGATTAAAGTTCATGGGAAGAAACCTGCCGCGCTCAAGCAGGCGCGTGCGTTTCTGGATGGGATCGGCGCCCATTTGAAAGAAGCGTGCCTTGGCCAAGTCTCAGAGATTTTCGATGGCGAAGCGCCCCATTGCCCACGTGGCTGTTACGCGCAAGCGTGGTCGGTGGCAGAACCCCTACGGGCCTTGATAGAAGATCTAGGATCCAGATCAATGCCAAGAACGTGAGAGTCGAACGGGTCGCTATACGAGAGTGTAAGGATACCGCTTTTCAATCGACTGCAGGGCAGGAGTCTGCGGCGAGAGCGAGAGAACCAATGCCACGCTCAATCCGTGATGTTCTTGATAGGAGCAAAGAAGAACCGAACGGTTCAGCACCACATGATCACCACACTACTGGCTTGGATTACGCCACCTTGCAAAGACGTCACCCGCTTGGCATCTGAAGCCGTGGATCGACCGTTGCCTTGGGTTGCGAGGCTCAATCTCCAACTCCACTATTGGATTTGCGAAGCCTGCGCCCGCTATCGTGATCGATTGAAGACGATTCGCCACATACTGCGTCGCTCACCCAATCAGGATCATCGAAATGAGAGGTCGTTACGCTCTTCTGCAACCCAAGCTCGTCTCACAGAAGCCTCCCGCGCCAAACACGGATAGCCGCGTCACTCTTCTCTAGCCCGACAGGTGCGTATTATTTGAACGATTAGAGGTTGCAGTTTTCTCTGAAATTATCAGAAACCATGTGAGGTCAGGTGGGGAGGAAGAGGGTGCGCCCTTCAAGGAGCACATTCAGATCACGAACGGGCGTCTATCGCACAGGTCGATCATTGGAACGCGTCAGGAGGCGTTTTGAGCAGCTTGGCGAACCGATTCTTGTCGATAGACTTCTCGTAGGCTTCCTCGGGCGAGATCCATTTCTTAGTCAGGAGGTCCTGGATCGCGTCATCCAAGATCTGCATCCCGATGGCTTTTCCTGTCTGCATGACCGATGCGATTTGGACCGTCTTGGCATCGCGAATGAGGTTGCTCACGGCGGACGTACAGACCAGGATCTCCAGCGCCGCACAGCGTCCTTTTCGGTCGACCCGCTTAAACAGATTTTGCGCGACGACGACTCGTAGCGCCGTGGACAGCGTATTCCTGATTTGTGGCTGTTCCCCATGGGGGAAGACTTCCACGATCCGATCGACCGTCTTGGCCGCATTTTCGGTGTGCAGTGTTCCAAAGACCAAGTGCCCTGTGGCTGCGGCTTCGACCGCCAGGGAAATCGTTTCGAGATCCCGCATTTCTCCGACGAGGATAATGTCAGGGTCTTCACGCAACGCACCGCGCAACGCCGACGCGAACGTCATCGTATGCAGTCCGACCTCTCGATGATTCACGATGCACCCCTGACTCTGGTGCACGAACTCAATGGGATCTTCGACCGTGAGAATGTGATCTTTTCTATTCTTGTTGGCATAGTCGACCATGGCCGCCAAGGTCGTGGACTTACCGCTGCCGGTTGGACCCGTGACGAGGACCAGCCCTTTTTTTAACATGGCCGCCCGCGTCAGGATCGGTGGGAGTCCGAGATCCTCAGCCGTCAGAACTTTGCTGGGGATCTTCCGGAACACCCCGCCAACGCCATACTTGTGATTGAAGAAATTGCAACGAAATCTGGCGAGCCCGGCAATTTCATACCCAAAATCCACGTCGCCCGTGGACTCGAACAATTCTTTTTTCGACCCCGGTGCGATCTCGTACAGCATCTCGTGGAGCACTTCCGTGGTGAGCACAGCGTGTCCGGCAATTCGTTCCAACTCGCCGTCGACCCGCAGGATCGGCGGCTGACCTGAAATCAAGTGCAGGTCGGACGCGCCGTGTTCTGCCATCATTCGAAAGAGATCGTCAATCTTAGCCATACCGCCTTTCAGCTCGATCCAGGATTGGGCTCGTGTCTCTCTGTTGGAGTATACGTGTTTATGAGGGAGCTACAAGAAAATCCGACACTCGAACAGAGGCACGCCGGCGATGTAGCGTGAGGATGTGGGTGTGTGTTGATGAGGCTTCCCACGACAGCTCAGGTGGGCGGTCCTGAGGGCAGTCGTGCATTGAGCGAGACGAGTAACAGGCGTATCTGTCGGTACAACAAGCGATCAAATCTGCGCTTCCTGCCATGCCGTCCAGCTGGGCGCTCCACGATTCAGCGTCAAGATGGAGAGGCAGGCGCTTGCCTGCGCACTGACACAAGGCCATTCAGTGAGAATCCGATGTTGTCCGCACAGTACACAATGCAGTGATCTTCTCTGAGTGAGAGTCGATCAGCGCTCATCAACGGCCAGAAAGAGTTGGCGCTGTACTTCGGGCAGTTGCCCTTTGGCAAGGACAGTGGGGGCAATCAATGCGAAGCCGTGCACGATGTGGGACACAATCACTGGTGCGCCTGAACCGGCCGAGACCATGCCAAGTTGTATGTCGAGTCGACTCCAGTTGGTTGGCCAAGCAATAGCTGCCGTCACGAAATCGTGGCTGGCGAGGATTCACGTCTTTAGCAGGCTGCAGGGTCGCTGAAACTCCGTGTTCCTCCGCCTGGTGCCGATGTCGACGTTTCCTCCAAGGTTTCCATGAAGAAAGTTGTCGGCGTACACCGAACAACCGGCAAGATGCTGGCGATTGTGTTCGAAGCCACCATCACCGCTCAGGTCCCACCTGCTTTCTCTCCCGTCTCCGAATCCGGCCATGTGTTGCAGAAGGTGGAAGTGTCTAAGCGTTTCGCCAAGCAAGTCAAACAGGTCATTGTCGAAAATATCGGCCCGAATATCTTGGCCCATTGATCCGCTGTTCCTTCCAAGTAGGCCGAAGGGACCACTCAGTCCTACTCGTCATCTGTATGCGTGGACTAGGAATGTGTAAGGTGACAGGCCCTGTGCGATATGGCGTTCAAGGAAGCTGTAGGCCGATCGGAAACGTCGCCGCATAGCCGTTGTTCGTGGTTGTCGTCTCCAGCATCAGTCGATCACCACCACGTCGGAAGATCCAATCATGTTGGTTTCGAGCAATGCGCGGTCCGTTCGCGGCATAGGGGGGAGCGGCATAAACACGATCTGTCAGCTCATCATCGAAGTACAATTGGGACGTGAATTCGAAACGTCGTTGAGCCATAGTTGCGGTGCGAATCTTGAAGTGAATGTGTACCGTCCGACCAGGATACCAACCAGGGTACACCGTGACAAACCGAACTTCGCCACGTGCGTCGGTGATCTGGTATCCGCGCAGAAACTTCTGGCCGAGGGTGGTGAAATCAGGATCCTGCACATCTGAATAGACGCCCGACGCATCGCAATGCCAAATGTCCACCTGGGCCCCTGGCAGCGGTTGACAGTCTCCGGAATGGAGGCGCGAGATCAGGAGGGTGAGAGCCAGTGCTGTACCGGGTCTGATTCGCCCGTCGGTCGGATCGGAGCGAATATCGACTCGATGTAAGCGCTCGTCGACAAAATACGGGCCTTCAGATTGTTCCGGTCGAGCCACACATGACGGTCCACGTGTGACTGCAACAGCGTGCCTAGGATACAGATTGCCGGCCATCAGCCAGGCCACACCCGTGGCGCCCAGATAGGCCATCACTTCACGGCGCGAAAGGAGGCGCCCCGCAGGCCTGTCTTCATGCGTCATCGCGTTCTCCTCCTTTCGAGCAGGAAACGTATCGAGTAAGCCGGCAGTCGCTCCCTGGGTGTGAGCGTCGCAGCCGTAGAATCATTCCATCAGCAGCATGGACGCCCTATCATACAGCCTGGACCGGTTGAGACACTATCCGAGAGGGCTGGCAAAGTTGGAATATCGTGCGCCGAGGAATAGAGGCGCTGGTTTTATCCAGGCATACCGCACCAGGCCATTCCGAATGCGAAAGAGAATCGATAGTAGAAGGTATCGAGGCGAGTGGGTTCCCGGATTTGGCTACGACGCCACGCTCAGGCCTCCGCTGTGTCAAGTTGAAAGTCTGATTGGATCGGCGCGAGATCGTATTGAATAGGAGAAAAAGACTGCGAGAGCCGAAGAACGATTGTGGAATGTGGGTTAGGGTAGGGGACGTGGTCCCAAGGCAGTTGCTTCTTGCCTGGAGCGTATCCAAGAACTCCGGTCCGCTCGCTGTTGACTCTCCCACAGGCGATACCGGAGCTCCTATGTCTACCAGCCGCTGTGTTAGACGGTGGCCGCTTCAACTTCTTTCGCGGCTTTGGCGGTGAGACTGTTTCTCCGATTATTGGCAATCGTCTTATCGATGACCGCTCCGCAGTTGATGCATTTCCAGGCATAGAAGGCCAGAAAAAAGTCCGAGAATCGTTCCAACATCATCAATCCTTTGCACTTTGGACAGTCCATAATTCTATTCTCCCTCGTTAAGTGAATGAACGTATTCAAGGGTGTAGCAATTTGCGGTCCAGGTCGATAATGCAGTGTTGTCAATGGCTTAGCGCTGTGGGTACTACCTATACGTACAATCATGTACGATCCATTGCACCGAAGTATTCATTTTTGTACGGCACATCGGAGGACGTATGGGGTGAGGCGTGAGGGGTAAGGATTGAGGAGTAAGGGATGAGAGCGCAGTGTGAAATGGGAGGTGTAAGGAGCAAGCTCGGTATGAGTGAGGGGAAGGGGGTTCGGCGACAAAAAGGAGACCGTGCGAGCTAGGATCCCAGGACAGGTCTCAGGCCGAGCAATTAGAAAAGGGTCCCCGTCCCTTTGTTTTGTTCAGGTTTTTCGTCGGAGTCGAGCGGTCAGTCCTTCATACACATCGCGGCGATGGCCGACGGCCATGAGATGAATCACGCGGGATTTTCGATCGATGGCATAAACGATTCGAAAGCGACGAACACGGTATTTTCTCAGCCCATCGAGCTCGCACTGAAGTGACCCTCCAATCTCGGGGTTTGTCGCGATGGCACGAATGGCGGCTTTAATGGAGCGTTTGAGATCAGGGTGCAGGGAGCGACTGACCTCCGCCACATGCGGAGGGATGTTCGGACGGAAGGGACTCACGCAGTGCGACGATTCTTGACCGGTGTAAATGGCTCACCGAAGACGTCCTCGAATGTGAGCCCCTTCTTGCTGTATCGATAGAACGCCTTGCTCCGATTGACTTGTTTCATCAAGTCTGGATCGCTCAGGACGTCCAAGGTCTCTTTCAGGCGCGCATACTCATCGACATTGATGAGCACAGCGGCGGGGCGACCGTTCTTCGTGACCACGACCTCCTCCTCACGCTCCTGCACACCAGCTACCAGCTCAGGCAACCGCGTCTTCACTTCGGATAAAGATAACATTTTGGCCACAGCCTACCTCACAATCCATCATGACCACAATTCTGGTCATCAGAATGCCTCGCGTGGCGGTAGCCCGTCAACCAGGGGAGGGGGATAGGCTGCTGCGCGCTACGGAATGGCCTGAGTTCTGTGTCCTTTCCCCTAGTGCTCTATAAAAGGTTCCCGACCCCTTTATTTCGAACCGCGTGTGCAAATAGCAAGAGAGAACCCGGCGCGCCAGGGTCTCTCTTGCAAGAGACCCTGGCGGCGTGAAGATGGCTGATTGCAGCGCTACTGCACTTCGACGGTGATGGTCTGGCTGGCGGCGACGAGGGCGTGGTCCTTCGTGGCACCGGTCACGGTGACCTTGTGCGTCCCTCTGCTCAGGCCCTTAAAGGTCCCTTGAAAGCCCTTCTGATACTCATTGTCCACGAATACGTGAGCATGAGCAGCTTGGGAGCCCTTGGTCAATTCATACTTCAGCTCAAAACTGTCGCTGACCTTCGCTCCGTCCTTGGGAGACGTAATCATAATCTTCGACCCGTCCTCTGCTGGTTTATCCGCTGCGAAGACCGGCGCTCCACCGAGACAACCCACTAACGCGATCCCTAACCCCATCAATCCGATACGTCCCATCACATGCATCACGACCTCCTTGTTTAAAACAGTTGAACAAACACTGCACCGTACCACGCCCTCTCATCGATCTGCTGGAATAGATTTCAGGGGGCTGATGGAAGAGGGCGGCCTCACCCTCTTCCATATTGGGGGATCGTGCAAGCAGCGCGTGATTGATATTGCCTGCTCCTCAATGAGCGCCCCCCACTCTCCACGCACTCGACCTGGTCATGCGCAAGCCGGCTCACACGTGATCGGAAATACGAGCTGGGTACAGCCGACAAGTGAGAGAGGTAGAGCAATTCGAGTGCCAGTTGAATTCTGTCAAAGGTTTGAAGAGCTAGGCCGAAGGACTCGCATACGTCTCCGGGCGACTATGAATTTTCAGTGATGTTCGACAATCGCTACTACTCGCTTCGTACATACCCCGTAGGTCAGGGCATGGTCTCGAGCTAGAATCAAGAAGCCGTTGCGGTCTTGTCGAACCTGTTTCAAATGACCGTGACGGATCTTGAAAAGTACCCAACTCCGGCGATTATGATTGCGAAGTAGATCCAGTGCCGTGGGGGAGAGAGTGGCGCGTGAAGAAGGAGGGACCATGGTACAGCGAATTCTGATCGGTATCAGTGCATCGTTGGCCGGGGTGCTCATCGCTTGGCTTGTGGCCAATGCGGGAGTCGGCATGAAGGCGCCTGACATGACGAACGAGACTTGGCTGAACAGCGCGCCATTACATTTGTCTGACCTGAAGGGCAAGGTGGTGATGGTAGAGTTTTGGACCTTCGGTTGCTATAACTGCCGAAATGTCGAGCCCTACGTGAAACAATGGCATCAGAAGTATGCGGACAAGGGTTTGGTGATCATCGGCGTGTATTCACCAGAGTTTTCGTATGAACACGATTTTGTGAAGGTGAAACAGTATATTCAAGAACACGACATCCGCTTCCCTGTCCCCATCGACAACGATTTCTCGACGTGGAATCGCTACTGGCCCGCGATGTATCTCATCGACAAGCAGGGTGTGATTCGCCATGTGCGGATTGGTGAGGGCGGGTATCAGGAAACGGAACGGTTGATCCAATCGCTGCCGGCGGAGACATACTGAGGTACGATGCTGAACCAGTTGTCACCACGCCTTCCAGTCGCCGTTGAAGCGGCGGTTCTCACGGTCACTCCGGGTCCATTCCCTACGCTCGGAACCTGCTCGATACGCTATTTGGCCATTCATTATGGCACGCAAGGTGACCAAACCAATCACAGCCGCTGTGGCTTTCAGCACCGAATGGTGGCTCGCCAGGGTTGCAGGTCTGCCTAATCCGGTGCTGTTGGCTGCGAATCGTTGCTGAAGTGTTTCCGGGCGCATCCGGAGTACAGGTGCTGTCCTTCGATTTCTGATTCCATCTTGTGGGCCAGTCGGCATTTTTCGATCATGTTCTCCCTCTGTACCACGTATGGTGGGGTACGGCTCAAAGTGCGATGGGGAATCTTGACGTGGGGACAGCGTGCGCACTACACTGCCCATATCCTGGTATTTAAGGAGGGGATTCTATGGCTAAACCACGCGTGCTCAGGAGCGGGAAGAAGTCGTTGGTGTTACAGAACGCGGCTGCGTTGACGACTCAGTTGGCGGCCGGCCTGGAAAAGATTGGGCTTGCGATGAAAAGCCGGACATGGCGACGAGAAGGTCGGGCAGGCCTGGGACCGCTACAACGGCAGGTCCTCACGCTTCTTCGGTCCAAACCCGGGCAACGTGCGACCGTGTCTACAGTGGCAAACGAGTTGGTTGTCAGACTTCCGACTGCGTCGGAAGTGATTGCCACACTTGAACGGAAGCAGTTGGTTCGGCGGCGCCGCGACATGAGCGATGGACGGGTTGTGATGGCGCAGTTGACGGCCAAAGGGAATCGGTCCTGTACGCCCTCTTCCCGAATGCCCGATCGGCTGGCGACTGCCGCGGAGACACTCTCGGAGTCGGAGCAGGTGGCACTCCTCAGGTCCCTAGTGAAGGTGATTCATAGTCTCCAAGACCAAGGTGAGATTTCTGTCGCGAGGATGTGTGTGTCCTGTCGCAGCTTTCGCCTCAATCAACACCATAATGCCGATGGGCCGCATCATTGCGACGCGCTGAACATTCCGCTCGGTGATCGTTCGCTACGTCTCGATTGCCATGTGTATGAACCGGCTTCGACCGCACAAGTCAATGAGGCCTGGGGAAACTACACTGGTTCTCGTACCGCCTAGGTCCAATAGTTCCAGCTTCGGAGGTGGGATTGGAATCGGTGGACTTGCAGGGAAGCAGGGGAAGCATGAATGGAAGAAGGACTGCCATTCTCTTCAAGAAAAGCTCGATCCGCTCATTAGAGGATGGATGGCTCGGGCCGGAATCCCATATGCCGAATCTGGGTCGGGAACTTCGGCGTCGTGAATCGAGGGGAATGGGCTTCTCTTCCGGTTGGATGGTTGGTGCGATGTTTGCGGCAGGCATGGCCGCCGGATGTCTGGTGATGTGCCTCTTCCACCGACGGTTTCGCACTTACTCGTAGGATGTTGAAAAGGCCCGCCCGCCTCGTGCTCGCCTCATGTTCAAGAATCGTGACAGGTGAAACATAAGACTGCCGACGGCACGTCTTCCAAAACTTTTCCATGTTGACGACTCACGGGTCACTGAACAACCGTTCGGGGAGCATCCTAATGGAGCGTTCTTCTGGTAGCCAAGAACTCTGCCGAAGCTTTTTTCTGCATCCTATTAGATCCCTCTCGCCTTCAATGCGGTCCAGTTCGATCTAAATATAAGAGGTGATCGGCTTCGATCTGCGAGAGTAGGTCGTCCAGTGCGGCTTGGACCGTTTCTGCAATGGGGGCTTGATCCGAAGCCGTGACCCACCGAACGCTCGATCCAATGGCTTCTTTTTCCACCAGGTACGACTTGATCGGCAGTTTTTCGGAAGAGCCTAGCGTTGATTCCAGGCGCAGACTGTAGCGGTAGTGGCTGCGGGATCGCAGTGTGAGCCAGGCTTTGACGGTCAGGGTCAGGTCAGCCGGTTTGTCGCTTACCGAAGCAAATGACTGGCGCGATTGAATATAGTGGATCACAGCAGCACCAAGGTCCTGGGCCGGCCAGTCAAACAAGACGATGCCCGGCCTGTGATCGGCTCCTTCCACTGCGAGAAAGGGCACAATGACTTGTAGCGATTGCGCGATGGCGGTAGGCGAAACAGCTGGAGGAGCAGGGGTGACGTGAATTCGGTGGACGCACCCCCAGCTGAGCAGCATGAGTGCGCTCAGAAGTATTCGAAAGGGTTGGCGCAGGGGGTGTCCGCCGTTCACGGATTTGTCATTGTGGGGGTGGGAGGACTCAGCAGGTCCAAATCCCTCAAGGCGCGCTGGGCCTGTTCTCGGTATGGCCTGTCGGTGGGATTCCTATAGGTGTCGATCACGCGTCGATAGGTTGCACGGGCTTGGGGGTATTGGCGCTTGATGGTGAAGTATTGGCCCAACGCGAGCCAGTTTGTGGCTGCAGCTTCGTTGGCCGTGGTCATCAACGAAAACTCTCGTTCAACGGCTGTGGCGCCTTGTTGCCCAGCCCGTTTTCTGACGGTGTCTCCCATTTGGCTCGCCATCGCTTCTATCTGCTCATTGTCCCGGATCGCAGATTCCACTCGATTGGATTTCAGGCTGTCATAGAATGCATCGGCATGGTTCTTAATCAGGTTCGCCCGTTCTTGGTAGGTATCGTGGGCACACCCGACTCCTATCAGGCAGCAGGCAATGAGCATCAGTGATCTGTAGGATGCGACTTGAGACCCTGTCATGAGTCGTTGCTCCTTGGTCTTTACCAGTTGATGATGGCCGAATAGGTTCGAGGCATTTTATTCTATCGAAGTCGAAGAAGAAACGCGACCGGCTGTTGTGAGATCTGGCAGTGCCCTCTAGTGACACATGAGTCTGAAGTATGGTAAGAATCCTGCTCTTTTTGTAAGCCCTGTTTTGTCCCCATCGTCTAGCCTGGCCTAGGACATTGCCCTTTCAAGGCAGTAACACGGGTTCAAATCCCGTTGGGGACACCAATCCTGCCTGTCATCTCCTCATACTCGATTCACTGTTTCCGTCTTTTCATTCCGTTGAGTGTGTCGTGTGAGCTGGACACTCGCCGGCGGTAGAAGTACGTCTTCTAGCAGGGCGGTGGAACGCCGATATCGGCATGCCAGAACGGCGATGGTCCGCACTTATGGTACAGAGAGGAGTATTCCGGTAGGATGGTCAAACATGCCGTTCAGCAAGGCCGTCGCGAAGGAAGGCCCGGAGGCGTAGCATTTCGCACCTGCCCACCGTACGCTGCCAAGACAGCTTTTACTCTAAGTGAGCTGCGTTGAGGATGCGTTCGATGCGAGAACGAAGCCGGCGGACTTTTTCAGCATCCTGTCAGAACGCGATGGCGGTGGAGACAGCCATGCGTGGACATCAGACGATGTTCTGGATGGGGATCAGCTTGATGACAGGGGCAATCTGTCTTGGGGCGCCAGAGCCGCAACTCTCGAAGGTCGGGCAGGCGGTTTTATCAGTCGAGGTGAATCGAGGATTGGATGGCGTGCCGATGGTCCTTATCCCTGCCGGTCCATTCACCATAAGGGAAGTCACGATGGTCTCCCAATCGAGCGTCCTGAACATACCGTGATGCGTGATGCCTTCTCTATCGATCGGTATGAAGTGACCCTCAGCCTTAACCGAAAGTTTCTGGAAGAGGCGAAACATAAATCTCCTCCGACATGGGACGAGGAGGAGGCGACGTCGGTTGGAGATCGCCCGGCCGTTGGGATGAGAGGGGACTTAGTAACCGCCTATTGCCGATGGGCAGGGAAACGGCTTTCGACGGAGGCTGAATAGGAAAGACCGCGGGGCGGATCGACAGGCGCCGGTATCCATGGGGAGAGATGCAGCCGTTCGTCGACAGGGCACACTATAACCGAGGCATGTGGGTCAGTGAAACGATCACGTTGACGGCGGTCACCAGCGGTCTCGAGGGGATGAGTGTGCGGCATGGGCTCAAAGAGGGCGGGAGAAGCCCAGTTGCTGTTTCTCGCATGGCGGGGAACGCGGCAGAATGGGTGGCTGACTGGTGTGAGCGCGATTATATATCAAGCGAGTCCAGGGCGGAATCCATCTGGCCCTGCTGCGATGTGGGTCATGGGCAGATGTACCGTCTGCGTTGCGGGTGACGGCGAGGCTCTCTGCCGAGCCGGATTGAGAGGATCGGACGATCGAATTTCGCTGTGCCATGGATAGGCCGAAGTGAAAGTCGCGCCGGCCTCGTGCAGGTCTGAGCACGTTGGTGATGCAGTAGATAGCGAGCCATGGTGGTTCATCCCATTCTGACTTTGCCGGACTGTTCCTATGATCGGTTCTATGCCTGAACGGTCTATCACACCTCTCATCATAGTTGCGCTGCTACTGGGGACGTGGTTGGCCCTCCGTTCCATCGAATCCCCTTCGGTTACACCGGCGCCTGTCTCATCGGTGACCGCGCTCGCCCCTGGCATGGTTCCGCTGGTCACCGGAGACGAACCGATCGCAGAAATCTTTACGAGAGCAGGCTGCTTGGCGTGCCATACGATTCCGGGTATTCCTGGGGCCAATGGTCGGGTAGGCCCGCCTCTTGAATTAGGGAACACGGGGCTTGCGCGATTGGCCGATCCGGCGTACCGAGGCCACGCGAAGACGGTACATGATTATGTCATTGAATCGGTCCTCGAACCAGGGCTGTTTGTCGTGCCGGGATATCCGGCCGGCACGATGCCGGCATGGTATGGCGCGAAACTCAGTGCCCTCGCGCTGGAAAAGATTGCGTCGTATCTTGAGCAGCAGAGGGGTTCCGCAGCTCAGTAGGCGCGGGACTGGTGTGCAGGGCTAGCGTTTACGTATGGGAGTGACGTTTCCTGATGCCCCCCCCTGGATTTTAAAGGCACTGCTCGTCGGGGCGCCTGATTTTTTGTCGAGGAGCGCGTTGACTGCATCGTCGCCTTTGAGACCTTCAAGCTTGATTTTGAGCCGGAGGTTGTTGGCGCTGTCGGCATTGATCAAGGCTTGTTCGAGCGAAATCCGCTCTGACTTATACAGTTGGAACAAGACATGGTCGAATGTCTGGCAGCCTTCATCCACCCCTTGCTCCATCGCTTCTTTGAGTGAATCGATCTCGGCCTTTTTGATGAGATCCTTCACGCGGGGTGTGTCGAGCATGATTTCCAGTGCAGGAGCCCGCTTCCCGTCCACGGATGGCACAAGCCGTTGAGAGATAATGGCGCGAAGATTCAGCGACAATTGGAGATAAATCTGCGCATGCCGCTCCACCGGGAAAAAATTCATGATGCGCTCGATGGCCTGGTTCGCATTGTTCGAGTGGAGGGTGGCGATGCAGAGATGCCCGGTTTCCGCGAAGGTGATCGCCGCTTCCATCGTTTCTGTGTCTCGGACTTCGCCGATCAGAATTACATCCGGCGCCTGCCGCAGGGTATTCTTGAGTGCATTTTGAAATGAGAGCGTGTCGAAGCCCACTTCTCGTTGCGTAATGAGCGATCGCTTATGATTGTGGACGAACTCGATCGGGTCTTCCACGGTCACGATATGGCCGGGATGGGTGGCGTTACGGTGATCGATCATGGCTGCGAGGGTGGTGGATTTTCCGGAACCGGTGGCACCGACGACCAACACCAATCCGCGCTTCGTCATGGCGATATCTTTGACAATCTGAGGCAAGCCCAGCTGATCGGCAGTCTGGATCTCGGCTTTGATATGGCGGAAGACCAATCCGACGTTCCCTCGCTGCCGGAAAATATTGACACGGAAACGACCGAGCTCCTTGTAGTAGAGGGCCAGGTTCATTTCCATCTTTTCCTCGAATTCCCCACGCTGCTGACCGCGCATCAGCGCCAGCGCGAGGGCTTCGAGTTGTTCGCTGGTAAACGGTGGCGCGTCGGTTTGTTGTGTCGCGCCGTGAATGCGATAGGCGGGAGCCGAGTCGACGGTCAAGTACAGGTCTGATGCTTCTTGATCCACCATGACTTTCAAGAGACTGCGAACATCCATCTCTGCCCCCGTTCTTGCTGCTTGTTCTCTTAGGCCGCGGTGCCTACCGCAGCTCCAAATAGATTTGGGTTCATGCTGCGCGATAGGGCTTCAGCCTTCGTGACGACTCCACGGTTCGCTAAGTCAGCCAGCGCCATGTCCATTGTTTGCATGCCGTCTTTCTGACTGGCCTGCATGATCCCGGGGATCTGGTGCAACTTGCCTTCTCGGATGAGATTTCTGACCGCAGTCGTGGCAACCATGACTTCGAGGGCGGCGACGCGTCCGCCCGATTTTTTCTTCAGCAGAGTTTGCGTAATGACGCCTTCCAACGCCTCGGCGAGCTGTGTGCGAACCTGGGACTGTTGGTTTGGGGGAAAGGCGTCGATGATGCGGTCGATGGTTTTCGGCGCGCTGGAGGTATGGAGTGTGCCGAAGACCAAGTGGCCCGTTTCCGCAGCAGTCAATGCGAGCTGGATGGTTTCCAGGTCGCGCATTTCACCCACGAGGATGATGTCCGGGTCTTCGCGGAGCGCGGATCTCAATGCGTTCGCGAAGGACAGGGTATGGACGCCCAACTCCCGCTGGTTGACCAGACATTTCTTCGTCTTGTGGACGAATTCGACCGGATCTTCGATTGTCAGGATGTGCCCCTCGAACGTGTTGTTCAAATGATCGACCATCGATGCCAGTGTCGTCGACTTACCGGATCCGGTTGGACCGGTGACAAGGATCAGTCCCTTTTCCCGATCGCAGAGCTGTCGTACGATCGGAGGCAAGCCGAGTTTCTCCATCGGAATGATCGTCGTGGGGATGTTTCGGAACACGGCGCCAAGCCCACGGCTTTGGACGAACACATTGACACGGAATCGGGCGATGTCGCCCAGCTCAAAGGAAAAGTCACATTCGCGCTTTTCCTCGAAGTTTTTCCGTTGGACATCGCTCATCATGTCATAGATCAGGGCGTGCGTTTCTTCCGTGGTCAGTGGAGGATGGTCGAGTTTCTTGAGGTCCCCGTTCAGACGGATCATCGGTGGCTCGCCGGCGCTGATGTGACAATCCGATGCGCCCTCCTTTGCCGTGTAGGTCAGGAGCTTCGAAATATCCATGAAGAGGACTCCTCGGTGAAATAGGATGATGGCTTGTCGGGTCTCCGCACTATGTCAGAGCATGATGCCACAGGGTGATGAGAAAGCAAGGGAATAGCCCTAACCCGCATGATTCATGACGCGTCTGCTGCACGCGCAGATACGCGGCTGCAATGGGCAGCCTCGCCGTTCTGCCTTTCGACGTACTGCACGAGTACGCCTCAGGGCTACACCTCTCCGAGTGCTCGTTTCGCTTCGCCTGTAGAGGCGAAGCGACGAACCGTTATGAATCATGCGAGCGATGCGGTTGTGTGAATTCTTCGGTGGTTTAGCGCGGAAGCTAGGGTAGAGAGGTGAGGCGCCGATCAGATCAGTCCTGCCGATTGTCCTGCGCGTTGAAATGCAGTGAGGGCGAAATCGATGTGGCTGGAGGTGTGCTCGGATGTCACCGTAACGCGGATACGGCTGGTGGCATCCGGAACAGTAGGCGGGCGAATTGCCGGCGCATAGAGGCCTTCTGTGAACAGGTGTTCGGCAAAGGTGAGCGCGGTTTCGGCATTGCCGACGAGGATGGGCATGATCGGGCTGACGCTGGGGGACAGGCTGAATCCCAATTGTGTCAACCCTGAGAAGAGCCGTTCACGGTTGGCCCACAAGCGTACACGTCGCTCCGGCTCCCGTTGCATGACTCGTAACGCTGCTGTGACGGCAGCAGCCGAACTCGGAGGGGGTGCCGTGGTAAAGATGAAGGACCGGCTCGTGTTCATGAGATAGCGGATCAATGTCGAGGGCCCAGCGAGGTAGGCGCCACTGCTGCCGAAGGCTTTGCCCAAGGTCCCCATCTGAAACGGGATCTGTGTCTCAAGGCCGAAATGTTCGGCTGTTCCTCGTCCGTGCGGTCCCATCACACCTGTGCCATGGGCATCGTCGATATAGAGATCAGCCTCATAGTCCTGGGCTAACCGACTGAGTTCGGGCAACGGCGCGAGGTCTCCGTCCATACTGAATAGGCCGTCGGTCACAATCAGGGTGCGTCGTGCCCGGCGCCGCTTCGCGAGAAGGGACTGGAGATGATTGATGTCGTTATGGCGATAGATGCGAAAGTCGGCTGCGCTCAGACGGCAGCCGTCAATCAGGCTGGCATGGCACAAGCGATCGGCCAGGATCAGTCCGTCTCGTCCGATCAATGCCGGGATGGTTCCAATGTTGGCAAGGTAGCCGGAGCTAAACGTCAGTGCGGCTTCTGTTCCCTTGAACTGTGCCAGCGCAGTTTCCAACTCTTGATGCGGTGGCAAAGAGCCAGAGACTAACCGTGCAGCTCCGGATCCGACTCCAAATCGTTGCGTCGCTTCGACGGCGGACTGAATCACCTCCGGGTGTCGAGCCAGCCCCAAATAGTCGTTTGAGGCGAACAGGAGGATCTGGCGCCCTGCCATCTCAACCGCCGGGCCGATGCCGGAATGGAGCGGAGTGAGGCGTCTGGTCAGATGTCGTGTAGCCAATTCGTGGAGTTGTTTCTCAAACATATAGAAGTGGCCAGGCATGAAGATGGGAGATGGTCGACCTTCTCAGAACCGACCGGCCGCTGCCGCGCATTGACAAAATCGTGACATCCTGAGTAAGTATAAGGCACGTACACCACTTGAGGAAACCGTCTCGCCCTCTCCGACGATCCATCCATGAGCTATCGTATCAAGGTTCCAGCAAAAACTCTTCCGGTCGATGAAGCCCACATGTTGAGTTCGCTGGACCATGCGCTGCATAGGGCCGGCAGTTATCGACTCCCCTTGCTGGTCGGTGTGGGAGTATTGGTGCTCGCGGCGGCCCTGGTCGGAGGAGTGTTGTATGTCGACCGCCAGGCAGCGCAGAAAGCCCAAGGCCTTGAACAAGAGGCGATGCGTTTCTTGACGGCCCCTTCCGCCAACGATCCTCAAAAGGCTGATCACGCGCTCAAGGAAGCGATCACGAGGTATCGGCAAATTGTCGAGCAATATCCACGAACCGCTACCGCACCACTCGCCTTGTATCATTTGGGAAATACATTGGTCCAGACCAATGAACTGAGCGCGGCGATTGAGGCCTATCAGCAATTTCTTACATTATACGGGTCGAATCCCTCAATGGCTGGATTGGTGCGACAACGGCTGGCCTATGTGTACTTGCACAAGGGAGACCGGGACCAGGCCGCGAAGGCACTCACCGGTATTTTGGATGCCCCCGGTACGTTGAACCGGGATCAAGCGTTATTTGAGCTGGCGCGGTTGGAAGAATCCCAGTTGCGGTCTGAGAAGGCCTTGGCGCGCTATCAGGAACTGATCGAGACCTATCCGAATTCTCCCTTCACCAGCGAAGCGACGATTCGGACCAAGATCTTGGATGCCAAGAAATCTCTAGAATCAACGTCTCCCCCCGCGTCGACAGCTCCGGCCATTGCTCCGTCACCTAAAAGCCCTCTAGCCCCTCCTTCCTCAGCAGGCAAGAAAAAATCCTAGCAGGCTACTGAAAAAATCGCTGTTCTCGCTCGCCCAGCCCCGTCGCGCCAAGACGCACCTTTCACCAAGCGGCGTCCTCGCCTCGAACGCATCCTCAACGCAGCCCACTCGGAGAACAAGCTGTCTTGGCAGCGTGCGGTGGGCAGGTGAGAGATGCGACGCCTCCGGTGCGTTCATCGGCTGCGGCCTTGCGTGGGACAAGGCGCGTTTCTGCACGCCAGGGTTGGGCGAGTGAGAAGGTTGGCATTGTTGAGCAGTCTGCGGGAGTGTGATGTTCTGTGGATCGCAGGAAAGGAGAGAACGTCTTTAGCGGCTGATAAGGAGAAAGTTGCCCGTTCGAATCGTTGAGCCAGAGAGATTATTCTTTTTCTTGAGCGTTCTGAGCGAGACCTTAAACTGTTTTGACAGTTTTTCCAGCGTGTCTCCCGGGCGAACTTTATACCAGCGAGAAGATCCGGTTGACGCAAACCGAGCTTTTACCGGAGCCGTAGGGAACTGATAGGCCGGAATACGGTCAATCAACTGTTCCACGTTCGCCTTCATTCCCACCGGAACTTTCAAGTGATAGACCTCGTTCCCGGGGGGAGTTGCGTCACGTCGTAGCTCAGGATTTAAGAGACGGAGCTCTTCATAAGGAATGCCGGTAGCATTGGCGATCGCGCGGAGATGGACGGTTCGTGCGATGATCGCTTCATCGAATTGATGCGGTGCGGCAGACTCTTGAGTGAAGCCGTATCGGTCTGGGTTCCTCGCAATGATCGTCGCGGCCATAAATCGCGGCACGTATTCCTTCGTCTCTCGTCGAATCAATCGCGTTTTTGAGATCTCGGAAAAGCTCTCGGCCTTAGCCTTGTGGAGGGCTCGCATCACCTTGCCTTCTCCGGCATTGTAGGCGGCCATCGCGAGCGGCCAGGTACCGAAGAGGTCGTAGAGATCGCGGAGGTACCGTGCCGCAGCAACCGTTGACTTGATGGGATCTCGACGTTCATCAACGTAGTTATCGACGCGGAGCCCATAGGCCTTGCCCGTGCCCTTCATGAACTGCCAGGGGCCCGTGGCTTTGGCTCGTGAGTAGGCGTGGGGGTTGAAACCACTTTCCACTAACGAGAGGTAGACCAGATCGCTGGGAAGGTCGAATTCCGTGAAGATTCTGTCGACGAGTAGACGGTAACGGCTGAGTCGGAACAGCCACTGTTCGAAGCGATCGTGGATGGTCGTATTGAAGTAGCGAATGTGGGATTGGACTGAGGGGTCCATGACAATCGGCACATTATAGTTCGCATATTCCGTCTGACCTGAGGCATGCGTGGAAGAGTCTGGTGTCTGAGTCAGTTCAGCCGGAGGATCCAAGGCGTCTGCAAACCGTGCAATCGCCGGTGAGTGTGCGGCTGGATTCAGCAGTAAGAGGTCTTCAACCCTCGGAACAATGCTCGTTGAGGCTCTGTGCTGATCGGCAGCTTCCGATAGCGGGCCTTCTTCGGTATCGAGCGGGACAAGATTTGGGTCTGGGTCGTCTTCCGTTGGATCGTCTGTCGCTACGTTCTCGTCCACAAGCGTGGACGGGTCAATCGTATCGGGTTCGGAAGGAGTCGCAGCCTGCACAACTGTAGGAGCGAGGAAGCTGAACCACATTCCGAGGAGGAGCGCCATTGAGAGGACGGGATGTCCTGACTTGAGAGGCCTCATCGAAGTGCGGTGGCAATTAGTATCGTGTGGGAGGTGCGTCATGTTCTGTGAGGCTAGACTATCGGTGGACTATGTTTGTGTCAAGGGATTGCCGGAGGAGTGACATCCATCCTTTGGTCGCACAGAGAGAGGCGTCTATCGCGCGCCCGAAATTGCAAACCAAAGTACTGCGGTATCAACCCCCGCCAACAGTTTGGAAACGCATGTGTCTGCACGGTTCCTTGCCTTGACAGCTTTTGAGAGGCAATGGTATCGTCCGACGTTCTCGCGAAATATTGTTCACGTTTTATCCGGTTAGGAGGATCAGTCGATGCTGAAGCGGTATTTGCTGGCTCCCGGTCCAACCCCTGTGCCCCCCGAAGTGCTGCTGGCCATGGCGAGGCCCATGTTCCATCACCGCGCCCCCGAGTTCGACAAGATATTTGCTGAGGTCCGTGATGGACTGAAGTGGCTGTACCAAACGAAGAATAACGTGTTGATATTGGCGGCTTCCGGAACCGGAGGCATGGAAGGGGCCGTGTCGAACTTTCTTTCTCCCGGCGACAAGGCGCTCACCATTAATGGGGGAAAGTTCGGTGAACGATGGACCAAGCTCTGCAAGACGTTCGGAGCAGAAGTCACAGAAATTAACGTGGAGTGGGGGCGAGCCGTCAATCCCCAAGCAGTGGCCGATGCGTTGAAGAAAGATCCGGGAATCAAAGCGGTCTATGTACAAGCGAGCGAGACATCTACGGGTGTGGCGCACGATGTCAAGGCACTTGCGGAGATCATGAAACCCTATGGCGAGACCATTCTGGTGGTGGATGCGATTACCGCGCTCGGTGTATTCGACATCAAAACCGATGAGTGGGGAGTGGATGTGGTCATTACAGGGTCGCAGAAGGCGCTGATGCTCCCGCCGGGCCTGGCATTTGTCAGCGTGAGCGATAAAGCCTGGCAGTTGGCAGACAAGGCGAAGAACACCGCGTTCTATTTCAATTTCAAAAAAGAGCACGAGAACCAGCAGAAGAATCAAACGGCCTATACGCCAGCCGTGTCCCTCATTGTCGGGTTGCAGGAAGTGCTGAAGATGATGAGGGCGGAGGGGCTTGATGGAGTGTTCGCCCGCCAAGCCATGCTTGCGAAGGCCATGCGTGAGGGGATGCAGGGCGCCGGACTTGCGCTGTTTCCCAAAGAATCACCCAGCGATGCCCTCACCGCCGTGTGTGCGCCGGAAGGCGTCGACGGACAGGCTATCTACAAGAATCTCCGTGTTCAATACGGTATGACCGCGGCAGGTGGGCAAGATCATTTGAAGGGAAAGATCTTCCGGCTCTCCCACATGGGCTACATGGACCGTTTCGATATCATCACGGCTGTGGCAGCCGTTGAAATGGTGCTCAAAGGGCTGGGACATCCTGTGAAGCTTGGGAGCGGTGTGGCGAAGGCGCAAGAAATTCTCATGGCGTAGGGGTTTCACCTCGAAACTTCTGCGGTAGGGCAAACACAATGGGCATGAAAATTCTCATCAGCGATAGCCTATCGACACAGGGCGTGGAGCTGCTCGAAAAGGCCGGGTTCACGGTTGTCGTGAAATCCAAAATGCCGAAAGACGAGTTGTTCAAGGAGATCAAGGACGCCGATGGGCTGATCGTACGGTCCGGCACCAAGGTGACGGAGGAGCTGATCGCGGCTGCTGAGAAATTGAAAGTGATCGGGCGGGCCGGGTCCGGGCTGGATAACGTCGATACGCCGGCAGCCACTCGTCGCGGCATTGTGGTCATGAACACCCCTGGCGGCAATACCGTCACGACGGCTGAGCATACCATGTCGATGATCTGGGCGATGAGCCGGCGCATTCCTCAAGCCACCGCGTCGGTGAAGGCCGGCAAGTGGGAAAAAGATAAATTCATGGGGGTCGAACTCTACAGCAAGGTGCTGGGCATCGTCGGCGCGGGGCAAATAGGCAGCTATCTCACGAAGCTGGCGCAGGGAATCGGCATGACGGTGGTCGCCTACGACCCCTATTTGTCCGAGGAGCGCGCGCAGAAGATGGGTGTCACCATGCTGTCGCTGGATGACGTCTTCAAGCGCGCCGATATCATCTCTGTCCACACGCCGTTGACGCCTGAGACCAAGGGCCTCATCGATGCTCGAGCGATCTCGACAATGAAGCCGGGAGTGATGATTGTCAATTGCGCGCGCGGCGGGATTATCCATGAGGGTGATCTGTTCGATGCGCTGAAGGTCAAGCGTGTGGCGGCTGCCGCGTTCGACGTGTTTGAAGAAGAGCCGGTGAAGGCGGATCACCCCCTGTTGACGCTGGATAATTTTATCTGTACACCGCATATCGGAGCCCAGACGGCCGAGGCGCAAGAGAATGTGGCCGTCGGGATCGCGGAGCAGATTGTCGATTATTTCACCAAAGGGATTGCCCGCGGAGCGGTGAATATCCCCTCTGTCTCTCCTGAGTTGCTCCCAAGGCTCCAGCCCTACCTATCGTTGGCCGAGCAGCTTGGGAAGTTGCTCACGCAGTTGTGCGAAGGTGGACTCGAGCGCGTGACCGTCGAATACAGCGGAGAGGTCACGAGTCTGTCGATCGCGCCGCTCACGATCGCGGTGTTGAAGGGATTATTGAACCCGATGATGGAAGCGCCGGTGAACTATGTGAATGCGCCGATCATCGCGAAAGAGCGTGGGATCGAAGTCAAGGAAGTGAAGAGCTCCGATGCAGGCGATTTCACCAGCTTGATTCGTGTGCGAGTGGAGGCCGGGAAGCGATCGTATCAGGTGGCCGGCACGCTTTTTCACAAGAAAGATCCGCGGGTTGTGGAGATCGATCAGTTCAACGTTGAGGTGGTACCTGAAGGACATATGCTGCTGATCCTCAACGTCGATCGCCCTGGGGTGATCGGAATGGTGGGGAAAGTGCTCGGCGACAACCAGATCAACATCGTTCGAATGCAGTGCGCGCTTGAAAAGCGTGGCGGGAACGCGATGCTCATCATTGGCTCCGATGCGGCATTCCCGGACAAGGTGCTTGAGACGATCAAATCCAGCAAAGACATTCTCTCAGTTAAAGTCGCGGCTCTGTCCTAATTCACGCGCACTATCCATCAGGTCAGCTATGGTCTCCGCTCCTCCGAAGCCACGCAGTTCTTCGGGGCAGGTCCCCTCGTCCCGTGCGCGTTCGCTCGTCCCCGTGGGGATGGCGACGATCCTTCCTCATGCCGCGAAACAGGTCCGCCGCCTTGAAGAACAGTTACTCGCTCAAGTCAACGGGTGGGGCTACGATGAGATCATTCTTCCCACCTTCGAGTATCTGGACGTCTTGGCTCCCGGGCTTGAGCCGGAACTGATCGAGCACTGCTATCAGTTCGTGGATCGGACCACGGGGAGGACGCTGATCCTCCGTCCGGATGCCACGGCGCAGATCGCCAGGACGGTGGCAATGGGGCTCACGGGCGCGACCCTGCCGTTGCGTCTCTCCTATCGAACGTCCGTGTTTCGGTATGAGCAGGAACATGCCGGGCGCGGCCGAGAAATTTTTCAGGTCGGAGCCGAGCTCATTGGCCTGGACGATGTGACGAGCGATAGCGAAGTGATCGGTCTGATGATCGAGTGTCTCCATACGATCGGGCTGCAGTCGTTTAAAGTGTCGCTTGGGCATGTGGGCTTTATTAAGGGACTCCTGAAGCGATCCGGATTGTCTGCGCAGGGACAGAAATCGGCTGAACAGGCGGCAGCGCGAAAGGATCTGCCGAGACTCGAAGAGATCCTTGCCGGCGAACGTATTTCAAAGACAGCGGCCCGCGCCATTCGTGAAGCGCCTGAGTTGTACGGCCAAGAGGAGGTGCTGGCACGTGGACGGGTTTTGGCGGCCGGAGATCCAGCGTTGGCCGCTCCGCTCGAACGGCTTGCCCAGGTGTATCATCTGCTCTGTGCGGCAGGTCACCGGGATTCATTGCTTCTGGATCTGGGGGAATTCCGTGGGTTCGATTATTATGATGGCGTCGTGTTTGATGTGTTTGCCGAAGGGATGGGGGCGGAATTGGGTGGCGGCGGACGGTACGATCACTTGATCGGTCGATTCGGCAGACCATTGCCCTCAACCGGTTTCGGGTTGGATGTCGATCGGCTCTTCCGCACGATAGATTTTCCTGAGGAGGGGTCTGTCTCGGCGCGCGTGGATTATCTTGTTGCCGCACCAAGCCGGGCGACTGGTCGATTGACTGCGGTCGCGGCCCAGTTGCGTCGAACTCGCTCCCGCATCGTGCAGCAGACGATGAAGGGAAACGACGCGGCGCTCGTGTCTGCTGCAGTGACGGCTGGGTTGACCCAGCGAGCCGCATCCCTGGTGGTGGTCGGTGCGCCAGGAACTGGTCCTGACGAGGTGTTGGTGGTCGAATCCCTCGCGACTCATAGGCAGGGCGGTCGAGCCCGCAATCTGAGCCGTCTTGGAAAGAAGATGGGGCTTGCCGATTTGGTGGCTGCGGCTCGTCGGCAGGTCAAGGAACGATCATGAAATCCATGTCAGCCGCCGATCTGTCCCAGCCTAAACTGCCCCCTCAGAATGTGGAGGCCGAGCAATCGGTTCTCGGCGCAGTCCTCCTCGACAATAGCGCGATGGCTAAGGCGATGGAACTGTTGGTCGAAGAGAACTTCTACCGCACATCGCATCGGAAGATCTATCGTGCGATGTTGGAATTGTCGGATGTCGGAGAAGTGATCGATCAGATTACGTTGACAGAACGGTTGAAGGCGCAGGGAGAAATCGAGGCTGTCGGGGGAGCCGCCTATCTCGCAGAGCTTGTGCAGAGCGTCGCCAGCTCGGCCAATATCCGCTATCACTGCAAGATCGTGCGCGACAAGGCGCTGCTGCGAGAGTTGATCAATACCTCGACGGAGGTTCTTACGCGTGGCTACGAAGGCAGCTCGTCCATCGACGACCTGCTCGATTTCGCGGAGCGGTCGGTGTTCGGCATCGTTCAGGGGAAACTGGATCGGTCGTTTACCCCTATTAACTCCATTATTAAGGAAAGTCTCGACCTTGTCGACAAACTGTCGAAGCGAAAAGAACAGGTCACGGGCGTCCCCACCGGCTTTTACGATCTCGACGACATCACCGCCGGGCTCCAACCCTCCGACCTCGTGGTCATCGCTGGGCGGCCTAGCATGGGGAAGACGAGTTTGGCGTTGGGGATGGCCGTACATGCCGCCATCCACGCAGGGGCCGTGGTGGGAATTTTCAGCCTGGAAATGTCGAAGCCGCAGATCGTCCTCCGCATGTTGAGTTCAGAAGCGCGAGTCGATTCGCATGGTCTCCGAACCGGCAAGCTTCAGAAAGAGGATTGGTGGCGACTGGCGGAAGCGGCAGGCCGACTGGAGCAAGCGCAGATCTATATCGACGATACCGGCGGCATCACCGTGCAGCAGATGCGGGGGAAGGCGCGCCGGTTAAAAGCCGAACGGGGGCTGGATCTCTTGATTGTCGATTACCTCCAGCTGATGCAGGGGCGGAGCGATTCGGAATCCCGGCAGCAGGAAATCTCGGATATCTCCCGCTCGCTGAAAGCCTTGGCTAAGGAGCTCAACGTGCCGGTCGTTGCGCTGTCGCAGCTCAGCCGTGCAGTGGAAGCGCGCAAGCCACCGATTCCGATGCTGGCGGATCTTCGCGAGAGTGGCGCGATCGAGCAGGATGCCGACGTCGTCATGTTCATTTACCGTGAAGACGTGTATGACCAGAATTCCGAACGGAAGGGCATTGCCGATATTCTCGTGAGCAAACATCGCAACGGCCCGATCGGGAGAAAGGAGCTCTTCTTCCACGACCGCTTTGCGAAATTCGAGAGCCTCGACAATCGAGAAGTCGTTTGACCCTGTCTTACCCCGCTCGTATAATCTTTTTGAGCTGTGTAGGTAGATAGGCTGAAGACCGAAGGCGTTTAGCTGTCAACCTGAATACCTGAGCCGTTACTCTACATCCACCAAGAGGATTCTGCGATTGTTCACGACGAGAGTTATTCCGAGCCGAAAGGCGAACAGCCGAGGTCTTACGTTGCTCTCTCGTGTGGCATGTGGGCTGATCGCCCTGATGGTGGGCGCCTGTGCCGCTGCGCCCCAGACGCCTGGACCGATCCCGGCCGCTGCCGATACGCCCAAGCCTGCGCACTCGATTCATCCCCCCGATGCCGGCGCGTCGTATCATTTCATGCTGGGCTACCAAGCCGAGCTCGCACAGGACGTCGATCGTGCGATTCAGGAGTATCAGGCTGCACTGAAGGCAGACCCATCGTCCCAGTCTATGAAAGCCAGGCTGGCCGGTCTCTATTTTTCGCTGGGTGATATGCCTAATGCCGTACGCTATGCAGACCAAGCGTCGGAAGGCCTGGGTCAAGACGGTCAGCTGCTCACGCAGATGGCGGGGATTTTAGCCAGTGCGGGGCAAGGGGAGCGCGCGGTGACACTGTTGGATCGCGCGATCGAGGCCGATCAGACATCCGGCGATCCCTATTTTACGAAGGGATTGTTGCTCCTGAATCTGAAACGGCAGCCCGAGGCGGAACAGGCCATTCGAGCCGGACTGGCGCGGGCTCCTGAATCGGCGGTCGGTCATTATCACCTGGCGCGCATGCTCCTCGATGCGGGGAAGGCGGAAGAGGCGGCGGCAAGTTTGGAGCGGGCGATTGCAGTCAATGCGTCGTTTGAACCGGCCTATCTCGCGCTCGCCTCGATCTCTGAATCGAGGCAGGCCCAGGATCGCGGGATCGCCGTACTACGGAAATATCTTCAGGCGGTGAATCCTCGAAGCCGAGGTATCCGGCACCAGTTAGTTCGACTCTATGTGGCGACGAAGGATTATCCTGGTGCCAGGAAAGAATTGAACGAGTTGCTGCTGGAAGACCCTTCGGACCTCGATGCGCAGCTTCGACTGGCGCTTCTGTATGGGGAAGAAAAGGATTATCCCAAGGCCATCGACCAACTGGTCCAGATTCTCAAGGCGAGGCCGACGGATCTCAAAATCAGAGATTACCTCGGGTATCTCTACGAAGAGGCCAATGATACGAAAAAGGCCGTCGAGACCTACACGTTTAACGTGCAGCTTGAGCCGTCTTTCTTCGAAGGACATCTGCATCTCGGCCTCTTGTTCTATCGATTAAAGCAATTTCCCGATGCCGTCACGCATCTGACTCAGGCCATCACGATTAATCCGAAACAGCCTGAAGCCCACATCGTGCTGGGATTGACCTATGTGCAGAAGGACCAGTATGACGATGCGGCAAGGGTCTTGGAGGAAGGGATCGGTCAGAACCCCAAGCACGCCGATTTGTATTTCAATCTTGGCACGGTCTACGACAAGCTCAATCGATTCGATGACGTCGTGCGCGTCATGGAGACGGCCATCAAGCTGGACCCCCATCATGCCGACGCGCTCAATTATCTCGGGTACAGTTATGCAGAGCGGGGGGTCAAGATCGATCAGGCGCTCTCATTAACCAAACGGGCCGTCGCGCTCAAACCAACCAACGGGTACTATATCGATAGCCTCGCCTGGGCCCTGTTTAAATCCGGCTCGTTGACCGAGGCCTTGACGGAGATCAAGCGCGCCCTGTCGCTTGCCGGGGATGACCCGGTGATCTACGAGCATCTTGGCGATATTTACGCCAAGCAACGGAACCTCTCAGACGCCCGTGAGTCCTGGCTCCATGCGCTGGAACTCGATCCCTCCAATACTAAGCTCATGGACCGATTCCGTGAACTGGGAATGGGCGACCCGGCGCAAGAGGAACGTATCCAACAGGCTAAACAGCGTGTATCTGAGAAGATCCCAGCTCACTAACACATCCCTCCGCTCTGAAGAGTAGCGCTAGTTTCCCCTAGCCTCATTCGCAGCTCTCACCTCGATTTTTATGATAGCCATCTCTTTGAGTCCTCTCCGTTGCGTCTGACGAGCTGACTCGGGCTAGCCTTCTCACGCTCAATAACTGTTTCCACAGATTGTTTCTTTCCTGCAAGAGGGTAAAGCGCCCAGACACTTCCTCTTCCATAGAGAGACCATGGAGGGCGCCAGGTCCTGTGCAGTGGGTGACAAAAATTGGCAGATCAGAGCAAAAGCTGAAGAGTCGCCCAGCAACTACTATCTGTTGCACGGCAGGCTAACAATCATAACATTTTGATACTTAAGAGAACTCAGTCTTTCATGGGCCTGGTCTCGTATCGGGCATCGAACCTGCTTAAGGACCAGGTAACAGAAATCGGATGCGAGATCCGATGAGAATGAAGCAAGCAAGGGTGTGAAGGGGGAAGGTCAGTGAACCATCAACAAGGAGGCAGTACGATGTGTAAGCAGGTGAAGGGACAAAAAGGTTTCACCCTCATCGAGTTGATGATCGTCGTAGCGATCATCGGGATCTTGGCGGCCATCGCTATCCCGAACTTCATCGCCTATCAGGCGAAGTCGAAGCAGGCAGAGGCGAAAGTGGCTCTTGGGGCGATCTTCACTTCAGCCGTGGCCTTCAATGCCGAATCGGTTCCCAATACCTATCTGCCCACTAATATCGGGCTGATCGGGTATCAGCCATCTGGTTCGCCGCGGTACTCGTTCTGGTATGCCGTCGGTGCGGCAGCTCCTGGTGCCGCCGACTTTTTCACACCAAGGCCGCTTGTGGCACCCGGTGGTTGTGACACAGACAGTACAACTGCCGTTGCCCCAGCTGTTGCGGCAAGTGCGACTGGGTTTACCGCAGGCGCGAAGGGGAGCATCGACGGTGACATAGCCTGTGATGAGTGGATCATGAACGACATGCGGGGCTTGCTCAACACGAAGAACGACGTGTCTGCGACAAGCTAACACGTTGCTCTAAAGCGGTGAGATCACCGCTGTGGAAAGGGGGAGAGAGGCCGTGCGGTCTCTCTCCCTCCGTCGTTTGGAGAGAAAACAACAGAATATCTTGACAGGATTTGAGGCAACTTTTACGTTGATTGTATCCTGATCACAGTTGAGTCACACAGAATCTCGTCGACTCATGGTTCCAATGATCGAACATTGTGAGAAAGAACAGTCGGTCAATGCCGAAGCAGGAGGGGCCACTGCCAGTCTCTTGTTGGGTCTCGACAGGATTCTAGACGTTCCCCTGAAGCAACAGCTGTTATCCCGGCCTCTCTCGGCGTCGGTTCTTCTTCTCGGAGGCCTCATCGTCCTCTCCCCCTTGATCGAGGGCGGGACTACGCACCTACCCGTTTTGATGATGCGTCTGCTCCTCCTCGGCTCAGCCCTTGTCTGGACGATTCATCGGATGAGGGTGGGAACCATTCTTTTGACCATGAACCGCTTCCTGCCCCTCGTCGCGCTGTTCTTGGGCTGGGCGGGCCTTTCCTTATGGTGGGCGCCCTATAAAAACCCGAGCCTCCAATGGTTCATCAGCCTCCTGATGTACGCACTGTTATTCGGAGTGGTGATCCAGGGTATCCAGATCACTCGGCAGATACGGCATATCGTCATGGTGTTGGTGGGGATGGGTCTGTGCGAAGGAGTGCTGGGGATTGTTCAGTACGTCTGGCTTGGGGAGGCCAGGGCCAAGGGCACGTTCTTTAACCCGAATTTTTTTGCGATGTATGAAGTCGTGACCCTGTCTATCGTGCTTGGCCTCTTAAGCGGTGTCCAGAGGGGTGAGATGAACAAATGGCAGAGTGCGGTCCTGTGGGGCATCTCCGCGATCACGTTTTCAGCATTTATGGTTGCCCAGTCACGCGGAGCGCTGCTGGCATTAGTCACCGCCGTGACGTTCATCGGTTGTTATCGATTCGGGAAGATTGCGCTGCTGGTCCTCATCGTGAGTCTCATGGCAGGGATGGTGATTCCCAATCCTCTCAAACAGCGGATGGTCGAGGTCTCAGCGCAGGACCCCTATGCCTTCAGCCGAATCGATATTTGGAACAACTCGCTGGAGCGCGTGGTCGATCGACCGCTGGGCATCGGGCTGGGGATGTATAAATACGCCTCGTTCCAGTATCGGTTTCCCATTGAGTCGAACATTGTTCGATATGGGAAACGGGCCGAGTCAGCTCATAACGAGTATCTCCAGATGGCGGTCGAATTGGGACTGGGCGGGCTCGCGATCTTCTTGCTTGGCATCGGGGTATGGGGGAGAGAAGTCACCGTGGCGTTGCGCAGTGATTTGGAGCCATGGGAGCGAGGGCTCGTCACGGGGTTGACCGGCGCCGTGCTGGGCATCTTAGCTCATGGTGCGGTTGATTCTGTCTTTCATGAACCAGCCTTGGTGATTTTGCTGATTGTGTGCGGAGGCCTCGTCCTTACGCTTCAATCAATCAAGAAGCCTGACATCTCACCGCGAAGCCTGCCGTTTTCGTACCATCCGGTGCGGCTCGCTTTTATTCTAGTTTGTGGAACCGTGCTGGCGATCCTCACTATCCAGCCGTCAGCCGGGTGGTATGCCTATGAGCGAGGGCAGGCCGAGGCCCAGGCGGGGCGGCAGGGTTCGGCATTGGACTGGTTTCGCCGGGCATCGCTGATCGACCCCGGCACGACCGGGTATCATGACGCTGTGGCACGGGTACTAGTTCAGCTCTTCCATCAGTCGAGCGATCCGGAGTGGTTGGTGAAGGCCGTTGAGGAGGAAGAGCAGGCCATCGCGCTCAACCCAATGGATGGACGCTTCCCCTATCGGTTGGGAACAATCTACGGTGTATTGGCTGAACAAAAACCGGCCAAGGCTCAGCGCAATCTCTTGCTGAATCAGGCTGCACAGGCATACGAACAAGCTATTCAAGCCGATCCATACTCGCCGCTGAACTATCTGGCATTGGCCAAGATTCGGTTGCCGGAAGGGCGGGTGGAGGAGGCGAAATCATGGTTACAGCGAGCCGTGGTCACTGAGCCAAACTTCCTGCCGGCCCGCGCGGTCCTTGCGGAACTCTCACTCAAGGCTGGAGAGCACAGAGTCGCACAATCGGAGTTCGATGCGATCGTTGCGATCAAGAGAAAGTACGAGGGGTGGGTCTTGAACGATCTTGAGCGTCAGTTCTTAGATATCGATCTCTCTCCACTCGGGAGAGCATTGGCGCTGGAGTTCACGCGATGAGCGCCATACCTCGACAGTTAGCCCTCTGGGTCATTGGGGTAGTAACGGCAGTTTTCGTGGGGATGCTTCAAATACCACTGGCACAATGGAGCAATGTCAAGCCAAAGCTTCAGCACTTGACGTATCTGCCAAGCGGAGAATTTCTTCGGATCGCCTCGTTGGGTTATCGGGAGTTGGCTGCCGACCTTCTTTGGCTTCAAGTGATCCAGGTGATGGGGGAGAGGAAGCTCTCAGAGGAAGCCGGGCAGTGGCTGTATCACGCGGTGGATCGGATTACGACACTCGACCCCAAGTTCGTGCGGGCCTATGAGGCCGGAAGCCACGCGCTCTGCATACTGGTTTTAATGCCTGAAGAGAGTAACCGTCTTTTGGAAAAGGGCATACGGCACAATCCTGAAGAATGGATGCTTCCGTTCTTGTTGGGGATCAATTATTACTTCGAATTGGGGGACGATGAGAAGGCTGCAGAAGCGATGGCCAAGGCGGCTCGTATTCCCGGAGCTCCGGAGAGGCTTGTGAGTTTGGCGGCAAAACTGTTCGTATCGGCCAAATCTCCCCAACAAGCGGTCGAATTGTTAGCTAAGGTATATGAAGAGACCTCAGATGAGAATGTTCGGAAGATGGTGGAGGCTCGCTTGAAAGAATCTATCGTTGAACGGGATCTCCAAATCTTGGAGCAGACGATCAGCCGATATCAGGCCAATCATTCGCGTCGGCCGGAGCGATTGGAGGATCTAGTGGGACCGGGGTTGCTTCGAGAATTACCGACAGAACCGTTTGAAGGACGCTACCTCTATGAATCTTCGACGGGGGTTGTTCGGAGTAGTGAAGTAACCGAGCGTATGCGAATCACGACCCGTAGACGAGCCGAATAGACGTCATGAGGTTTGGGAGCTGCTGTGGCGGGAGGGTAATGTTCGGTTGATGTAAAGAAGAAAGGTGAAATCGGTCCGGTACGCGATGAGGAATGTCCAGGGTAGAGGATTCCCATTGTGTCCTAAATTCACGAAAGCTTGAACATTCTCGCGAGGCTGCTATGATCGAACCGATGAGAAATTATTGCAGGGGAGATCAACGTGCAGCGGTGGCGTTTCCAACAGGGGCAACATTCCCCTCGGACGATTCGTTGTACTGGATAGGTGGCCAATGGATGCAATAGTCGTTGAGAGACTGACCAAAACGTACAAGCCGGTGTGGCCTTGGCTGAAGGAAACAACGGTGCTTTCCGATGTGTCGCTGTCGGTTGGGCAGGGGGAGATTTTCGGATTCTTAGGGCACAATGGCTCAGGCAAGACGACCACGATGAAAATTCTTCTGGGGCTGCTCAGAGCCACAGGTGGTCGCATTGAACTCTTGGGCGCGCCTGTGACGGACGTCGCTGTTCACTCCCGCATTGGATATCTGCCGGAGTCTCCTTACTTTTACGATTATCTTACGGCAGAAGAGTTTCTGTGCTTTTATGGAAAACTTGCCGGGTTGTCTCGTGAAACGGTTCGGCAGCGCACCCCTGAGTTACTGGAGCGTGTGGGCTTAACGGAGGCTCGGGATAGGCAGCTCCGGAAGTTTTCCAAGGGAATGCTCCAACGAATCGGTCTTGCCCAGGCCATCATCCACGATCCTGAACTTGTCATCCTCGATGAGCCTATGTCCGGTCTCGATCCTATCGGGCGCAAGGAAGTCAGAGATTTAATTCTGAGTCTTCGAGATCAGGGCAAGACCATCTTCTTCAGCACGCATATCGTGTCCGATGTCGAGATGATCTGTGACCGAGTGGGTATTTTGGCAAAGGGCAAGCTGCTGGCATCAGGCCGTATCCAAGATCTCGTCAATAAGCACGAGGCTCAGTCCGTCGAGGTTGTCTGTGACGGAGTGGTCGGCGATGATTTCGCTGCCATCAAGCGCAAGGCCACCCGCATCTTGCAGAGAGGCGTGCGTTGTTTAATGATCCTTCCAGGACAGGACCACTTGGAAGAGGTGCTTGCGATCCTTCGTCATGCGGGTGGCAAGCTTGTCTCGGTCATCCCCCACAAGGGCTCGCTGGAAGAGATTTTTCTTGAGCAGACTAACCGGAAGGTGTGACATGCAGAGACTCGTGGTCGTGGCCGGCAATACGTTCAGGGAAACGATTCGAGATAAGATTCTTTATAACCTTGTCCTGTTCGCCATTCTGCTCATCGGGGCGTCGGTTCTGCTTGGTACCCTTACGATTGGTGAACAGTCGCGCATCGTCAACGATCTCGGGCTAGCTGCCATCAATCTGGTTGCCGTGATCGTCGCAATTTTTGTCGGCATTGGGCTGGTGACCAAAGAGATTGAGCGGCGTACGATCTATACGATTCTGGCAAGGCCCATTACCAGAGTGCAGTTCATCTTGGGCAAGTATCTTGGATTAGGATTCATTGTCGCCGTCAATATCGCGATTATGTTCGCCATGTTCCTGGCGACGATCTGGATCAGTGGCAATGCCATCCACGGCTCCCTGTTTCAGGCGGTTGGACTCATCTTTGTGGAAGCACTGCTTGTGATGGCGATCGCCATGTTGTTCTCGACATTTAGTTCCTCGACTCTCAGCGCAACGATGACGCTTGGCCTCTATGTGATTGGGCATTTGACAAGCGACCTCAAAGGGATTGCGGAGAAGAGTCAAAGCCGGCTAACCGAAGCCGTGATGACCGGGTTGTATTACCTCTGCCCAAACCTTGAGCTGTTGAACATCAAGGGGCAGGCGGCAGCCGGTGTGCAAGTCTCTCTTGCATATCAGTCTTTGGCGATGGTCTACGGACTCTTGTATGCCAGCCTCTTGCTCGCGGCCGCGTGTGTCATATTTCAGCGGCGCGACTTTTGAGGCGGTCGGCGCCCTCACGCGGAATCATCAACGATCATGGCAAGTAATCTTACGGTGAGCGCAGTAGAGGGAGTCCGCCCACACGAAGTCTGGAGAGGGGAGTATCTTCGCGATCTCATAATTATATTGACTGAGAAGGAGATCAAGGGCCGGTATAAGAATAGTTGGCTCGGATATGCATGGTCGGTTCTCAATCCTCTGGCTTTTGCCACGGTCTATTATTTTGCTTTCGGCGTCTTCATGCGTGTGCAGATTACGGACTACCCGCTCTTCCTTGTCGCCGGATTGTTTCCGTGGCAGTGGGTCAGCCATTCTATGAGCGCCGCGCCCAACATTTTCATTGCCAATGCGACGCTGCTGAAGAAGGTCCGATTCGCGCGTCACGTCCTCGTGGTGTCAGCGGTATTGAGCGATGGACTTCACTTTTTGATGTCAATTCCCGTCATCCTAGTATTTCTGACGATCTACCATGTCGTGCCGACATGGTTTTGGCTCATCGGAGTGCCGGTCCTCACAGGAATCCAGCTTGTCATGGTCTATGGTATGAGCCTTTTTGTAGCATCGCTGAATCTATTCCTGCGGGACCTCGACCGGCTCACGATCCTGTGCATGACCTTTCTATTTTTTCTTACCCCGATCGCCTACACGAGTTCCATGATTCCTGATAAGTATCAGGTCTACATGTATCTCAATCCCTTCACGCCGCTGATTCTCAATTGGCAACAACTCTTTCTCACCGGAACGCTGAGCGGGGGAGGCGTGCTCGTGGCCGGCCTTGTGGCGGCTCTGATGGCGATCATCGGATACTGTACCTATTCAAAGTTAGCGCCCAAGTTTGCCGAGGTCATATGAGCGTGATTCGTTTCGATCATGTCTCCAAGTCGTACCCGCGCTATCTTCATGTCAGGAGGGGGCTGAAGGCTTCGTTGCTCAGCTTGTCTCGAACCCTTCAGGAACTCAAACAGAAACAATTCTTTGCGCTGCAGGATGTGTCGTTTGAGATTGCGAAGGGAGAAACGGTTGGTGTGATGGGGCCGAATGGTTCAGGGAAAAGCACAGCTCTTGCCTTGATGGCGGGAGTGCTTGGAGCAGAGACGGGATGTGTCAGCGTGCAGGGGCGTGTATGTCCTCTCTTGGAACTTGGAGCCGGATTTCATTACGATTTGACGGGACGTGAGAACATTGTGCTCAACGGTATCTTGCTTGGTTTGACGCGAAGAGAAGTCATGGCAAGGCTTCCGGACATCCTTGAATTTAGCGAACTGGATGATTTTCTCGACCAGCCGGTCAGAACATATTCTAGCGGTATGGTTGCCAGATTGGGATTCTCTATCGCCGTTCATCTGGATCCTGAGGTTCTGTTGATCGATGAGATTCTGGCGGTGGGCGATCTTCATTTTCAGACCAAATGCCGAGAGAAGATGAAGTGGTTTAAGAATCAAAAGACCACGATAGTGCTCGTCTCCCACTCAACGGGTGACATTCGGCAATTGTGTGATCGTGTACTGTGGCTGGATCGTGGGAAATTAGTCGGCCAAGGTTCCCCGAATGAAATTGTGCCGCTGTATGAGACGTCTCAGCGGACGAAGGCATGAATCACCTTCAATGAAACAAGCAGGACCTATCGCTGAAGCTTGCCCCAGCGACTTCCGCAGGAGCTAACAGGGTAGTTTGAGCAGTCACGCTAGGTACAGGGAGAAGATGCGATTGGAGCCTCCACGCATCACGTCGGCTCTGATTCCCTCTCGAAGGAGAGAGGGTGCAGATGTGCTCGCCCCCGTACCCTTGAGAATTCGTACCGTCTGGGCTTCCTCAGACAATGCTGACGTCGTTACTCGGATGCGTAATGCGCCGCTGGGTCAGCTATACAGAAACCGTCTGAAGCAATACATAGTAGTGCGTGGAGTCGCTCGTTGGGTCTGGTGGAATATTTTCCCTCTGTACGTTCGTCTTTCTGTGTGGATGAAGAAAAAATACCCGCTGACTCCACTGAGCGATTATGCAAAAACTACTGGAACGCCGACATACAAACTGGTGGATGCGGAGTCTGTTGAAACAACCCAGCCAAAGGTATTCCCGATTCGCGATCGATCTTATGTGGTTGCTCCATGTGCCCGATACGGGTTCCCGGAGATCTTCGTTGCCGCTATAAAGAATGGAACTGCAGTGGGGGGAACGAATTTCATTTTGGTTGATGGCAAAGTCGTCTGCCATGATCTGTATGATTTCGAACTGGATTATACCGCTGAAGAGCTTCATGGGCGTGCACTGATATCCCCGAAATCCATGCGAGTCCGATTGGTATTTCGCGACAAGAGACCGGACTCGATACCTGCCGCCGCCACGTTTGTTGACGCCTGCGCGCCCAATTATGCTCATTGGATGACCGAGGTGTTGCCACGCATTGCGCTCTTTTGCGGCGACGAACGGTTTAAGGATGTGCCGGTCGTGGTGAACGACGGCTTGCATCCCAACATCATGGAGTCACTGTTCCTGGTGACAGGGGCCAATCGTGAAGTTATCACGCTTCCAATTGGAAAAACCTTGGCCATCAATGAACTGTATCTTACGTCGGTTGCTGGATATGTGCCATTCGAGCGGCGAACCAAGAAGCTTTCCGGCCATTCCCATGGCATGTTCAGTCCTCACGCCCTTGAGCTGCTCCGCATGCGTCTAGGGGCTGCAGCTCAAGAGAAGGGAAAGGGGAATTGGCCTGAAAAAATATTCCTTCGACGTAACTCAGGTGTAAGAAGAGTAACCAATGCGGTCGAGATTGAAAACCTTCTGACGGCCTGTGGTTATGCGATTGTTGAGCCAGAAATACTGACGTTTACGCAGCAAGTGCAGTACTTTGCCCACGCCAAAGTCATTGTTGGGCCGACCGGGGCTGGCTTTGCGAACGCGATCTTTTGTGAGAAAGGGACACATGTGGCCATCTTGATCTCCAAGTGCAAAGATATGGCATACAAGTATTGGGTGAACATGTTAGACCCCGTCGGCGTTAAATTCAGTTATGTGCTGGGGGATATCGTTGATAATCAGGAGTATGGAGTTCATGGGGATTTCGAGATAAATGCATCCTATTTGATGGAATTTATTCGTGACATGGAACACAATTAATAGAGTTGAGACATGTACGGCTCGTATTGATGGCTCACTTGTTGGTCCAGAGCGTAAATGTTCGTGAGGGACTGAATGAACGTTTCTGGGTATGAAGCGCAGGCAGTGCTCTTTGCCGCACGACCCTCGCGACTGGCACTGAAGCAACTGGTTCAGGATGGCAGTCGTTCGCGAGGAGTGAGCATCAATGTCTGGCGCAATCATGCCATTGAGCCGGTTATTGCATCGGCTCTGCCCTATTGTACTCGCGCCCGCTGCCTGGCTGACTTCCGTCTCAGTGAGTATGACGATACGTTGATGTTCAGTGGTCGCCGGCCCGCAGACATCGAATTGCTGTGGCTTGATAGCAGCCGATATCTCGACGGTTCCTTGTTCGGCGAGTGGCTTGATTGGTTCATCGCCCGCATCAAGGCATTGCGGACTGCCAACCCTGCACCGATTATCGTGGCCACCTGGCTCCATGATGCCGACCAATGGGCGCAGCTACAGGCGTTAACCGATACGATTCCTGCAATCTATCTCGCTGATCTTCATGCGGTCTGCAATGAGGCCGGGGTGATATTGGTCGATCCACGCACGGCTGTAATGGCTGGGACGCCGCTGAGCAACACCGCACAACTTGTATTGGCACGGAAGCTGGCCTGTCACTGGATACCTGCTGCAATTTGGCCTCCGATAAAAGTGGTTGTGGTGGACCTCGATAACACGCTCCATGCCGGCGTGCTGGGCGAAGATGGTATCCAGGGTGTAAGGTTGACGCCAGATCATCAAGCTCTCCAGCGCTTCATTAAATCATTGCGGCAACGCGGCGTGTTCCTGGCGCTCTTGTCTCGCAATGAATCCGTAGACGTTGAGGCCTTATTTGCGCAACGTGATGACTACCCCCTGCGTTGGGAGGATTTCTCCATCGCCGAGATTTCCTGGGGGAACAAAGCCGATGGAATGAGCCGCATTGCCAAGACGCTGAGAGTCGGGGTGGATTCGATATTGTTCGTGGATGACAATCCTGGAGAATTGGCCAGCGTGGAGGCGGAGCTACCTCAGGTCCACACGATTTATGCGGGCTCGGACCCGAGCCTAACACAGAGGGCGATTGAATATTACCCTGGCTTGTGGCGATGGAAGATCGAACCCGATGACGCTAAGCGGGTCCAGGATATGAAAGCCAATGCAGATCGAGAGAAGATTCTGGCGGAGACGACAGATCCGTCGGATTACTTCAGGAGCCTGCAGACGACATTATTCTTGCGTCTCGATCCGTCTGACCAGCTGAGTCGCCTCGCCGACCTTTGTGGCAAGACCAATCAGTTTAATCTGGCAATGCGCCGGTTCAAGCAAGTGGAACTTGCCGAACGGCTGGAGCGTTCTGATGTCTGTGTCGCCAGCGTCCAGTTAAAGGATCGTCTTTCCGACAGCGGTGTGATCGCAGTGATCGTTGCAGCGCGGGATGGCGAACGACTCCTTATTGAAGAGCTGTGCATTAGTTGCAGGGCAATGGGCCGCTACTTAGAGGATACCTTAATAGTGACAGCAATTCGCGAGATGGCGTTGTTTGCCAGTTGCAGTGAGGTCGTATTCAGGGCCAAGCATGGCCCGCGCAACCAGCCGGCGCTCGACTGGCTCGCGCGAATGCTGCCAGGCGACATGCGTTCCAAGCCAGGGCTTCACACGATCCCCGCCGAACGGCTACGACATTTCATGCCGCCTGACGGTATCACCTTGATCAAGAAGTAATGTGAACCATGGATCGTACTCACGTCGAGCAAGCCGTGCTGTCAGTCCTGACCGCCATATTGAAGCACCCGTTTGACGGCCATACCGATGTCACGCGCCAGAATACGGCCAGCTGGGACTCGCTCAAGCACATCGAAATCATGTTTGCCCTAGAAGATGAATTGGACACTGAGTTTTCCGAAGACGAACTCGTTACGCTCGATAGTGTTGCCAAGATCGTCGACGCGGTATTGGTCAAACATGCGCCATAACCTGTTCATGGAGGGGTACGCCTTCCGCTTGCGACCGATTACCGACAATGACGCGGCATTCGTGGTTGAACTGCGCAACAATCCCGAGATGAACCGTTACCTGCACGCCAGTGCGAATAGAGTGGAGGATCAACTTGCCTGGCTGGCGAGGTATTACGAGTCGAAAGACTCCTACTACTTCGTCGTCGAACGGTGTGTCAACGGCATGCGCGAGGGCACCATCGGACTGTACGATGTCGATGTGGCCACCGGTACCGGCGAATGGGGGCGCTGGATTCTCGGACTCAACTCGCTGGCGGCGGTTGAGAGCGCCTATCTGATCTACCGTACCGCGTTTGAGCGACTTGGGCTCACCAGCGTATATTGCCGCACCGTTTTCGACAACGAGAAGGTTGTGTCGTTTCACGACTCTTGTGGAATTGCAGGGCGCCGAGTTCTTCCACAGCATTTCGAACTTGGTGAGTGCAGGCACGATGCCGTCGAGCATAGCGTCGACCTTGCCAGTTGGCCTGCCGTCAAGATGCGTCTGGGAAAGCTCGCCCAACTGATCGCTCGGAGGGTGAACCGTGGTTGAATGGCCTGTGCTGCCGAAGGGCTACGAGTTTCACCACATTGGCTGCGCGACGACTTCCATTGAGCGCGAGCGCCGTGTGTTCGAAGTGCTCGGGTATCAGGTGGAAGGCGCGCCGTTTGTTGATACGCTGCAAGGAGTCACGGGTTGTTTTGTGTGCGGTCCTGGCCCGCGCATAGAATTGTTGGAGAATCTTCCGGGTGCCGATACGCTGACGCCATGGATCAACGCTGGTGTAAAGATGTATCACTTCGCCTACCAGGTCCAGGACATGAGCAATGCCATTGATTGGGCGAGAAGTCAGCGTGCTAAAGTCATCGTGCAGCCGGTTCCCGCGACAGCTTTCGATGGACGCCACATCAGCTTCGTGATGTTCCGCAACAGCATGATGCTGGAATTTATCCACAAGGCACTTCCGCCGGTCTGAGGTGGGCATTGGTTGTAAGCGCAGCATTCCACTGCGAATGGATGGCATCATGAGTCACGACGAAAAAGCCCACTTGGAACGAATTTCCAATGTATCACTCTATGCTGCCGGTGCGAATTCGTCGACCATCAAGTACTCATTCAAGATCGCTGAGCGGTATTTGCTTGGCAGTAATCTGTTGGAGATGGGCCCGGCCGAAGGGGTGATGACGGAACTGCTCGCAACAACTGGCAAGAGGATGACCTTGGTCGAGGGGTCCGGGTTGTTCTGCGAGGATCTTCGAAAGCGTTTCCCGGAGGCCGACGTGGTGCATGCGTTATTCGAGGAATACCAGCCGGGGGAACTGTTCGATAACATCATCCTCGGGCATGTGTTGGAGCATGTGCAGAACCCGGTAGATATCCTGGCGCGTGCTAAGCAGTGGCTGAAGCCTCGAATTGGGCGTTTGTTCGCTGCCGTGCCGAATGCTCGTTCGCTGCATCGGCAAGCAGCGGTCATCATGGGCATGCTGCCACAAGAGGATGCACTGAACGACATGGATATCCACCATGGCCACCGTCGCGTATTCAACCCTGAAACGTACCGCAATACTTTTTATCAGGCAGGCTTGCAGGTTGAAATATTTGGCGGCTACTGGATGAAGCCCGTGTCGAATAAGCAGATCGAAACCACCTGGACACCGCAGATGCTGGAAGCATTCATGCAATTGGGTGAGAGATACCCTGATATTGCGGGCGAGATCTATGTGGTTGCTCGCAATGATGGTTAGGTGGACACTCTAGGCCAATTAGGTCATCGTGAGGAGTAGGGCAAGAATGCTACTTCCTCATTGAAGATGCGGTTAGAGGTATGAGCAATGTCGATTGAAGAGTGCAAAATCGTTGAATTTCCAATTATCTCCGATCCGAGGGGGAATCTATCATTCATTGAAGGCGGGCGACATATTCCGTACGAAATCAAACGCGTCTATTACCTCTATGATGTTCCTGGTGGTGCCGAGCGCGGCGGCCATGCGCATAAGGCCCTGCATCAGTTAATCATCGCCATGTCAGGTTCATTCGATATCCACCTCGACGATGGAGTCTCGAAAAAGACCGTGCACATGAATCGCAGTTACTATGGTCTGTATGTGTGTCCAATGACCTGGCGAGAGATTGACAACTTTTCGTCCGGTGCTGTGTGCATGGTGCTGGGTTCTGAATATTATGATGCACTCGATTACTATCGAGACTACAACCAGTTCTTGAGCGATGTCCAAAGGATGGTCAAGTGAAGAAGGTTCCTTTTCTAGATCTTGCTCGATTGCACCAATCCATCCGTGTACCGCTGGATGCGGCCTATCGCCGGGTTCTTGATTCAGGATGGTTCATCATGGGGCCTGAGCTTGAGGCGTTTGAGTCGGAGTTTGCACGGTACTGCGACGTGAAGCATTGTGTTGGTGTGGGGAACGGACTCGAAGCGCTTCACCTGTTATTGAAGGCCTATAAGATCGGGCCGGGCGACGAGGTTATCGTTCCTTCCAATACCTTCATCGCTACCTGGTTGGCCGTAACTGAATGCGGAGCAACTCCTGTTCCAGTAGAGCCTAATATTGACACTCACAACATCGATCCGGCGCTGATCAGTCACGCCATAACCAGCCGCACACGGGCAATCATACCTGTACATCTGTATGGCCAGCCGGCTGACATGGATCCGATTAGTGCGCTTGCCGCTAGGCACGGATTGATTGTGATCGAAGATGCCGCCCAAGCCCAAGGCGCACGTTATAAAGGTCGGCGTGCAGGTTCATTAGGGCATGCTGCCGCCACGAGTTTTTACCCGGGGAAAAATCTTGGGGCACTCGGTGACGGTGGTGCCGTACTCACCAACGACGACGCAATTGCCGGAAAGGTGAAACAGCTACGCAACTATGGCTCGAAAATAAAGTATCAACATGACCTTATCGGATACAACAGCAGACTGGACGAAATGCAGGCGGCTTTTCTCCGCGCGAAACTGGTGGTGCTTGATGAATGGAATGCATGCCGCAGAGAAGTAGCAACTCAGTATTCGAAGCTGTTGGCGAGTGCAGACATCAACTTGCCTCTTGTTTCTGAATACGTAGAACCTGTGTGGCATCTATACGTCATTCGCAGTAAACATCGGGATAGGTTGAAGGCGCATCTGGAACAGCAAGGAGTATCCACGGTCATTCACTATCCTGTCCCTCCTCACCGTCAGGGCTGTTATCAGGAGTTCAAAGGACACACCTTGCCGATTGCTGTCCAGTTGGCGGAGGAAGTATTGAGCTTGCCGATGTCGCCAACTCTGAATGCAGAGGCAGTCGAACTTGTAACGCGTACTCTGGTCAGCTTCCCAGCAAAAACCGTAAGTATGCACTGAGAATGCTCGGAACTGTAGACGTCGTGGGTAGGAGTTATCCGTCTTTGCTATTGCAGGAATCGCGTTGTGGGATGCACTCAACAATAGGCGGACAGATCCATCATGAACAAGACGCATGTTCGTCAGTTAAGGCAAAGCAAAGAGCGGGCGTCTTCCTCGCCCAACGTTGTGTGGCATCACGGAACCATCACTCGCACTGACCGGGAGATGCAAAACGGCCATCGTGGTGCCATCATCTGGTTCACGGGCCTTTCTGGCGCCGGGAAATCGACTCTGGCACATGCTGTTGAGGATGAGCTGCATCACATGGGCAGTCGCACGTTCGTGATGGACGGGGATAATGTGAGACATGGATTGTGCGGCGATCTTGGGTTTGCGCGTCAGGATCGCAAGGAAAACATACGCCGGATCGGAGAGGTAGAGAAGTTGTTCGTGGAAGCCGGAGTGATAGTGCTGACGGATTTTATTTCTCCCTACCGAGAAGACCGTACGTGGGTGCGTGAGATGGTCGGGCAAGGTGATTTCTTCGAGGTCTTTTGTGACTGCCCCGTCGAAGTTTGCGAAAGCCGTGATGTGAAAGGGCTCTATAAAAAAGCTCGCGAGGGACATATAGCTGAATTTACAGGTATCTCATCCCCCTACGATCCTCCGATAGATCCAGAATTAATCGTGGCTACCGCCGCTCAAGACATCGATGCCTGCGTGAAAGCAGTGATCAAGACCCTGACCGCAGCCAAGCTAATGGGCCTGTCGATTAAGAACAAGTCATGAACGCAGCGCGTCGACATGGGTAACTGGGATGGATGCTACCGACAAGACGAATGTGCTTGTGATTGGGGCTCCGCGCAGCGGCACGACGTTGGTAGCCGGGCTGTTATCGGCGGGGAAGGAGGCATCGCCGATGCTGCCAGAGTGCACCTACATTACCCAAGTTATTCAGCAGTTTCACAATATTCTCCGCTATTCCGATCCTCAGCGCTTTGCCGCCTATGCGATCGGCGAACCTATACTGGCCAGCATGTACCGCGGAATGGTGGATTCGATGCTGACTACAGCGCGGTCGCATTTTAAAGACATTGACTATCGCTATCTGATTCTCAAAGACCCTGTGTTGTCCCAGTTGATAGACTGGATCCCTTTGTTTTTCGGTCAAGATAGCAGAACCGTTTGTGTGGTTCGCGATCCGCGGGCTGTGATTGCCTCCATGCTAAAAATCGAGCGAAAGAAGAAGAGCGATCTCTGGTCAGCCTGGGAAAATACACCAAATCGATTCCTAGCCCATGACCTCGTCAACCAGGTGTTTCGTGAGCGAAGACTTACTGATCAGTTCACTAAATAGTGCGTAGTATGCTATAATGTGCCATGCACAGACAGGACGATGCCAGGACACTGGCTCCGGCGGCGCAGGCGCACTTACGGCG
>JAWXBV010000116.1:0-10409 GCA_034440335.1 Nitrospirota bacterium | reverse complement strand
CTGCCCCCAGTACAACTCAAATCGGCTCCCCCGCCAGAAATTCCAGATTGTTCCCACTCCCACGCTCGCCAACCACTCCGGAGAAGGGGTGACTTCAAGATTGACTACATTGGTATTCCAAACCCGGCCATAATCGAAAAATGGCACCAGGTACAGAAGTTCTTCCCCGATCGCCGACGTGTAGACTGGAATGCGAGCCTCAAGGGACCCCAGAAAGGCATTGTCCCCAAGCTGCGTGAACTCCCGATAGCCTCTCACGCTGTAGCGCCCGCCGACCGCCATCTGCTCGATAAGGAACAGGTGCTTGTTCGACAGCTGCAAATCGGCTCGTGCCAGCATGGTGACGCGCGTGGGGTTCAACCGCCTGACCAATTGCGTCTGGCCCAACCAGGAAAAAAACTCTCCCGTGGCCTGATCGGGCGCGCTGTTGACGGTCGCCCCAAGAACGGGGAGACCGAAACTCATCCGGGACAGCGCCGAGATGACCTGATCCTGCGTGCGATGCACATACTCCTGCGAGAAGCGTAGCGCCGACACCTGGGAAGTTCCATTGGTCGATCCACTCTGGAATTCAAACGGGATTCCAAGTAACGACGTCCTGAATGATTGAGACTGGCCGGTCAACGCCAAGGCAAATTCCTGAGACGGCGTGCGGAAGACGGGCTGCCGCAGAGTAAACCCAATCGATTCGAATTTGCCGTTGATGTCCAACGGCTTGACATTGCTCTCAATGACCGTGAAATCGGTCCGCCGGTAATCGACGGCGAACGTCGTGTCGTAGGGGGTGATGGGGACGACGTAGTGCACATTCAAGTTCGGATTGACTCCGCTGCCATGCGCATTCACATCGGTGCCGAACGATTGACCGTACTGGACGCTGAGCGCGTCCCCGAACCCCAACAGGTTTTGATGCGCGATGGTCCCCATCACACGATTGGAACCAACCCCCGGTGTCGAGAAGTTGTTGTATTCAAGCCAGGCCTTGATCGGCCGGCGCTCAGCCACCCGGACGTTCAAGGCACTGTGCCCGCGGGTCTCACCGGGTCGCAATTCTGCGTTGATCCGCTCAATGCGCTGATCGGTTTGAAAAAGCCGCAACCGTTCTTGAAGCGCATTCACGTTCACCGGTGGACCGGCGTCACGCTGGAGCCGGCTGGTGAAATAGCTGGACCGGAACCAGTAATTGCCCTCCACGTTGATCCGGCTCAATGTCCCTTCAATGATCTGTACCGTGAGCACGCCGTCCGTGATCGCTTGATCCGGCACCAGGGTGCCGGACGTGCTGTAGCCATGTTTCACATACAGCAACGTCATGGCCAGGCGCAGCGATTCCATGTCTTCCGACGTGATCTCCCGATTGCGATAGGGATCAGTGACCTGGGCCAACTCTTGCGGCGTGAAGACCGTGCTCCCCAGGACCCTGACCTCTCGGACAAACACTTTCACCTGAGGGAGGGCACCGCGCCGTTCCGGAACGGGAACGGAGGGCAGGACACTGGGCAGGGGCGGCTCGGGTGTCGGGAGTTCCTTGGGCAGCGGAGTGGGACTAGGCAAAATCGGCGGAGGAACAATCTGCGCCGACACCACGTCAGACAGGATCCAGTGGGCCAATAGGACCAGCGTCGCCGCAACCAATCCCGCCCGTAAGGTCATCGAGAGCCGCAGAAGCCGCATAGGGAATGTGGAATGAGAAATGTGAAATGAGGAATTGGCGGAATCGGCTGATCCTGGCTGTGCCGGAGCATCCGATAAATTTTGAAAATTACCCATTCAACATTCAAAATTCATCATTTGACAGAGTGGCATGCGTTCCCAAGTTTCGCCAGTTGGATAGGCCTGGCTTCGTACTCCGGGAACGCGCCCTTGACTGTGGAGAACTCAGGCTGTGAATCCCGTCCCGAAAGGCGCGATCCCAGCGACTCGGCCGTCAAGGATGGACTGGCTAAGAATCCGCCAGGCTCCGCCGGTAGACCTTCGCGGGCTGCAACCACAAAGGTGCTGAACTTGCCGCCCGCAGCCCGAGCCGCGCATTGCTGGGCAAGCAGAGCGGCCGCGCTGGAGAATTCGTCGGACAACGGCGCCAGCTCTCCACCGATGTTCTGCAACGGCGACTGGATATTGATGGTTCCGCTGATACCGAGTGTGGACGATGCGTCAACGACACTGGCTGGATCCCTGATAAAGGCAGATGTGGCAATAATATCGATAGCCCCTCCCGATCCGGCAAAGGCCTTGGCAACAATCTGTCCGCCCTGCAAGACTACGAACTGTGGGTCAATCGTGATATTGCCACCGGCGGTGTCGTTTGCGCTGCCCGCCACCGACGTACTGACTCGGCCATTGATCACCCGAACCATCTCCGGAGTGATAATTTCTATTTGCCCGCCACTGGCCCGGCTCGCCTCCGTCGTCATCGAGCTGTTGGTCATGACGAAGGTCGACCCGCTGTGAACCGTGATGTTTCCGGCGTTCCCATCCCCAATCACTTGCTCGACCAGTTGGCCATCGATCAGCACAGTCTCCTTCACTTCGAGCGGCGCATTGCTGTTCGCTGTAATCAAGGTGCCGTTGGAGAGTTGCACGCTCTGAGCGGTGATAGCGACGTCTCCGCCGTGATTCGCCTCTGCCGACGTGGCGATTATACTCGCGTCACTTGTGAAGCGGCCCGCAGCCGTGATGACCACATTCCCCGCCGTGCCCGGCGGCTGAGTCGTGCCATCTGGATTGGTGACGACCTCCGTCCCGGAACTGGCACTACTAATCTGGCTACCGTCGGTCAGGGTGACTGTGCCGACATTCATCGTAATGTCGCCCGCCCGGCCTGTCAGAGAGGTGCTACTGTTGATCTCGGCACCGTTCGAAAGGCTCAGGGCCCTCGCATTCAGCACCACGTCCCCCCCTCGGCCGCTACTGTTGGTGCTGCTCTCGATAGAAACATTGTCCAGGGTCAACTCATCCGCCGTGATCGCCACCTGCCCCGCGTTCCCAGCGGACGACAAACTCGTAATGTGACTCCTGCCAGAGATACCAACCGACCCGGCAACAATGGCCACATTCCCTCCCGCCCCTGTGTTGCTCAAAGTACCGGTTTGGATTACGGCCTCATCCGTCAGGCTGATCGTCTTGACATACAGCGCAATGTCGCCGGAACGAGCCGTACCTGTGGTATCGGAAACGATGCCGGAACCCAATCCTGAAAGGCTGACAGAATCCGCCATCTTTTCTGTCCCCTGCAGTCCTTGCACTGTGACCGTGGCGGCCGCTTGAGCATTGAGATCGCCGCTGCTGCTCTGAGTTTTGATGGTCGCCCCACCTGAGAGACTGGCTTGCTGAACGCTCACGACAATGTCTCCACCGCGGCCCACATCAAACGCTGCCGTGTTGACGGTGGTGGCAGCCCCATCCATCACTAAAGACTTGGAGGTGATGGCCACTCGTCCCCCCTCGCCGCTTCCAGACGTTTCACTCAATAGGCTACTGTCACCAGATAGGCTAACCGACTTTGCCGCGCCGAATTCCGCCCCCTGTAGCCCTTGGATAGTCACATTCCCACCGTGACCTAATCCGGAGGTGAAGCTCTGACTTTGACTCTTGATTATGGAACCACCCGTGAGGATTAACGTCCCAACGTTCAGGGCCATATCTCCTCCAACGCCATCCCCATCAGCAGTTACCGTTAAAATCGACTCGGGGGCATTCTCTATCGTCAGGCTGGGAGCGGCGAGTTGCACATCCCCCCCTCTTCCTGCTCCAAATGTGAACGTGACGATTTTAGAGCCATTAGTCAGCGCCACATCTTGAGAGACCTGAATGTCGACAGCCGTCCTTGCGCCATCCACCGTGCCCACGGTACCGGCCAGGATCGTCGAAGCATCCATGACCAACTGCCCCCCGCGCACCAACACGGTGCCGCTGTTCCCATTGCCGATGAGATTCCCATCAACATCGAACTGGCCGCTCACGTCCAGCGTTGCGCCTTCTTTAAGCGTCACCGTCCCCATCTCGGTGAAGGATGCCCCGTTGATGTTCGGACCAGTTTGGAAACTGGGCACAAGCACCTCACCAGCCGAGCCGACTGAAACCAGATTCAGTTGGCCGCCCGGCGCCAGAAGGTTCGCGGCTTGCATCGTGCCGTCCTCGAGCGTGCCGGCCTGAACAGTGATGTCCCCGCCTACCAACGACAAGGCTTGGCCTTCCGGAACTTGAAGGATGCTGCCTTGGACTGTGATGGGAGCCGGCGGCTCTGGCCCTGTGAATCCGAATGCCACCACGGGTGCGACATCGAGCAGGCCTAATGATGCCGGAGAGGAGAGCATGTCAAAGAGCGCTGACGTGCCATCGAACCGCAGATAGTTGGCCGTGCTCATGCTCACCGACCCGCCCACCTCCAAATGGACATTGGGCCCCAGGAACAGCCCAGACGGATTGACAAGCCATAGATTGGCTGCGCCGAAATTCATGGGATCGGCTGCATCGAGTGGATTGTTCGTTCGCAAGACCCCGTCGATCGTCGACCCTTCTCCTCCGATGACACGAGCGATGATGTTGGTGGTCGGAAGTTGCATGTCATTGAGGAAGTGCGCCGTGTCGCCGGTTCCGAGCGTGAACATGTCAAAACTATGAAACAGGTTGGTGCCACCTCCCGGCCTGGTCCCGCCCGTAATTTGCGTGGTGGTACCAACCGTGTCGACATCGGTGCCGAGATTGAGAGGAGCAGTCGTGGTGGCGGTGATATTCGTCGTCACCACCTCGTGACCATACGTGATATCAGGAGCGTTGAGGACAATCAGGAGAGTCGGGAGGAGCGCCCACAGGAAGATCTGCCTCGTAGAACCACGATGTCGTGATCGCGCGGTGCTCTCATCCATTTTCACCCTCTCGTTCGTGACAGAGGGGAGCAGCATTCGCTGCTCCCCTATCATAGGGGTCTTCTACTTTTGGTGAGATCGAGCCAGAGCCCTTCGCTCGAAGGCGAAGAACCCTTGCGTCTGCGTGATCTATTACTGTTACCATATGACGCTCTTCTTCGATACCAACTTAGTCCCCCAACCTGCTAGCCTCAGTCACTGATATAGTTGGTGAAGGTGCAGGTGAGGGTGTCGCCGGCCTCCAGGTTGTACACGATAACGGGACCCTCATTATTATAGTAGCCAGTCGACCAATCTGTATCTCCATTCTCGTCAGGAAGGAGCGCGTTAACGCAGGTCACCGAACTTAGGTACCAACCATCCGGAACGGTTTCATTAATCTCCCTCGAACCGCCGGCCACGCCAGTCTCGAGGCCGCTGAAGGTCTGGTTCCCAGGAGGGGTGATGCTGAAGTCGGTGAGACCCGAGCCGGTTCCAGTGAAGCCGAATTCAATACCAGCAAATGTGCCGACATCCTTGAGGATTATAATGGTGCCGCATGTATTCGTGTCATCACATGTCACCGGGACCACTGAGCCTTCCTTCTTAGCCGCGCGCAACTCCGCTCTGATGTCGCTTTGTATTTCTGCGTCAGCCTGAGCTGCCACCGCAGCACAGGATCGGCCAGGCGGAAGTGGGTCAGGAGGGCCCTGGGGCACGTCCGGAACAGAGCCTGGTTGCCGACACGTTCCACCGGCGCCGATCACACTGTCGGTCAGTTTCACCGTGTCTTGTCCTCTAACTTTGATTGTGAACGTGTATGTGAGCGTCGGGGTGCACTTGCCGCTGCTGTTCGTATTACAACCAGGCTTGACCACTGCTGTCGCCTTAGATTTATTGATGGTTCCATTAGAATTGTTGGTTGTGGGGCTCACTAACGTGCCGGTAGAAAGCGTCCCCAGAGGTTGAGAGTCAGCAAAGAGTCCCGTTCCGACGAGTATCACCTCATCACCTACGACGTTCTCAGTGGTAGGTGGATCGAATTGCCCGGCCATCCCCATGCCCCATAGATAGTCGCCCGATAGTTGCCCGTTAGAGAAAGTATGCGAAATGATGACAGTAGTTGTCTTATCGCCTGCAGCAACCACCGGCGTGAAGGTGACTCCGGTTAACTTCATCTTATCGACACTGCCCGTTGTGCCGAGGTCGTTAATCATCACTCGGGCTCTGTTCGTCGTAGAGACGTCCCCCACGACCCACGCGCCGATTGTACGGGGAGTATTGAGGGCAAGGGTGATCACGAAGCAAGAATTATAGCCCGAGTCACACGCTATAGGAGTATTCAGAGTAACACTAACCCCATCTATCTTAAGTGTCGCCGCCTCCGAAGGAAGCGGCACCATCAGTCCTCCCAGGACTCCTACGATCACCAGACTCGACATCAACCCAACCCACCGGAGATACTTCATAGGAACCTCCCAGGTTAAAAAAATCGTTCTGCGCAACACCATGCTTGCGGGATGTATTATGCTTTCCGCTCTTCTTCGGCAATCCCCACAAACGAGTCCCCCCACGAATGAGGGGATACCGCAAAGCCTGAAAAGCCGCTATAGGTACGCGCGTGTAGGCTGAGGTCGAAACCAGGGCTGAGGTTCTGATGAAGACCTTCAGATCCCTGCTCAACCTTCAGCTCAGCCTTCTCCCACCAGGACATCATTGATGACGCAGCCACCTTCCCCTGACGAGAAAAGCGAGCCGAGCACCGACCTCGCACAATTGAGCCAACCTGACCCATTAGAACTTCTCCACTACAAGACTCAGCTGGAGGCGATCGAACGCATCAGCCAGGCACTGTTTCAGTCGATCGATCTCGACGAGCTCGTCGAAACGACCCTTCGTGTTGCGCTGGAAGAGGTGGGTGCCGAAGCTGGGTCGATTCTTCTTTCAGACCCGGAGAAAGAGGAGCTTATCTTTCAGTATTCGATCGGGCCCAAGCCAGTTCCTCGCGGTACGACCATTCCCTGGGATAAGGGTATTTCTGGCGTCGTCTTCCACTCTGGAGAGGCCCGGATTACGAACGAGGTCAACCACGACGCCAGCCATCTTCACAAGATTGACCAGGCCACCGGCTTTGTTACCCGCGACATGATCGTCGTTCCCCTTCGCCGGTGGAGAGGAGAACCGATCGGTGTGTTAGATGTGCTGAACAAACGGGAAGGACCGTTCACGAACCACGACCTTGGACTTCTCAAGATCATTTCCGCATTTGCCGCACTGGCGATTCAGCAGGCCACGCAATTCGAGGACGCCAAGAAAGCCGAAGTGGTGACGCTGCTCGGCGACATCGGTCATGACATGAAGAATCTCCTCACTCCTGTCTACACCGGGGTGGAGTTACTGAGAGCAGAGGTCACCGAGCTGTTCGGCGGGTTGAGCACAACTGAATTGAGCGAGAAGAAGGCAAGCAAGGAGATTTGCGATGAAGCCGGCGAAATGGCGGAGAACGGCATCCGACGGCTGCATGATCGCGTCAAGACATGGCTGACTGCGTGAAAGGGTTGAGTGCGCCTCCCGACTTCGCGCTCTGCGCGGTTGGGCCGGTCGTCCTCGAAGTATTTCACACGCTGCAGGGCCTGGCCCGGGACAAGCAGATTACCTTGCGAACCGATGGCCTTGACTCGCTGCCGGAGTTCCACGCCGACGAACGGAGACTCTACAACGCGTTGTACAATCTCATCAATAACGCCATTCCTGAAACGCCGCCAGGAGGCTCGATCACGGTGCGGGGGCATCTCGATCAGGACACAGGGACTATTGCGCTCGCTGTGGCAGACACAGGGCGCGGGATGTCTCCTGAGATTCGAGACCGCCTCTTCTCAGCCAATGCGGTCAGCACCAAGAAAGGCGGCACTGGACTCGGGACGAAGATCGTGAAGGACGTGGTGGATGCGCACAAAGGAAAGATCTGGGTGGAAAGCGAACCTGGTGTGGGCACGACATTCCATCTCCGCTTGCCGCTCGATCCCACGTCTAAGCATACGTAATGCGCGTGAAGCGTCGTTCGTGACGCGTGAAGCGCGGGACGGGAGAAGAAGTTCTGAGTTCTGAGTTCTGAGTTAGCGGCAGATATAAATGGCGGGACGGACGCGACTCGAAGCCTGAAGCTTGAAGGCCGAAGTTCGGAGTTCCGAACACTTCGGCCTTCAGTCTTCAGCCTAATTCTGTCTCTCGATCAGCCCTTCTTGATCACCTTGGTCAGGGCGCCTAATAACTGCTCTTGATTAATCGGTTTCGCGAGGAATTCCACGCCGGCGTCCTTGAACAACTTGGCGGATCGCTCCATCATTTTTGACCCGCTTAGGACAATGACCGGACAGGACGGAAACTGGGAGCGTAGATAGGGGACCACGATGATCTCGTTAATTTTCGGCATATTGAGATCGGTAATAATCGCGTTCAACGGCAGCTTATTGGCTCCTGATTTTACCAAGGCAACTCCCGCTTCTGGATCTTCGGCTTCTTCCACGTCGTACCCTGCCTTCGATAAGATGAGACGCACGGATTTTCTCACGTCCGCCTCATCGTCCACGACGAGTACTCTCCCTTTGCTCATAACGTCTACCCTCCTTTTCCAGATTAGGTCATTGTCCCTCACGCCCTCTGCCCCGGGCATGATATCAGGTATACGGAATTAAGGTCTATGCCTATCCCCTCAGATGAGGGGATACCTAGTTTGAAGGACAGACTTGGTGATATTGGTAGAGATAGTCGCCGTAAGCATATAACTCTAGCCGGCCTGCTGGTTCTTTTGCTGCTTGACCCAGAAAGACCAACCAGACAAACGAAACAGACGATGAGATGCCAATAGGTGATGAGGATGGAGCAATCGCAGCTCAGGATATCCTGGTTCAGCTCGCCCGAGATTCCCCGACGGTTGCTGTACGGATTACTCACCGTCGCGTTGTTTGCGGGCATTGCCACAGTCGATATTGTTCTCACACCGACAGTCCCTGTGGGTGTGCTTCTCTACCCCCTCGCGATTCTCGCGGCCCTCCGGTGGGGCGGGAGACAGGCGGTGTTCTATGCAACTGGTCTTGCGTTCCTTCTTGCGGTCCTGGAGCAATGGCTCCAGCCGACTGCGTCCGACAACATTGGGACTTCGGATCTCCTGATCGGCACGATGAATCATGCCTCAAGCTTACTCCTGCTCCTGTTATTTGGAGGCGTATGCGCATGGATCGCACAGCAGCAGACCAAGCACCTCCATACGCAGGATAGCCTGGCGGATCTCGAAGCCAAGCTCACATCGGTGGTCCTCTCGACTCCGGACGCACTGATCCTCGCAAACGACCAAGGGAACATCGTGTCGTGGAACTCCAGCGCGGTGACCATGTTCGGATACTCGGAGGAAGAGGCACTGGGTCAACATCTCACCCTCATCATGCCGAACCGCTATCAGGAGTCGCATACCCAGGGCTTACGGCGGGTATGTGAGACCGGTGAAACCCGCATCATCGGTCGCCCCATCGAGTTGAGTGGACGTCGCAAGGACAATACCGAATTCCCGATCGAACTGTCCCTTGCGACATGGCAGACCAAACGCGCTCGTTTCTTCAGCGCGTTTCTTCGCGACCTGACAAGCCAAAAGCGCTTGGAAGCCAGACTGTCTGTCCAGCTGGCCATCAGTCAGGTGCTGATGGAGGCGGAGACCTTTGAACAGGCCGGCGATCGGATCCTTCAAGCGGTCGGCAATTTGATGGATTGGGAAGTGGGACTCATATGGCTCTTGGATCAACGCACGCACTCGTTGAGTTGCGCCGCCGTCTGGGAAAAGTCAACGCGGCAAGGCCGCGATCGGTTTCTCCTGCAAAGTCTGCTCACGACTTTTTCGTCCGGCGTCGGATTGCCGGGACGAGTCTTCGCCAGCGGCGAGCCCTGTTGGATTGCAAATGTCGTCAAGGACGGAAATTTCCCGCGCCTCGAATTCGCTCAGGAAGCAGACCTACATGCCGCCTTTGGATTTCCCATCAAAGGATCGCAGGGATTCCTGGGCGTCATTGAATTCTTTGCCCATGAAGTCCGGTTACCCGATACCAGCCTACTCCACATGTTTGCCGATATCGGGATCGAAGTCGGCAAATTCGTCGAGCGCAAACAGATGGCGGACGAAACATCCTCGTTTCGTGGGCTGTTACCTATCTGCGCGACCTGCAAACGGATTCGTGACCCTACGGGGTCGTGGCATGAGGTGGAGTACTATGTCGAACAACATTCTGCTGCTCGCTTTTCACATACAATCTGCGGCATCTGCGCGCGGCAAGCGCATCCGGACTGGGACACAGCGTAGGCCATACAGCCTGTGCGGAGAGAAAAAAGCTCTGAGTTCTGAGTGAGGAGTTCTGAGTGAGAGGTGGATAAGACAATCCAGAGGGGAGAGGCGGTCTGAAGGCTGACGTGTTCGGGTCGCGCACGTCCTGCGCTTCACGCTTCACGAACGACGCTTCACTCGTAAGAGCAGAGAATCGGACGACGTAGCTGGTGTTCATAAACAGACCGGGCTAG
>JAWXBV010000115.1:0-9759 GCA_034440335.1 Nitrospirota bacterium | reverse complement strand
GTACAAAATGGCACAGAACGCATGATAGTGGCTGATCGTCGGCGGGCGACCCTTCCAGATATAATCCCCTTCGATCAACGGCTTGATCGTTTGGTCAAAATACTCCCGCGGTATCGGAACCAAACGCGTGTCCATGTGAACCTCCCCTGTTTACAGGGAGGTTCGCACAATTCATGACCTTTAATAACAGTGCCTAGCGGTTTTTTCAGTTCGGGGTGGGATCGCGTGAATTTCGCCGCACGTCGATCGAAATAGCTGGTCGTGACCAGCGAGTACATCAGGCCTTGAGGTGGAGTTCGTCGATGAGTGTTTGCGCTGTCACGTGACGGATACGCCCTTCCTTGAGATCTTCTAAGGATCGGCGGATTCGGTTCACATACGATTTGCGATACCGTTCAGACAGCTCACGATACTGTTCTTCCGCCATGATGACGTACGTCGGTTCATTGCCCTTGAGGACGTGGACTGGGCCGCGTTTCAAGGCTTTGTCGATGGCGGAAAGCCCTCGGCGTTTGATCTCTGTTGCAGGGATCGTTTTTCTCAGCGCACTGATAGAGCTTCGCATGAAGGATACTCTATCCCAAGCCTTCGGTTACGGCAAGCCTTTCCCCGTGCCTTTATGCCCGCGATTTCTGGGGCCGGGTTGCCAAAGGTCGTCAGGTAGCCGTTTGCGAAGATCGGGCAGGCAACGTCACGGCTTCTTCGCCACGACCTTGCCGTTTTCCCAGACGTAGATCGGCGTGCCGTACATCCGGGCGGTCTTGCGGGCGACCTTGGCGGCTCTCCTGAGGGCGCGCCCGACGGCTTGGGAAAACTGTTTGCTCCCCATCAAGCTTTTCTGCTTCATAGGTTTCTCTCCAGTAAGCGTGGTGAGTCCCCTGAATTGTCGTAGACTGACCAGGTATCGGCCAGTGATCGATAAAGCGTATGAAAATTGTGCCAACTGCGATCAAAGCGTCTCAACACATCGGCGCGCGGGACATCATGTCCGCCTTGCCGTACACGAGTTGCGATTCGGTGAAGCGCAAGCTGAACTGACGGTAGCGATAGGAATACGATCTCGATCCAGTACCCGGCGGCCTTCCATCGGTGTAGAAGTCGTAGGTACGTGCGCCCACTCAAGGTGCTTTCAAATGCAAAATCCTCCCGAGTTTTCGCCAATCGAGTGAGCTCCGTCAAGACAAGTCTGCCTGCTTGTCGTGCGGCCAGTTCCGGTCGAAGGGGTGAAAGCCCGCCTGCGATGAGGTCGGCATTCACGAAATGAATCACGCCGGTTTCGCGAAGAAGAAATTCCCTGGCGAAGGTGGTCTTTCCGGCGCCATTCGGTCCGGCAATAATAATGCAGCGGGGAGATCGAACGGTTTTGGTGCTCACGGTCGAGCCTGTCAGCTTGCCACTGGCTGCTGGTAATCCACTTCGATTTTAAATCCAAGATCCTCGATCATCCCCCAGACTTCCGATGCCGGCTGGCCTGGTGTCGTGAGGTAGCCGTTCACGAAGATGGAGTCGGCTGGATAGAGCGCTAATGGCTGGAGGCTTCTGAGGTTATGTTCACGGCCTCCGGCGACGCGGAGTTCGGTCCGTGGGTGGAGGAATCGGAAGAGGCAGAGGACTTTCAAGCATCGTTGAGGAGTGAGGTTGTCACAGTTCTCCAGCGGCGTGCCTGTCGCTGGGTGGAGTGTGTTTAAGGGTATGGAGTCCGGTTTCACGTCGATGAGGGCCATGGCCAGGTCGATGAGATCTCCGTCTTTCTCGCCCATGCCCACGATCCCGCCGGAACAGATTTCCAATCCTGCCGCTCGTGCGTTCCGGATGGTGCTGAGCCGATCTTGGAAGGTGTGCGTGGTACAGATAGACGTGTGAAAGGCTTCGCTCGTATTCAAGTTGTGGTTGACCCGATCGACACCCGCCGCTTTCAGACGCGTGGCCTGTTGTTCGTTCATGAGGCCCAGTGAACAGCAGATCTGAATTGGAATCTCCTGCTTGATCGCCCGGACCGCTCCTGCAATCTCGTCGATTTCACGATCTAACGGACTTCGGCCGCTGATGACGATGCAATAGCGTTGGGCCTTCGAGGCCGCCGCCTGTCTGGCGCCGTCGAGCATGTCTTGTTTTGACACAAGGTTGTAGCGCTCGATGGGGGCGGTGGAGATCGCAGATTGGGAACAGTAGTGACAGTCTTCCAGGCAGGCGCCGCTCTTGGCGTTCTGCAACATCTGGAGGCGGACGGTTGTGCCGAAATAGCGGGATCGGACGGTAAAGGCGGCCTGGAGGAGCCCTAGCAACTGCTCATTTGGCGTATCGAGCACGGCCTGGCATTCGCTTCTGGTCAGCGTCTCGTCGCGCAAGGCTTTGGCAGCAAACTCCTGATAGTCGACCATGGGATACTCCATCATTTCATGAGGTTGAATTGCTTGCGATGAGGATGGCTGTGCTCGTCTAGACTGGTCGAAAACCTACACGGTTTCGAAGGGAGAAGCAATGCCCTGGTAGGGTACGACTGAGACTGGGAGGGGGCCGCTGTCTGTATCCGGGACCGTGCGACCGGTATTCGGCAAGGGCAATGCAACTAATGTATTCCAGATCCCACAGCGCCGACAGCGCCCTGACCATTCGGTCGATTCGTGCCGGCAGGCGGTGCAGACATAGGGGACGACGACCCGTTTCTTGAAATTGAGGGCTTTCTTGAGTTCGGCAACGGCTTCCTCCATCTGCTGCTTTCGCAAATACAGATTGGCCATGATCTTATGGTAATCGGCCAATTGGTCCTGTACCCCTTCGACGGTTGAGAGGATCTCGAAGGCTTCGTCGACCATTTCGAGACGGTAGTAGAGTTTGCCCAAATAGAACTGCAGGGCAGGGTTGTTAGGGTCTTGCCGGAGGGCCTCCTGATAGACACGGATAATTTCGCTGGGTTCGCCCTGGTCGAGAAAGAGTTCTTCGAGACGGTGGAGGATGACGTTGCTACGGGTCTTGGCATAGATCTTCTTGAGAATTTCTACAGCCTGCTTGGTTTTCCCTTCCCGGATCAAGATTTCGCCGATGCCGACGTAGGCCGGTAAGAACGTCCGGTCTTTTTTGATAGCGCCGCGGAAGTAGCGCCGTGCTTTATCGGGGTGACCTCGTTCCAGCAGTTGGCGTCCGACCTCATACGTGCAGCCGGTGAGGAGCTGGGTCTCGGCCAGGCGCTCGGCCTCAGGGAGCTTGGCCTTCAGGAGTCTATGTTGGATTTCAAGCGCCTCGCTCCATTTTTCGAGCCTGATCAAGAGGTCGCGCTTTCGGATGAGCGCGGTCAGGTTATCCGGTTCGATCCTGAGCATCTTCTCCAGGGTCTGCAAGGCGTCTTCAAAACGCTTGGCGCCCTCCAAGTCGTTAGCCAGCTCCAGCAGAATTTCGATGTTGCGCTCATCGACGCGATTGGCTCGTTGATGGAGGCGGATCGCCTCAACGAAGTTGTGTTCCCCGCGGTAAATATTACCCAGCCAGAGTAGCGAATCGACACGATTCGGGTCCATGGCCAGCGCTCGTTCAAACAGACCGATGGCTTCGACGGTGCGTTTCGACATGATGGCATGGGTGGCTTCACGATGGAGGGCATCGATTTTTTCTTTGCGCCGCAATAGTCGCGTGCTGCGCCAGTTGCCGATGGCGTGGGCGGTGTGCCGCATGCCGACGGCCAAGGCCACGAGCACCGCGCCGACCGCCATGGAAAACACGACAAGTGTGACAGGACTGAGTTCAAATTGGGTGGATGAACTGGTCCGGACTGCGACGGTCCCAGGGTTCAGTTCGCGAAAATAGCTGTAGAGGAAGATTCCGGTGCTGACGAGGAAGATGGTGGTGAGCAGTCGGAGCATCGCGCTAGGCCTTTTTTTTCGTCGGCGCCTTTTTCCGTGTTACGGGTCGTGGGGTAACGGCCCGTTGTGTGGCTGGCGGTGTGGCCGGCGGTTCGTCTGGGATAGCGATGCGCTTTGCGTCGGCCCACAACCGTTCGAGTGCGTAATGTGTCCGGACATCCTGCCTGAAAATATGGGCGATGACATCGCCAAAGTCCATCAGGACCCACTGGGAGGACCGCATGCCTTCGACGCCCAGCGGTTTGGAGCCAGAGCGAGAGAGTATCCCGTCGATATGATCGCCGATGGCACTCGCTTGGCGATCCGAATCCGCAGAGCCTATGACCAGGTAGTCGGCAACGGAGGTCAACGGCGCTACTTGGAGGATAAGCACGTCGGTGGCCTTTTTATCGAGCATCGCCCGGGCAATGGCAAGAGCCGTGGTCCTAGCTGTTTGTGCGATTACGGCCCTCTTGGTAGAGATGATGCTGGAGTATATAAGATTCCACTGAGGGCGGCAACAGATTTGCCGCTGGGAGCCCTTGGCGGATTCGGGTACGAATGTCCGATGCGGAGACCGCGCAGGGCGGTAATTTAAGACAGATCAGGCCTTGCGTTCCGAGCGGAGCCTCGATTCGGGAAATCCGTTCCGCATCCAGATCCATCAGTGATGGAACTGGAATCGGCGGAAGCAGCGGGACGGTTGAGAGGGAGCGAAACAATAAGCCTGGTCGTGAGAGGACGACGAACCAGCAGAGTTCCAGTAATGTCCGAGGGTCACGCCAGGAGGGAAAATCCAGGAAGGCATCGAGTCCAATCAAGAAATAGAGCTGGGTCTGCGCGCCATACTCTTGCTGTAGCAGGCGAACGGTGTCGATGGAGTAGGATTTGCCTGGCCGCCGGATTTCCACATCTGAAATGGCGAGAGAGGGATCTGAGGCGATGGCCAGGCGGACCATTTCATAGCGGTCCTGGGCCGGCGCGAGACTGCCGTTCGGTTTATGAGGAGGGTGACTGGTGGGAATGAAGAGGATTTTGTCGAGTCCAAGGGCCTCGCGCGTCTGGCGCGCAATGGCCAGGTGGCCATTGTGCACGGGGTTGAAACTGCCTCCGAGTAGTCCAAGACGCATAGGTTTAATGATGAATGTTCAATGTTGAATTTTGAATGAGGGAATATACGAGGACTCGACGAAGCTTGGACTCTTCCATTCCGCATTCAACATTGGAAATTTAACATTATTCTTCAGAGGATGACCAGGTTGTCTCGGTGTATCACTTCCTCGTATTCCTGTGGGCCGAGTCGCTGCTGGATCTCGATTGTTTTGAGCCCTTTGATCCGGGCCAAGGTGTCGGAGGAGAAGTTCACGAGTCCTTTGGCGAACTCTTTGCCATTTTGGTCGAGACAACTGACGGCGTCTCCCGTATCGAACGACCCGTTGACGTCCAGAATGCCTGAGGCCAACAGGCTCTTGCCTCGGCTGGCCAGGGCCTCGACGGCTCCGGGGTCGAGCGTCAGGGTCCCTCGCGGCCTGAGGGTGAAGGCGATCCAATGTTTGCGGCTCGTGAAGCGACGTTCCTTCGCGAGGAAGAGGCTGCCGCCGGGGCTGCCGGCGAATACCTTTGGAAGGAGTCCGGCTTCTTGCCCGTTTAAGATCAAGGTCGCCACCCCATACGCACTGACGTTCTTGGCAGCCCGAACTTTCGTGGCCATGCCTCCGGTGCCCTCAAACGAGCTGGAGCTGCCGGCCCGCTGTTCTATTTCTTCGGTGATGTCTGGGATCAACGGAATCAGTGTGGCTGCAGGGTTCTTGCGAGGGTCTTCCGTATACAAGCCGTCGATATCGGACAAGATGATCAGCAGCTCCGCGTCGACCAGGTGGGCCACCTCAGCAGCCAGTGTGTCGTTGTCGCCCACGCGTATTTCATCCACGGCGACCGTATCGTTTTCATTGATGATGGGGATGACGCCGAACCCGATCAGCGCACTGAGGGTGTGGCGTGCATTGAGAAACCGCCGCCGATCGGCGAGGTCGTGGTGTGTGAGTAGGATTTGTGCCACCTTGATATCGAGCCGCTCAAAGGATTTCTCATAGGCCCACATGAGCCGGCTCTGACCGACCGCTGCTGCCGCCTGTTTGACCGGAAGACTCTTGGGGTACTCCGTCAGGCCTAACTTCTTAATGCCGGAGACAATTGCGCCGGAGGACACGATCAGGATTTCACGCCCGCCTGACCGGATGGCTGCGATTTCATCCGCGAGCCGATCGATCCGTTCGGGGCATAGGCCGATCTCTCGGGACGCGACGAGACTGCTCCCGATTTTGATGACGATGCGGGTGGCCTGCGTTAGGAGCTGATCGCGCATGGTGTGGCTCGAAGTTGCGCAACCTGATGCCCCACATAGTTGACCAGTTCCGTCAACCCTTCTCTGGTGGCGGCAGAGATCGAGAGGCACGTGTAGCGATGGCGTTTGCAATACTTCTGCAACGCTCGTAGGCGCGCTCTATCTCCAGCCACATCGATTTTTGTGGCGACCACCGCGAAGGGGCGTGTGGTGATCGGCTCATCGTAGGCGGCTAATTCCCGACGCATGATTTCGAAGGTCTTCACCGGCTCCTCAGGAGCCCATTCCGAGACATCGACCATGTGCAGCAAAAACGACGTACGTTCGATATGTCGAAGAAATTGGAATCCCAGCCCCTTTCCTTCGTGTGCCCCCTCGATGATTCCGGGAATATCTGCGACGGCAAAACTTCCTGTTTCACCCCAGCGAACGATCCCCAGATTCGGCGTCAGTGTGGTGAAGGGATAATCGGCGATCTTCGGCCGTGCAGCAGAAATTGCGGCGATGAGCGTCGATTTTCCGGCATTAGGAAAGCCCACGAGCCCGACATCGGCCAACAGTTTCAGCTCAAGTCTCAGCGACCGTTCTTCACCTTCCGTGCCGGTTTCAAACTCCGTGGGCGTGCGGTTGGTCGGCGTGGCGAAATGGCTGTTCCCTCGTCCGCCCCGCCCCCCGCGAGCGCCTACAAATCGCTGTCCAGGAGCGACCAGGTCGGCCAATATATTATTGGTCTGATCGTCGTAGATCACGGTGCCGACCGGAAGGGCCACGACCACATCCTCTCCAGTTCGCCCGGAGCAATTGGCGGCGCCACCTTGGCGACCGACTTCTGCTTCGTAGTGTTTCTGGTACCGGAGGTCGAGGAGTGTGGTCATACGAGGCGATGCTTCAAACACAACATGGCCGCCGTGCCCGCCGTCGCCGCCGTCAGGTCCGCCACGGGGGACGAACTTTTCGCGCCGAAAACTGCATGAACCGTCGCCGCCTCGGCCGGCTGTGATACGGATACGGACTTCATCGACAAACATCTGAGCACCGCTTCATGGGTGAGGGCAGTAATGGGTATGATCGGCGAAGAACATCCCGTTGCACCCTACTCAGGCCGGGAGTTCTCGCGGTCACGACAGTGTGACGAGAAGTGAGAAAAAGAAGGTACTAGGAAATCGAAGGGGCGGAGTAGACGCTGACCTTCTGCCGTCCACGACCACGTTCGAACTTCACGACCCCTGTGATGCGGGCGAAGAGGGTGTGATCTTTGCCGAGACCCACGTTGAAACCGGGAAAGAACTTTGTCCCTCGTTGACGGATCAAGATCGACCCGGCTGTCACGGTCTCTCCACCGTAAGCCTTGACCCCAAGATATTGCGGATTACTATCGCGCCCGTTTCTTGTCGATCCGCCGCCTTTATTTGTTGCCATGGCTGATCCTCGTTAGACCGTTTCGATACCGGTAATGCGTAATTTGGTAAAGCCTTGGCGATGGCCATTGGTGCGCCGATAGTTCTTTCGCCGTTCTTTCTTGAAGATGGTGATGGAGCGGGTTCGTCCCTGGTTGATAATCTCGGCTTTGACGGTAGCCCCTTTGACCAACGGTTGTCCGACCTCTATCCCCCTGTCGCCGTGGACCAGCCGAACCTGGCTGAGTTCGATCGTCCCCCCGACCTCGCCGGGGAGGGACTCCACTTGGACCAATGACCCAGTTTCGACCCGATACTGCTTGCCGCCCGTCTCAATGATTGCGTACATACACCCCTATCTCCATTCCAGAAGATGATTTTTTACCATAGGGGTTTGAGGCCTGTCAAGGTAAAGGAATGGGCGCATGCGCTGTTTTTATTGTTGGCCATCTTTAAGAATGGGAAGTCATGATGGCCACTGCACCAAAGCCTCGTCCCTCCAAGCCGAAAGGCACTCGATGTGTGCTCCGTTCCTATCGTCGGATACCGATCCAGCTGGCGCGCTATTATCTCAGCGGGACATGCGTGGGAAAGGGTATCGTCACCAATCTGTCTCAATCCGGCATGCGTATTCGAGGTGAACATGAGGTTGAACCAGGTTTCGAATTCGCGTTGCGCCTCACGCGTTCAGATGATGGCCCGATGATAGACATTGCACAGGCGACGGTTCGGTGGGTAGATGGAAATAATTTCGGTCTGGACGGTGTTCGCCTCAGTCCCTCGGCAAAGAAACACATTGTCGATGCATTGAGCCGGCAGATTCGTGTTCCTCAGTCACCTTCCTGAGCGCCGCCTTCTTGCTCATGCCCGCATAGGGGCCACGCCCGTTTGCTTGACGCTTCTTCCAGCCCGCTGCTATATTCCGATGTCATCGTTCCATGATTGACGCGCTCGCCGCTTGCGTTGCCTATGCTTGAGCCACAAGGAAAAATTTGGATGGATGGGTCGTTCGTCAACTGGGCGGACGCGCAGATCCACGTGATGACCCATTCGCTCCATTATGGGCTGGCGGTGTTCGAGGGGATTCGCTGTTACAAGGGAACGTCCGGTTCCGCAATTTTTCGGCTACAAGATCATGTCGATCGGCTGTTCGATTCGGCCCATATCGGCATGCTGCAGATGCCCTTCGACAAGAAGCAGGTCGCAGCGGCCATTGTGGAGACAGTCAGGGTGAATAAGCTAGAGGCCTGCTATATCCGCCCGCTCGTCTATATCGGACATGGAGCCATGGGGGTCTATCCCGGCGACAACCCAATTAAGTTGGCCATCGCAGCTTGGACCTGGGGGACCTACCTCGGGGACGATGCGCTCGCGAATGGGATGCGGGCTCGTGTCTCGTCGTACACGCGCCATCATGTGAATGTTTCGATGACACGAGGCAAGATTTCAGGCTACTACGTGAATTCCATTCTTGCGAAGCGGGAAGCAAAAGCGGACGGGTATGATGAAGCCATTTTGCTCGATACCGAGGGATATGTGTCCGAGGGAACTGGGGAAAACATCTTCATTGTGAGGAAAGGGCAGATCAAGACCACCCCACTCACCTCGATCCTGGACGGCATTACCAGAAGCTCCGTCATCGATCTGGCGCGGGAGAAGCGAATCTCCGTGGTGGAGGAGCGATTCACGCGCGATGACATGTATATCGCCGATGAAGTGTTCGTGACCGGAACCGCTGCCGAGCTGACGCCGGTTCGGGAGATCGACAACCGCCGTATTGGAACAGGTACCCCAGGCCCGATTACACAATCTCTGCAGAAGACCTTTTTTTCAATCGTGCGTGGGGAGGATTCTTCCCACGAGGCCTGGCTCACCAGAATCTAACAGGCTGCTCCAGCAGTCCGCCAGCCGCACTCCCTTACCCGTTTCGACATTAGCTTTGTGGGCAACTGCGAACTGAACCCTGATCGCGTAAGTCGCGTGTGGCGAAGCTGCGCGTCGTAGTGTTATTTTAGTCCGCATTATTCATGAACACTGCTGTTGCAATCGCCGATCCGCTGCTGCGACGAGCTTTCGGTCGGCGGGCTCGCCCTTCAGACTCTCAACTACTGCACGAGTAGACATGGGGGACTCAGGGTTCCGCGCGCCGCTCTCGCACCCCCTCCCTCACCCTCCCCTATAT
>JAWXBV010000114.1:0-7889 GCA_034440335.1 Nitrospirota bacterium | reverse complement strand
TGGGCGTGAAGCGTCTTCGATGCGTGAAACGTCGTTCGTGAAGCGTATTTCGTTCCGGAGCCGGGCGCTTCATGTTTCGCACCTGCTTCCAGCGCTTCATGCTTCACTCTCTGCTGCGTTTCACGAGGAACGCGCTGTCGGGCGATTTCGTCCCTCGACTGTGCTCGGGACCCTGAGCTTTGTCGAAGGGCGACGAACCGTCATGCATCATGCGGGCTAGCACGCGAAGATCCCCACACCGCCGGCGGTTTCGGCAAGGAGGGCTGGTGGTCCAGTTGCCCAGCAGATAGCGCGGTGATCAGGCGCTGAAACAGAATAGGTCGGGGCTCGCTCACGACTACCGCTGCGAATACCACCGATAGCCCTTGTTCTCCGAGAAGCCGGCTTTCGGAGCTCCTCCGGGCTTTTCCAATAACAAGACTTTGAAATCGAGGAGGCCGAACCAGGCTGGGTCTGCCACGTCGTGGTAGTGGCAGCCGTGGAGTTTCGGAAGCATGTCGCCTAGGGCCTGGTGCAATTCCTTCTCCGTGTAGGCTCGCACCAAGAATGGCTTGTTCATGGCCTGGCAGAACCGCTGAATGGTATAGGCCGCACCGGTGCAGAGCACTTTGGTGTCGGGTTTGATGCCGAGGAACTGGGGCAGCGTGAGATAGCGCTCGTGAAAGCCCAGCCAGCGCACAGCCTGGCGCAGGTGGCTGTATTGGACTTCGTACTCCGTGTGGCCTGGTAGCTTGACCGGTGCCGGCCAGCCTTCTTCGACCCCAAATTCAGTAAGAAACGCCCTGCCGCCTGGCTTCAATACTCGCCACAGTTCTGCCACAAATCGAAAGGGGCCGAGATTGAAGATCACGTCCTCCGGCAAGTCCTGGCTCAGCGGCAGCCGCACGCGCCTGATCCAATCCAACGCGTCCTGATGCTGCGGCGTTGTGCCTGTTCCATTGCGGAGTTCTTCTCTGGTCAACTTCACCGGTGTCATGTCGGCCATGTTTTCGTTGTCGATGACCAGATCGATAGAGTGGTCCTTGAAGGGCAGCCATTCGCCGTTGGCGCGGGTACCGATACCGCTCCACCCGCCAGCCTTGGCGCGAGTGACTTGCAGCGTGAGGAAGGGCTGTGTGATGTCGAGGGAGATGTACCGGATGGTCTGCTTTTCAAAGGGCAAGAGTTCCTTGCCCAACTCACGGGCGAGATACCCCAGTCCGCCACCCACCTCCACAATGATGCGGGGTTTGGGTGTGAACCAGCCCAGCTTTCGCAATTGCTTCATGAGCAGCCGGCCATAGGTCAAGCCGTTGAGCGCCTCGTTTGGTTCCCGGAAAAGGTGTGAGACGGTGGTTTCGATCAGGTCGAAGTGGCCGTCGTCTTTGCTGCTATCGGTGAGTGCGTGGTGATGAAAGTCTTCGAGATGTTCTTCGCCCTCGAACCCCTCCTGTCCTGACCAGCCTTCCCGAACATGTTGGAGCAGCAGATCCCATTTAGCCTTGTGACGGTGGCCACCCGGGGGCTCTGTGCCGTAGTAGCAGAGAGAGTAGGTGGGCAGAGCCCAATGTTCCAAGTGCCATTGTCCCGGCTGTCCGTCTGGTCCACAGACCCGCGCCCCATATGTTTCTACCAGCGCCCCCACGGTGGTGTGGCCGTTCATCGCCTGTAACAGCTCCAGACCGATACGATTCAGTCGCATGATCGGCAAGTTGTCATCGAGAGGGGCGATCCACCATTCGTCGTGGTTGTGCTGATAGGCGACGAGATCGGGGATGCGCCACGTCAACAGTCTGAGCGTCTCTCCGGTGAGGTTAAGCGGTTCGTGTGTGGCGACAGCTGGCTTCATGATCGATGTGACGTGGTTACGCGCCGCAGCCTACATGGGGAACCGGGATTCTCGCAAGGCCTGAAGAAGCAAGAAGCGTCCTTCGTTGGGGATAAGTGCGAATGGCTCATGGTGTGTAGCACGAGCAAGGAAAGCTCGAACGTTCCGACTAGACTATACGCCATATGCTCTTGTCTCCGAACAACGGCTACAGCTGGGAGGGGGACATGGCCGTATCAGTGACGGTTACGACTCCATTCATGATGGGATGGGTGCGGCAGAGATAGGGGTACCGACCGGGTGCCAACTCTTGAAGTGTGAAGCTGCCGCTTGGCCGGACGATTCCGGAATCGAATGCACAGGCATCCCCATCTGTCATACAGCCCACGTGGGTGATCGTATGATCGGTGGCGGTGGGGTTGTCCCACCTGATGGGGGCTCCGCTGAATACGGTGGCTGACTTTGGGACGAAATAGGGTGACCCGCTATCGATGACGATGGCCGTGTACGGCGGTGTGGCGGTGGTTGGCCAGGCGGTGAAGAGTCCTAGTAAGACGATGGCGATGATCATCCGTGTTTTCATGGTCGTCCCTGACCGGCAATGGCATTCTATCATGTCAGTCAAGGAGAGAAAATGGTGTCGGTTAGGCAAGATTCTTGGCTTTTTCCCTTGACGTTGTGGCTTGTTTGTAGGATTCTCCCATCCGTTGAAACTGACCCAGAGAGTCAATGTGGCAGATCGACAATTACCGGTTTCTGAGTTCTGGTTCGTTCACAGTGATGGACAGAGTGGGGGGTCTTGAGGTCAGACGAGAGAAATTTTTTGTACCTTGTGAGAGATTGTCGCGGGGTGAGTTGCAAGATCCTAATAAGTTATGCTAGATGGATGCCACGTCAGACATCCATGGATGAGAGAGGAGAACATTGATGGCGAAGAACAAGAAGAAGCCGGCAAAGAAGACACCTGCGAAGGCAAAAGCAAAAGCCAAAGCAAAACCCGCAGCGAAGAAGGCAGCCGAGAAACCCGCGGTGAAAAAGGTTGCCAAGAAGGTCGCGAAGCCTGTGGCCAAGAAACCGGCTGCAAAGACCGCTGCCAAGAAAACAGCCAAGAAACCCACGGCCTCGGCACCCCAGACAGGTCAGAAAAAGCCTGTGGCCATGAAGGGTTTAGCTGCGTCCTCCAAGCCAGCGGCACCAGCCTTCGACGAGGAATCTGTGACGCCATTTGCAGGTGAAGAATCCCGGAAGCCCTTGCGGTCGCAGCCGATGGGGGCGACGATGTTGAAAGAGCCCGATCTTGACGAGGACCTGGACGAGGACGAGGTGGATCTTGTCGTGGAGTCCGATGACGATGTGGAAGAAGAGCTCACATTGGACGGGGACGATGAAGATACCGATTTCCCTGAAAAGCCAGAAAGTTTGCTAGACGACAGAGACGATTAGCCCAATGTCCTAACAGGTACCTGGGACGCCATTCTGGACGGCTCGGTCGAGTCGTCCGGGGTGGATGACCCTGTCTGTCTGCCCCGGTGTCATGGCCTGTGTTTCTCATGTGTGGCACCCTCCCCCTGAAATCTCCATATAGAATTTCCCCATGAACCATTTTTTATTCGTGGCTGCTGCCTTGCGAGAACGGACCTCGGAGGAAAGCGCCGAGCTGCAGCTCGGGCACGGACTCTGGGGACTCTGCACGGAACTGATCCGGACGAATCTACAGACCTATCTCGATGCAGAGTCCCATGGCCTGGTGTATGTGCTTAAGGCTGGGCTCTGTGCAGAGTTTCAGCTCGTGCCGCCGGTGTTGGACTTCTCCGCATTGGATGCTTTCCTCAGCGACGAGCTGAGATCTGAGGCCAGGTTTGGCTTTGTGCGAATCGACGGGGTACGCCGATTGGTGGGCTCGCCTGCTGCGAGTCAGGCCTTGTTGCTCAACGTGTTACAGATAGCCGATCAGGCCGAACTCACTCGACGATTGAGGTTGGGCATGCATCGGTTAACGCAAGCGGAGTACGACGCAATCTTGCAGGGAGCCACAGTGTAGCAGGATGCTCAAAAAGGACGTTCAGCAAGGCCGTAGCGAGTGAAGGCCCGAGGCGTACCCTCTGGGTACGTTGAGGGTCTGAACGATGCGAGAACGAAGCTGGCGGGCTTTTTCAGGATCCTGCCTTAGATTCGTTGGCCTGTCATGAGCAAGTACGCCTCGTCGATCGTCTCGACTTCTTTCACCGTCACATTGAGCTGAAATCCCAACTCTATCAGGTTCCACTGTGGGGCATGCATTTGCCCGCGTGGAACCAACACCGTGCGATAGCCTTCTCGCACAGCGGCACGAATCTTATCCGGGATGGCGCCCACCGGGCCGATCTGTCCTCCTGGTTCACAGGTTCCCGTCAGGGCAATGCCCCGCTGAATAGGGTCGCCCTTGAAGAGGGCGATGAACCCCACCGCCATGGCCGCACCGGCGCTTGGGCCGTCGCTGCTGGTGGGTTGATAGGCGACCCCTTGTACTGAGACGGTTCCGCTATGGTGGACCGAGGGTGTGCGTTCGATGGCATAGGCAAAGGCCTGGGCCATGGCTCCCACATGAGCGTGACCCAGCCGCACGCCGGCGAGGAGCCATTGCAGTTGAATGGGATCCGGCTCAGATTTCTTGTCCCACCACAGCAGCAGGATTTCGAACACACCCAGATTGTTGTGGCGAATGGCAGCCAGGACCGGGAGTTCGACAGCGCGGTCCGCCGAGACGGGGACGGGGCTTCCGCCAAGGAGAGTGGCCATCAACATACCGATCGCAAGACGATAGCGTGGCATCATGATGGGGCTCCCATTTCGAAAAATGTGAAAGGTAAGACGTGAAAGGTGAACCGCATGGCTGCCGAATGCTCTTCTTCCGAAACCTTTTACCTTTTACCTTTGACGTTTCACGGCTTGCAAAGTGTAGCAAATCGAGGTGGGCAGTAAAGCGAATGAGCGGTTCTATCCTTGCGTTGGGCCATAGCATTCCGTATAAGGGCCTGCATGATACATCGTATATGTGCCTGGATCGTGTTGGGAGGGCTGACGATTCTTTGGCTGCCGCGTGAGATCGGTGCCTCGAATTGTCAGGTGGACAGGCCTCCTTCAGGGCCAGAAACGGCGTTCACTCGCCATCTGAGCGCCGGTTGCACGGAGCAGGAGCGGGAGGCGCGAGCGGTGGATGCCTCACAGTTGCTACAGGCATTCAGGGAAGGGAAGGGGATTGACCTCTCGGGGGTGGTCGTTCACGGCGATCTATTTCTTGATACCTTGCCTGTGAGCCAGTTGCCGCTTGAGCTTTCGGGGATACAGGAGCTACAGGGCCACGAGGTACGTGTGGTTCCTGGTTCCATGATGATCGTCAATTCGGTGGTGAGCGGGGCGATCAGGCACCGATCGGCGCAAGGGTCGCTGGTGGTGAAGGGGCCTGTCACATTCAGCGGAACCAAGTTTGAACAGCTGGTGGATCTTTCTCGGTCGGTGTTCCTTCAGCCGGTGACGTTGTCAGGGGCGGTATTTGTGAAAGAGAGCTATTTTGTGCAGGGACGGTTTCTGCGCGACATGGTTGCGGAGAACACGGCCTTCGGCCCGCACACGAGATTTCACAAATCTGTCTTCCAGGGGCCGGTCACATTCCAACAGTCGAGATTCAACGGATTGGCGGAGTTTTTGGAGGTGGGTTTCGAGAAGGACGTGAATCTGTCGCGCACCTCGTTCACATTGGGAACCGGGTTCTCCGGAAGTCGCTTTCAAGGCTTGGCGAATTTCTCTGACGCTTCATTCAACGGTCAGGCGTTTTTCACCTTTACCCTGTTCGATGGAGACGCGGACTTTGGCCGGGTCACGTTCCGATCGATGGCGGATTTTTCCAATGCCCAGTTCAAGGGACAACACGACTTCACCAACGCCTCATTCGAACAGGGTTCACAGTTTACCGGCGCCAACAGATCGGCACCCATACCGGCGCCCCCTGGAGTCAACAATGAATTCATACAATATGCCGTGATCGTCGCGCTGGTGACGGTCAGCGCCGTACTGATCGTCTATCGGGTTCGTCGCGGCAAGGCGTAGGGTGTCTCTTTGTTCACCACTACTAATAGATGAACGCTTGCTCCGCCTCCCTAAGTCTGGTATAAATCGGCCTGTGGATAACTATCTTGACGCCTCCGAACAAACCGAGTTGCCCTATCAGGTTCGCATCGAGAACTTTGAAGGGCCCCTTGATCTCTTGCTCCATCTTATCAAGAAGAGCGAGATCAATATTTACGACATTCCCATCCATCTCATTGCCCAGCAATACCTCACCTATATCGAGGCGATGGAAGACCTGAATCTGACTGTCGCGGGGGAATTTCTCGTGATGGCGGCCACCTTGCTCCAGATTAAATCCAAGATGCTGCTTCCTGCCGATGAGACGGTCGCCGATGAGGAAGACGGGCCCGATCCCCGTGAGGAATTGGTGCGGCGGCTGCTCGAGTATAAGCAGTTCAAAGAGGCGGCCAGGCAGTTGGACGAGCATGAGCGGTTGTGGCGGGAGATTTACAGTCGTACACAGAGCCCGCCGGTCGAACTGGAATCGGATGAGACGATGCTGGACAATGTCAGCCTGTTTGAACTCGTGGATGTGTTGCAGGGAATTCTCGATCGCAATCCCGGTAAGAAGTTCATGGAGATCCTGCCCGACCACGTGACGGTTCGGGAGCGGATGAACGCGATTTTGGAAATGTTGGAGAGACAGGAGTCGGTGAATTTTGTCGAGTTGTTCGAGCCGGCCTGCCATCGGCTGGTCATCATTGTCACGTTCTTGGCCTTGCTGGAACTGATGCGGCTTCGAACAGCTCGGGTGTTCCAGCCGGAACATTTTGGACCGATTCTCGTGTCGCGCGCGTTTTCACTCGTGCCAGACCCGGCTGAATTTGACGATGCAGAATGGAGGGGAGCATGAGCTCAACGGTGGAACAGGAAACAGAAGACATCGCTGTCGCAGAGACCGAGTCAGCGATTGAAGGCAATGGGGCGCCAGACGATGCGGCGAAAGATGCCGCCATCGAGCCGGTGAACAGCCAAGCCGCGGTCATCGACGCGCGAGAACTGAAAGCCATTCTCGAAGCGATCCTGTTCGTGTCGCCAGAACCGGTGCCGACCGCTCGGCTGATGTCGATCCTGGGAATAGTTTCGAAAGCCGAAGTGGTTCAGGCGTTGGAGATCCTCGCGCACGACTTAGATCAGCAGGGGCGAGGCATTCAGTTGGTGCAGGTTGCAGGGGGTTATCGACTGGTGACGAAGCAGGAGTATGGGCCCTGGCTGAAGCGGATGGACAAAGCCAAAGCGACACAAAAACTCTCTCGCTCCGCGCTCGAATCCCTTGCCATCATCGCCTACAAACAGCCGCTCGTGCGGGCTGAGATCGAAGAGATTCGTGGCGTCGAAACGTCCGGTGTCCTGCGTACGTTGTGCGAGCGTAAGCTGGTGCGGATCGTCGGGCGCAAAGACGTGCCTGGTCGGCCGATCATGTACGGCACGACCAAGTTCTTCCTCGAGCATTTCGGGTTACAGGATTTAAGCCAGCTCCCACCGTTGCGTGAATTCAAAGAACTCGGTGAGTCCGAGCAAGCGCTTCTGCCGATCGATGAAGATTCACTGGTGGTGTTCAAGACCCCCCAGCTTTCCGACTCCGGAGAGCTTCCCCTCACGAGTGATCTTGCAGAAGGAGCAGTCGCGGTGGCTTTCAACGCAGAGACCAACGGGGCGCTGCACCACGAACCGGTCGAACAGCCTTAATCAGAACGCTGCAAAAGGCGGGCGAGACGTCTGGCCTTTTTGAGCAGCCTGGGTGTGGAAACTGGTTCAGTGCTTGACGCGCACTCCGGCAAAGCAACCTTTTGTATTCTTCCGAATCGACTTTGGTTGGCCTTCGAGACCCAAAGATGTGGGGCTCATGCAACGTCCAGCGACTCTGTCTTCTTAACCTAGTGCTTAATTGCGTAAGTTCACGATAGTGTTTTTGAGTTGAGAACCTTTGACTTCTCTCTTGCGCCAGACAAACGGTTTAGCGGTGGGGCCATAG
>JAWXBV010000113.1:0-22987 GCA_034440335.1 Nitrospirota bacterium | reverse complement strand
GCTCAAAAAGGCCGTTCAGCAAGGCCGCAGCGAGCGAAGAGGCGAGGCGTACGCTTCGGTACGTTGAGCCTCTGAGCGATGCGAGAACGATGCTGGCGGATTTTTTCAGCATCCTGCGAGTGAGGGCAACATGATCATTGTATTAAAACCAGATGCAAGCGAGCGAGAAGTCGACCACATTATCGACCGGCTTCGCGAGTTGGGACTGAAGTCGCAACTATCGACCGGTCAGGAGCGGACAATCATTGGAGTCATCGGCGACGATCGGGTCCTGCATAACCAACCGCTCACCGCATTACCGGGCGTTGAAAGTGTGCTGCCGATTCTTGCCCCATGGAAACTTGTGAGCCGGGAGTTTAAGCGTGAAGGCACGGTGATCGATGTGGGAGGCGTGAAGATCGGCGGGAACAAGCTGATCATCATGGCGGGACCCTGCGCGGTGGAGCGGCTGGAAATCACGGTCGGTATTGCCCACGATGTCAAAGCGGCCGGAGCCAGTATTTTGCGCGGAGGCGCCTACAAGCCGCGCACGTCGCCCTACTCCTTTCAGGGATTAGGGCGTGAAGGGTTAGACTATCTGGTTGAGGCAAAGAAGCAAACTGGATTGCCGGTGGTCAGCGAGATTCTGGATACCCGCGACATCGAATTGTTTCTCGAAAAAGCCGATATCATCCAGATAGGCGCCCGCAATATGCAGAACTTTGAACTCCTCAAGGAGGTGGGGGCCTACGACAAGCCGGTGCTGCTGAAGCGCGGACTTTCGGCGACGATCAAGGAGTTCCTCCTGTCGGCAGAATACATCATGTCCCGCGGGAATCAGAACGTGATGTTATGCGAACGAGGGATCAGGACTTTCGAGACGCAATATCGCAATACGCTCGATCTTGCTGCGGTTCCGACGTTGAAAGAACTGTCGCATTTGCCCGTCATCGTCGATCCCAGCCATGCCACCGGTAAGTGGAGTCTGGTGGCGCCGATGTCGAAAGCGGCAGTGGCTGCGGGGGCAGACGGCCTTCTGATCGAAGTCCATTCGAATCCGGAATGTGCGCTGTGCGACGGTGAAGAATCCATTAAGCCGAGCCAATTCAAGGAACTGATGAAGGACATGAGAAAAATTGCCATCGCGGTTGGTCGGGAAGTGTAATCGGAAAGACTGTCTGTGAAGAACTGAGGATTGAGGCGCTGGCTCGGTCGAGTGTAAAGCATGATGTTGCATTTCAACCAGGTTGCGATTATCGGAGTCGGATTGATCGGCGGATCGCTCGGCATGATTCTCCGCCGAAAGGGCTTGGCATCGACGGTGGTCGGGATCGGACGGCGGGTCGAAAATCTGAACACTGCTGTCGAGCTGGGCGCGATCGATCGCTACGTCATCGATCCCAAAGACGGAGTGAGGGATGCCGACCTGGTCGTGCTGGCCACGCCGGTCGACACCTATGACCGGCATCTGACGGAGTGGGCCTCCTGCTTGAAACAAGGCGCGATTGTGACCGATGTTGGAAGTGTGAAGGGTCTTTTAGTGGAACAGGCTGAACGAGCCATGCCTGTCGGTGTCCATTTTGTCGGAGCCCATCCCATTGCCGGCAAGGAAAAGACGGGCGTGGCGGCCGGATCGGATCAGCTTTTTATGGGGGCGCGCTGCATCATCACTCCGACAAAGACGACAGATCCGCAGGCGCTTGAGCAGGTCCGAACGATGTGGCAGGAAACCGGCTCGGTGGTGCTCACGATGGATGTCCATCTCCATGACAAGATTCTTGGGGCGGTAAGTCACTTGCCTCACGTGGCGGCGTTTGCCTTGATCAATGCGCTGGCTGAGATTCGCGATCGACAGATTCCCTCCCTCGATCTGGCAAGCCACTCAGGCGGCGGGTTGCGTGATACGACCAGGATTGCAGCCAGTTCACCTGAAATGTGGCGTGATATTTTCCTCTGGAATCGCGACAATGTGATCACGTTCATTGAGGCGTATGAGCGCTCGCTGAGCCAATTGAAGCAGCTCATTCGAGTAGGCGATGCCGCAGGTATCGAGAAGGAACTCGAACGAGCAAGGCAGGAACGGGAGAAACTTTCCACGCGACCGACCGTCGCCGTGTAGGACACCCCTATGGCGTCGTTGACCATCACACCAGGCCGTCCGTTACAAGGAACGATTTCCGTCCCAGGCGATAAGTCGATCACCCATCGCGCCATCATCCTCACAGCCTTGGCGAATGGGATGAGCACGGTTGTGCGCTATTGTCGAGGCGAAGATTGTCTCAATACGATGCGGGCGCTCCAAGGTCTCGGTGTGCGCATCGATGAATCAGTCGAGGAGCTACGTGTCTATGGCAAGGGACTGTGGGGGCTGACTGAGGCGAGCGGGCCGATTGATTGTGGGAATTCCGGGACAGGCATGCGTCTCCTAACCGGCCTGCTGGCGGGGCAGGACTTTTTTACGGTCTTGACCGGCGACGAATCGATTCGGCGCCGCCCCATGGGGCGGATCGTTATGCCGCTGCGAGACATGGGAGCCACCATCGCCGGACGCAAGGGGGGTGAACTTGCGCCCTTAGCCGTGACGGGACGTCGCCTCCGTGCGATCACCTATGCCTCACCGGTAGCGAGCGCGCAAATCAAGTCGGCATTGTTGCTTGCGGCCTTGTTTGCGGAAGGGACAACCAGGATCACCGAGCCGCGCCTCTCGCGAGACCATACGGAACGGATGTTCCAGTTTTTCGGTATTGCGCTTCGACGGGAAGGGACCACTCTGCTGGTTGATGGACGGCCCTCGGTCGGATGGAACGCGGCGCCTCAATTAGCCGTGCCTGGCGACTTTTCTGCCGCTGCGTTCTTCATCGTCGGCGCGACCATTGTCCCTGGTTCGGATGTGACGATTCAACAGGTGGGGATCAACCCGACCAGGACGGGCTTGTTGGACGTAATGATGAGAATGGGTGCGGATATTCAACTGCTCAATCGCCATGAAGGGGCAGGAGAACCGGTTGCGGATATACGGGTGAAGTCAGCCAGGCTGCGCGGGGTGGCGATCGGACCTGACTTGATTCCGCAGACGATCGATGAATTTCCCATCCTCTGTGTCGCGGCCGCAGTGGCAGAGGGTGAGACGATCATCTCCGGGGCCGAAGAATTGCGGGTCAAAGAGAGCGATCGGATTGCGACAGTCTCGACAGAGTTGCGTGCGATGGGGGCGGAGATCACGGAAAAACCGGACGGGATGGTGGTGCAGGGACTTGGAACCGCAGAAAAAAATGGTCGATTACAGGCTGCGCGTGGCCACAGTCATGGAGATCACCGGGTGGCGATGTCACTCGCCATTGCGGGCTTGACCGCTTCGGCTCCCACGCTGATTGACGAGACGGCGTGTATTGAGACATCATTCCCGGACTTCCACCGCACACTCTTGGGATTATTGAGCGAACGCCGGTGACGGCTATGATGCAGGATCATGACATGGGATCTGTTCTTCAAGAAAAACAAGCGACCAGGCTGATTGTCGCGATCGATGGTCCAGCCGGTGTCGGCAAGAGTACGGTGGCAAAGTTGTTGGCCTCTCGATTGGGCTATCTGTACCTTGACACGGGGGCCCTCTATCGGGCGACGGCCTGGGCCATCATTGAGTCTGGCCGGGACCAGGCGGATGCCGCGGCGGTCGCCGCGCTGCTACCCACGTTGTCGCTTAACATGCAGTTTCATCAGGGAGTCGCGACAGTATTTGTCAATGGCAGGGACGTGAGCAGCGAACTTCGAACACCGAGGGTGTCGGCAGCGGCATCGGTGGTCTCGGCCATTCCAGCGGTGCGGGCTTGGCTGTTGCCTATTCAACGGCAAATCGGACAAGGCGGAGCGGTGGTGGCCGAGGGGCGGGATATGGGAACGAAGGTGTTCCCCTCAGCAGACGTAAAGTTTTTTCTCGAAGCGGATCCGACCGTCAGAGCCCAACGCCGACATCGGGAACTCGTGGCGGCGGGACATTCCGGGGCACTTGAAGAGACGAGCGCCGAGTTAACAAGCCGTGACACGAGGGACCGTTCCCGTTCGATCGCGCCACTGGCCCCTGCTGAGGATGCCAGGTTTATCGACACGTCGAATCTGTCCGCTACCGATGTCGTGGATCAGATGATGGCTGTGATTGCGGCCACATTGTGAGTTCGGTTGTGTACGGGATCTTATGGATCCTCGCCCGGACCATCGGCTGGCTGTGTTTTCGCTATCGAGTCGTTGGGGCAGTTCCCCAGACCGGTGGGTTCATTGTGGCGGCGAATCATGCCAGTTATTTGGACATCCCACTCTTGGGTTGTGGGATGCGGCGGCGGGCCTGGTTTTTAGGACGTAGCGATCTCTTTCCGATCCCAGGCCTGAAGGCGATCTGCCAATGGCTGGGGTGGATTCCCCTGCGGATTGGCCGGTTGGACCGTGACGCGTTTGGTAAGGCAGTCACGTTGATCAAGGGAGGGAAGGTCGTGGTGATCTTTCCTGAAGGCAGCCGCAGCTTGGACGGTCGGCTACAATCTCCCAAACCAGGGATCGGTATGATTGTGGCGCAAACCGGATGTGCTGTGGTTCCGGCCTATCTTAAGGGCACGTACGATGTGCTACCATCGGGAACCATGTGGCCGCGCTTCCGTCCCGTGACTGTCTTCTTGGGAGAGGCCCTCACCTTTCCCCGGAATGGGGCGGGCGGAGATGCCAAGCAGTTTTATCAGGAGGTGAGCCGCACCGTGATGGATCGCATCGCCTCACTTGGTGCCGTGGAGTCTCCAACCCAGTCGTCCCGTGCCGGCATTCGCAAGGCTGAGTGAATGTCGGTGTATAACCATCAGCACCCGACGTCTGTCGGAAGAGTAGGATCTATACCATGAGTACGGTTTCGCCATCGAGTGACCAGCAATTAGACCGAGCGGCCTTAGCGGCTCTGTACGAGGAGACCTTCAAAAACCTCGAAGAGGGCACCATTACTGAGGGCCGGATCGTGGCCGTGACCAAAGACAAGGTGGTCGTGGACATCGGCTACAAGTCCGAAGGGATGATCCCGAACGATCAGTTCTCCACCGAGGAACTTCAGACCATCAAGGTCGGCGATCGGCTTCAAGTCTATATCGAGGAGTGCGAAGACGAAGACGGCAATCTGGTTCTCTCCAAGGAAAAAGCCGACAAGATGAAGATTTGGGAGGAGCTGGAACAGCTCTTCAATGACGGTAAAAGCATCGACGGCAAGATCGTGGCGCGAATTAAGGGCGGCATGATGGTCGATATCGGTGTGAAGGCGTTTTTGCCTGGCTCGCAGATCGATCTTCATCCCGTGCGAGATCTTGACGGGTTGGTCGGGCGGACATTCCCGCTCAAGATCATCAAGATCAATCATCGGCGCGGCAACGTCGTGGTGTCCAGGCGCGTGCTCTTGGAAGAGACAAGGGATTCGAAACGGAAGACCACCCTCTCCACGTTGAAGGAAGGGCAATTGATTCAAGGCATCGTGAAGAACATCACGGATTACGGGGCCTTCATCGATCTCGGCGGCATCGACGGGCTGCTCCATATCACGGACATGTCCTGGGGCCGTGTCGGTCATCCGTCGGAAATGTTCAACATCGGCGACAAGGCGGAAGTGAGCGTCCTCAAGTACGATCGAGAGACCGGACGCATTTCGCTCGGCTTGAAACAGAAGAGCGCCGATCCCTGGACCGGCGTAGCCAGTAAATACGCAGTCGGTACTCGCGTCAAAGGTCGTGTCGTGAGCCTGACCGACTATGGGGCCTTTATCGAGCTCGAGCCAGGGGTCGAAGGACTCGTGCATGTCTCAGTGATGTCATGGACGCACGAGGTGCGCCATCCGTCACGCGTCGTATCCATCGGGGATCAGGTTGAAGCGGCAGTGTTGAACGTGGATCAGGCCAGCAGGAAGATTTCGCTCGGCATGAAGCAGACCGCGCCGAACCCCTGGGACATGGTCGAAGGGAAGTACGCCATCGGCACGCACATCGAGGGGAAAGTGAAAAGTCTCACTGACTTTGGTGCGTTCGTCGGACTCGAAGAGGGCATCGATGGATTGATCCACATTTCCGACATGTCGTGGACGAAACATATCAAGCATCCCTCTGAACTTTTCAAGAAAGGGCAGAAGGTCGAGGTCGTGGTGTTGCGGATCGACAAGGAAAAGGAGCGACTGTCGCTCGGGTATAAGCAGCTCAAGAGCGATCCCTGGAACGACGAGATTCCGAGTCGATACGCGGTCGGAGATGTGGCGGTCGGGAAGGTCAGCAAAGTCGCCGACTTCGGTATCTTCGTTGAATTGGACGGGGGAGTTGAAGGGTTGATTCACATCAGCGAGACTGGACTCGACCCGCAGGCCAAGCTTGAAGAGAAATTCAAGGTGCAGGATGAAGTGACGGCCAAGATTATCAAGGTTGATCGCGAAGAACGGAAGATCGCGCTCAGTCTACGCGATCATCAAATGGATTCCGATCGCCGAACGGTCGATGAATACCATTCCGCGCAAGGCGCGCTGGACCAAAGCCTGGGCCGTGCGGTGAAGCAGAGCCGGAAGCGAGAGCAGGGCGAGGACGATAAGTAGGCCCGATACGTTCGATTTCACTGTGAGCCGGGGGGGCCTCGTGTCCCCCGGCGTTGTGAGTGCATCGCGCCATGAGTGACGACACAGCAGGAAAACCAGCCAAACGAGGGATCGTGCGTCGCGCGCTCTGGGCGATCGGCATCGGGCTGGGTCTGCTCTTTTTGGTAAACCTGTTTTTCCCTGACCTCGACTTTTCGATGGAGGACCGGGTTGGATTGATTCGTATTGAAGGGGTCATTGTGGATGCGCAGTCCACGATCGGCGAGCTGAAGCGTTTTGCCGAGAACCCCTACGTGAAAGCGATCGTCCTGCGAATCGATAGCCCCGGAGGCGGGGTTGTCCCGTCACAAGAAATCCATGATGCGGTCCAGCGGGTTCGGAGCAAGAGCAACAAGACCGTGATCGCTTCGATGGGGACGGTGGCGGCGTCAGGAGGGTACTATATTGCGGTGGCGACCGATCGGATCATGGCCAATTCAGGAACATTGACGGGGTCCATCGGGGTCATTATGGAGATGGCAAACGTCGAAGGACTACTCAAGAAGATCGGGGTCGAAGGTGTCGTGATTAAAAGTGGAAAATTCAAAGATGTGGGATCGCCGCTGCGGAAGATGAGCGATGAAGAACAGGCGTTGCTCCAATCCGTCATGGACGATGTTCACAATCAGTTTATCGAAGCGGTGGCGGAAGGGCGCGGCCTCGACCTGGCGGCGGTGCGGGCCTTGGCGGACGGTCGAATTTTCACGGGCCGTCAGGCCAAAGCATCAAAGCTGGTGGATGATCTCGGCGATCTCGACGCTGCTATTCAGCTTGCGGCGGATGCAGCAGGGATCGAGGGCGAGCCAAAAGTGCTTGAACCACGCCGACGGTTTTCATTTAGAGAATTGATCGAATCGCGAATATCTGGGCTCTTCCCCAAGTTAGATTTTAATTCCGGGGTTGGACTCAAGTATCTCATGGCGTTCTAGCAGGGTCGGATTAGTGTGGAGGCCGATTCATCATCACGAAAGAGGAGGTCGATATGACGAAGGCTCAAATTATCGAGCGCGTATCCGAACAGATTGCGACCTTGACGAAGCGGCAGGCGGAAGTGGTTGTCAACACGATTTTCGATTGTGTACGCGATTCATTGAAGAACGGCGATAAGACGGAGATTCGAGGGTTCGGCAGTTTTCGCCTGCGGGCTCGTCGAATGAAAGAAGGGCGGAACCCCAAGACCGGCGCGACCGTGGCGGTCCCTGCCAAGAGGGTCCCATTTTTCAAGGCCGGCAAGGAACTGAAGGAACTTCTGAACCAGTCATAGTAGGATGCTCATCATGAACACACCAGATTCTCATGATGCGGTCGGGATCGATGTCCGTTGGACGGACGAGGCCTCCAACCGTCTAGAACGGGCGCCGCTATTTTTGCGCGGCATGGTTCGCCGTCTGGCTGAGAAAAAGGCTCGGGAACTTGGCTGCGCGGAGATTACCGGGGACCTTCTGGATCAATTCAAGAATCAAATGATGGGCGGCGAATCCGACATGGCTGACGCGTCGAAGCACATGGCGCAAGACCGTCTCCCGTGGACTGCCGCCGCCACGGACCGGCTCGATACGGTTCCTGAATTCATGCGCCACATGATCAAGCAAATCACCGAAGAGATCGCCAGGGAACGAGGCCATCTCGAGGTGAATGTCGAACTCTTCGAAAAGGTGGAAGCGCTGGGCGATCTCCGTGAAGCCTCACGTCCTCCGTTGGAGTGGAGCGAAGGGGCCTTGGCCCAACTGAATGAAAAGTTGAAACAGTCACCGCCGATCGCCGTCGAATTTGTCACCGACATGCTCAAGCGGGACACCGAAGATTTGGCAAGAGATCAAGGCATGACACGGATCGACGAGTCGACGCTGCTTCAATTGTGGGACGCACCCCAGCAGCACGTGACCTGGACCGATGACGCATGGAAGCGGCTGCAAACGTCTCCTGATTTTGTACGTAGCGGAATCCGTAAGGCCGCTGAGCGCAGGGCGCGGAAGCTCGGGCTCACGGAGGTCGATTCGGAACATCTGACGACTTTCCGGAATCAGGCCATGATGAAAGCCGTCAAACGGATTCGCTCATTTGGCTACAACGAGCTGACGTTTGAAGCGTTCGATACGGCGATGGAGAGGACCAAGCGGTTGCAGGGAAATGAGCAGGCAGAAAAGCGCCTCCAGGAAATTCGCGAGCATTTTGCCGATCCGGGCCTCAAGAAACCTGACGGTGGGACCTTGGGTGCCGATTTAATGGACCGCTTTCGCCGCTATCTCAAGGGAGAGGGTACGCTCTAGCTGCAGAATGCCGACCACGTCCGCCGGCTTCCTTCCCTGCCTTTGCCGAAGCGGCTTCGCGCAGACAGATCCCGTCGTTCAGGCCCTCACGTACTCAAACGGATACGCCTCGCCTCTTCCCTCGCTGCGGCCTTGCTGAATGGAATTTTTGACATCCTGCGAGGGAATGTTTTTCTTCCAGCCAGGTAGTTCTTCCCGCTAGCTCGCGTCAACATGCAACACGTTCTTCACGCAGCTCTTGGCCTATCTTGGATGAGTAGGCTGTACGAATCGCTATGAGGTAGAGGCAGGGGCCCTGTGAGGATGGCCCCTGCTGTTCAGTGGCTAGCCGCTTCTTGGGGCCAAAATTTATGCCGGATTTGCGGAAGGGGCTCGCTATCCAAATTGGGGATGTCGTAGAGACAGCGATCGATCGTTGCCACTTCACCTTCGGTCAGATCCAAGGTGACCCGCTTCTTCCAAAACTGATCGAGGATAAAATAATCTCCTGACTGGGGCTTCTCAGCCAAGAACGCCTTCATCGTATCGAAGCCTGCCGTATCGACCCCGGGGACACGGCCCTTATTGCGATCGTGACACCAGTGCAGTACTTCAGCGATTCCGTACATCGACAACTCAATCTTCATCGTGTTGCTCATGGAGTCCTCCTTACAAGTACGGCATTGTACCTCAACCTCTGTCCCGTTTTCAAAGCCGTCGCTGAGCGCGCGAGGATTGAGGAAGCGGCCTGTTCATGGAGATCGTCGGGTCGCTGGATTGATTGCCATGAGAAAGCGGCAGTCTGTATACTGGCCACGCGTATTCGACGGGAAGGTCTGGTTGGGGGGCGCGTGCGCATACAGATGAATCACGACGTCGCCGGCTCCTCGCGCGAGGAGGAGCGCAGGACCAGACGCGCTCACGGCCACAGCAGGTATGTGGTCAGGAGCCTCATGGTTGTGGCGACCAGTGTCTTCCTATTTATGGGGAGCGCCTGCACCAAGCAAGATCCCTACGCCCCACCGGATCTCTTCTACTACTTCGCCAGCTACAAAGTTGGGAAGAATCCGACGACCGTCACCCCCGCTGACGTGAATCAAGATGGTTTTACCGACCTGGTCACGACCAATATCGGCAGCAATACGCTCTCAATTCTCCTCGGCAACGGTGACGGCACCTTTCGAGATCAAATCCAACTCAATGTCTGCAAAGAGCCCCGTTCGATCGCCCTCGGGATGTTCAACCGCGATCCATATCCCGATGTCGTCTTGGCCTGTTCCGGGGACGACGAAGTAGCTGTGCTCTTCGGCCGTGTCGACGGAAAATTTAAAGAAGGGCCACGCTATCCCGTGCATCGGACCCCCATTGCCATTGCCAGCGACGATCTGAACGGCGATCAGGTGCCGGACCTTGTGGTGGCATTGCGGAACGACAAGATTAAAGTCTTCCTGGGAACCGGCACCGGTGAATTCACCCATGGGCCGCAGTACGAATATGGCGATACGCCTACGTCTGTCGCGCTGGCCGACTTGGATGGCGATGGGAGGATCGATTTGGCTGTGACGAATGGGGGGCCGATGTCGAATGCCGTCTCCATCTGGATGGGGAATGGCGACGGCACGTTTCGGCCTCCCACCGACTATCGGACCGGGAAGCGTCCCCTTGGGGTGAGTTTCGCCGACTTCAATCGTGACCGGATCCTGGACCTACTTGTCATCAACGGGGTACAGGATAGCTTCACGACGTTTCTTGGAAAAGGTAATGGGACGTTCCTGCCAGGGCGCGATTCTGGCGCCGACGCAGGACCGAACTTTGGGCTCGCTCGCGACTTCAATGGCGACAGCCGCACCGACGTGGCCATCGTCAATCTGCAGTCGAGCGATCTCTCCATTCTCTTTGGCCGGGGCGATGGGACCTTTGAGTATCCGCCGAGAAACTATCAAACACAACGTGGCCCCTTCGCCCTCGCGACATTTCGTGTCATCACAAAGGAGGATGAAGAGCCTGGACTTGTGACGGCGGATAACGGCAATGGAAGCGTGTCCGTTTTTCTCCATCGAGGACTGAAAGCGGTGCCCATTCCCGTCGCGCCTTCCTCGTGAGGCGTCTCAATACCTATCGAGGGTTGGAGTGAATCCAAAGGCAGTTTTCTTGACAGCCTGCCGACCCTCGGCTACAGTGGCGAAGGTCGCGGTCTCCACGCCTCATGCACGCTGTGTCGGGAAAACCAGTGAGATCATTTAGATGGTGGTTTGCCATTGGCGCACTGCTCACTCTCTCCGTGCTGATGGTACAGGGAGGTGTGCGGGATTTGCTCGACGGAACTTCTCCGGGCAGTGGAGCCGGCGCCTACCTCTCGTTCGGCACCACGATTGTCGGTGGGGGGCTATTGGCAGGCTGCGTGGCATTGGTGATGAATCGACTCCGGTAGACAAAGAATCTGAAGACAGGCCCGTCGATGCGTTGTTTGAGATGTAAGGGCTTTATGATGGTCGAGCGTCACTACACACTGGTGAATCGGCGACTCTATGCCCGTTGTCTGAATTGCGGGTTTTGGATCGACCTTGCCGACCTGCTCCGCTTCTTCCATAAAGTGATCGTCAGTGGGTTTCGTGGAGAGAAGGTGCGGGAGTCGTACACACTATGAGTAGGAGCGACGGTTGCATGATGACAAGAGACTTCGGGAGATCTCATGTGCGGCCATGCTTCGCTTACGCTGCCGGGGTGCTCATCGGTCTTCTGTTGATCGGTGCCGAGACCATCGCTCCATCCACGGTTCTTGCGAAGAGCGTCGCACCTCGACACACGCATGTCCGAACCTCAATGACTCAGAACCGGTTTCCTCCGTGGCGAGTCGCTCCGGCCCATGGCATTCTCCTCAAAGAGCTCAACAGTGGACGTGTGCTGTATGAGCATAATGCTGGGACACGGATGTCTCCTGCCAGCCTCACAAAAATCATGTCCGCCCTCGTCATTCTGGAACGGGGACGTTTGGATGATTTGGTCACGATTAGTCCCAATGCGGCACGGGCTCACAAAACCCACCTACGTGTAAATCCAGGGCAGGTCTTTAGGCTTGAAGATCTGCTCAAGGCCATGCTGATCGTGTCCGCAAATGATGCCTGTCTCGCAGCAGTGGAGCATGTAGGGGGCGACGAAGCGCAGTTTGTGGCTCTCATGAATGCCAAGGCTACGGCCCTCGGCTTAGCCGATACGCATTTCAGCAATGGGTGCGGATTCGATAATCCTGACCATTACTCGACGGCAGAAGACCTTGCCACGTTGAGTCTTACGGCCCTCGATCAACCAATTTTCCGCCAGTTAGTCCGTGAGGAACGAGCGATCATTACCCCTGTGAGCGGTCACCGTGCGTATGTGTTGCACAACACGAACAGATTGTTGGGGCGTATTCCCGGTGTCGAGGGAATCAAAACCGGCTTTACCTCCAAAGCCGGGCGGTGCCTCATTGCCAAAGTCTCCCAGAACGGCAGCGACCTTCTCCTCGTCATCCTCAACTCCAAACGTCGCTGGAACACCGCGACCAATCTCATTGCCTACGGGCTACAGGCAGCCACAACTCCGCACTGAATTTCCCTGTTTCATTGGGTCGGCAGGCACGGAGGTAGTGGCGCGAAGGCCGTCGCGCAGCGTGAGGCGTAGTTGCGATCAACCCAGTTGAGGCTTCCCGAGAGTTCGAAACCCTAATAGGTTTTCTGATGGCGCGTGGAAGCGGAGGGGGAACGCAACGAAAACGAATTCACGTTGATCGCAGCTGAGACATGACAGCGATCGAAGTCGGCAAGTACGCGTTGAGGCCAAACATCAGGCCACACCGCTACCGAGGTGAGGAAAACTCTACGTTGACATCTTTCCCCAGATAGTTGATGACGAACCCCTGCTTATCGTACGCGAGTATGGCGCCCATCACGTTTTCGTCCCCATAGTCTTCCTGCCCCAATAGTTTTCGCACGTCGTCGGGGCTTTCGCTGTTCAAGACGTTGCGGAAAATCCCCCGAGTCTTATAGGAAAATCGGTTGTTGATAAAGATCAGATCGATCTTGCCGTCCTGGATGCGCACGCCAGCCATAGGACCGGTCGGCTTGCGTTGGTCGAGCAAGAAGATAAACAACGCTTCCTGTTCCACTTTCACTCCCGGAATCTTTTCATTCACCAGCGAATCCATGGCTTTGGCCTCGGAGTCTCCCAACTTGACCCCAAACAGTGAAACTTCGGCACTCTTTAACGCCTTAGGGTCCATCACGTCGTTCTTGCTCAATTCATAGAGCTCTCCGTACCCAGGAGATACCCATACGCTGACTCCGGTCGTCACCATGCAGGCTGCCACGGCGACTCGCAGTATATATGTCATCGACTCTTCCTTACCCATGGGCTCCGAAAGGTGTATGGTCCGTGAATGGTATCGGCGAAATTGGTAGGACCAATGCAGTGTGTGGGCATTTTATCGAACGGCCTGAGAACTTGCAAGAATGGCTGAATGCGCGATGGGGGCAGGCCAATCCATTATCACTTGCTTCTAGCCCGCATCATTCATGACAGTTCGTCGCGAAATCGCTGAGTCGCGTTGCGAGACGGGCACGCGGAGCCGTGAGCCCCCAAGACGTACTCGTGCAGTACGTTGAGGGAGCGAATGGCGAGCCTGCCCGCCGAAGGCTTGTCGCAGCAGCGAATCGGCGATTGCAGCAGAAGTGCTCATGAATAATGCGGGCTAGATGGAACAGGTTAGGCGGTGCGATGGGTGGCGAGGAGGAGGGCTCCGAGCTGTCGGAGTCGTTGAAAGTAGGGCCGGCAGTCTTCGTCGAGCTCGTCGGTCAGATTATCCAGATCTGCAATGCAATCTTCGATGATTTCGATCCGCTGGGCATCAAGTCCCTCAGGGCTATCGAGGAAATACACCGCGCATCCGCTGATCACGGTATCCAGTGTCATCAACGGTCCCTCGTGCAGGCCTCCTACGTGAGGCCATCGCTCTTCTTTGTGGAAGTTCCAGAGGGACAGCACCGCATCCCGATCCATTCAGAAGTCCTCAACGAATCCAGGTGTGATCTCACTCAGACCGCCCCACCCTAGCGCATAGGGTAATCCGACCGCAAGCTCACAAAGACCGAGTTCCAAGAATCGGAAGGCAGTGGGTCACCAGTTCACAGTACGGCTGCATTCAGATCTGACCGCAAGGCCCCTTCAGACGGAAGCCCCCTACGGTACGGAGCTCCCCCCTCGTGATAGGTCGAGCTCACGGGTACAGTCCACGGTGGAGATGCGCTTGGGCGACTTTGTCGATCCCGCTCATCAGGGCGGCCATACGCATAGAAGTTTTTCTGGACAGGGAAAACTGTAACGTCCGATGGAACGCGGAGATCAGAATATCTTGCAGTCGTTCTTGAATGTCAGTGGCTTTCCAGAAAAATCGCTGCACATCCTGCACCCACTCAAAATAGGACACAATCACACCACCGGAGTTGGCCAGGATGTCCGGAATAATAAAGACTCCTTGGTCCTGCAGGATGCGGTCGGCCTCTAGCGTGGTCGGACCGTTCGCCCCTTCGGCGAGAATTCGGCAGCGAAGTTTCGCGGCATTGCGTTCGGTGATCACCTCGGATAGCGCGGCGGGGACCAGCACTGTGCAGTCGAGTTGCAGCAATTCGTCGTTGGAGAGCCAGTCTCCCAGCTTGGTGTCGCGGAGAGATTGTCCCGCGGTCTTATAGCGGGTCAGGAGCGCTGGAATGTCCAAACCGCTCGAATTATGGATGCCTCCGTTCACGTCGCTCACGGCGATGACACGGGCGCCACAGTCCTGCATGATGCGGGCAGTATGGGCCCCGACGTTACCGAACCCCTGTATCGCCACGGTGGCGTTCCGAATATCGAGCTTGAGGTGACGAAGCGCTTCCATGGTGACATAGACCACTCCGCGACCGGTGGCCTCTTCACGTCCGAGGCTTCCCCCAATCGATAACGGCTTCCCCGTGACGACGCCTGGCACCGAATACCCTACTTGCTGGCTGTATGTATCCATGATCCAGGCCATGACTTGGGCGTCTGTGCCGACGTCTGGGGCCGGCACGTCCTTGTCTGGTCCAATCAGCGGGAATATTTCCGCTGCATAGCGCCTCGTCAGTCGTTGTAGCTCTGGCCGTGAAAACTGTTTCGGATTGATCGCAACGCCACCCTTGGCTCCTCCATAGGGCAGGTCGGCTAACGCGCATTTCCAGGTCATCCACATCGCGAGTGCCGCAACCTCTCCAAGATTCACATCCGGATGATAGCGAATGCCGCCCTTGGTGGGGCCGCGGGCGGAATCGTGCTGCACACGATAGCCGGTATAGACCTCGACCCGACCGTCGTCCATCCTGACAGGCAAGCTGACGATCAGCGATCGTTGAGGAAGTTTCAGCCGCTCACGCAAATTGTGATCGAGCTCCATGGCTTCGGCCGCTTGATCAAACTGCGCAACTGCGAGTCGAAATGTCGGTGTATCGAGTTCGAGCATGGAGGTATTCCTTTGGTCAGACGTGCAGCGGGGACGGTGATGTAAGCTGATGATCATGGTGCCCCTGCCCAATGCTGTCGGGCGGGAGACCGGTCCATTGCATGTTGAATGTTCGCGCAAATTCGAACGCCACCTGCTGTGCGACGACTAAAGATGACAGGCTGGACTGTCGGATTTCTGCCATGGATGTGATGTGGCACTGTACCAGGCCACAGGGCAGGATGTGGGAAAAAGGGGACAGGTCCAGATCGACATTGAGCGCAAATCCGTGAATCGTGACCCCGTGATCGATTCGGACTCCGACCGCGGCAATCTTGGCATCAGTATGATTCCACTGTACCCAGACGCCAGGTTTCTTCTCCATACGATAGCCCGCAATCCCCCAGCGCAAGAGTGTCTGGATCACAACCTCCTCCAATTTCCATACATATTGTTTCGGTCCTGAACAATAGCGTGACAGCTTGAGGATGGGGTAGCCCACGACCTGGCCCGGCCCATGGTAGGTAATCGAGCCGCCACGATCGACGAATTGGAGACTCGCACCCGTACGGCGGAGCACCTCTTCCCCGCAGCCCCAATGTGTCGGTTTGGTAGTGCGGCCCAGCGTATAGACCGGCGAGTGCTCAAGGAGCAGCAAGACATCCCCTTGCCTCTCTGCAATCCGTTCTTCCTGGAATTGTTTCTGAAGTGTCCAAGCCTCGGCATAGGGGATCGGTTGCACAAACCGAACGAGTGTACCAGCTTGCGGAGCTGGTATCGGAAGAGGCCCACCTCCTTGTCCATGGACAACATGATCTGTGTGCGCTCCATCGAGGTGACTCACACGGCCGCCTTCAGCAGCGTAGAATTCTGAATCGAGATCGTGGGCTGGGCGTTCTTTCTCTGAATGGTCAGTCGCAGTGCCTGCTGGTCTTTGGATGGCAGGAGGGAGTGCCAAAGGCCTGATGGATCGTCAATCTGATATTGGCTGACGGGGTCATACTGTCGCGGGACGTTTCCGCTGCCGGCCACTGACTGTGGTTGGGCTTGCGTAGGAGTTGCCCGCACACCGTGCGTGAACAGGGTAACCACCGAGGGTATCGACAGGGCTTGTTCGTCTGAGGGGGCTGATCCACGGGGCGATTCAGCATGGCCGATCGGCCTATTCGGTGCCAGGGTGCTGATGGGAAGGAATGAAGTAGTGATGAGGGGAAAGCCGAGTGAACCCCTCTCTATTGTGCACACACTCGTCATGGGGCCTCGTCTATTCAAGTCGGCCTCATTGTCGCACAAGTGCGCTCAGGGTGAAAGTCTTAGAAAAGAAAAGGGGCGAGGCTCGGCCTCGCCCCTTTCTGCTGTATGAGCCTGTGGCTTACTGGATGGCGGCAAACATGTTCTTCACCTCGGGGGTCTTCAGCTTCTTGAGCGCTTTCGCTTCGATCTGACGGATCCGTTCCCTCGTCACTGAGAGGCTCTGCCCCACCTGCTCCAGCGTACAGGACTGATCGTGGCCGATACCGAAGCGCAGACGGATGACGGTTTGCTCTCGGGGTGTGAGCGTGCCGAGAATGCGCTCGAGCTGGTGCGACATTTCCGTCTGGTGCACATGGGCATCGGGTGGGACCGCTTGCAGGTCTGGAATCAGTTCTCCGAATTCCGTGCTGCCGTCGCCCACCGGCCTCTCCAGGGCAACCGGTTCTTGAAAGGCCTGCATGGTTTCGTGGAGTCGCTCAGGTCTCATGCGTAGCACCTGCGCCACTTCTTCGAGTCGAGCCGGACGGCCCAGCTGTTGCCCAAGCCGTCTGGTGACGCGGAGGATGCGGTGCGAGGCTTCAGTCTGGTGAACAGGAATACGAATGGTCCGCGATTGATCCGCCAGCGCACGCGTGATGCCTTGACGGATCCACCAGGTGGCATAGGTGCTGAACTTGAACCCTTTACGGTATTGATAGCGTTCGGCCGCTTTCATCAACCCGATATTCCCTTCTTGCACGAGATCGAGCAAGGTCAGGCCTCGACCCGTATAATGTTTTGCGATATCCACGACCAGCCGCAGGTTGCAGCGCACCAATTCGTCCTTTGCCCGTTCGAGCACGATCCGAGCGGAGCGGAGGGTGGCCAACTCTTCTTTGAGCTGCTTGGCAATGACCACTGGAACCCTCTGCTGCCCCGCTTCCTGCTTGAGCATCTCGCTGAGGCTCTCTTGGGCCTTATCGATCGCAGTGGCTGAGAGCCCGCTCAAATCTCTCACCATCTTGAGTGTACGCTGCGCCTCGAGCACAGAATCCGAACGCTTGAGCCGAGGGAAGACCCGTAGGGCTTGTCGTAAGGCCTTCCGAATGGTGTTCGTTCCGTAATCGATCTTCTTCGCCAGCTCGACTTCTTCTTCTCTGGTCAAGAGGGCGCGTTCGCCGAAAGAGCGGAAGTAGAGTGACTCCAACATAAATGGGCCACTGACGACGGCGGTGCGAGTCACCGCCTTCGTCGGCTCCTCCGGTTGTTCTTCTTCGGATGTATCTCGACCGATCGCATCCAGAAGATTGCTCGCCTCGGGATCGTCTGCATCAACGTCCTTTGCAAGCGTGGCAGGCTCATCCGGCTCAGGGGTTAGAAAAATATTCTCGTTCATGTCGTCGACCCTCCTCTGGCTGTCCGATGTCGTACTCTGCATGGTGGTGGTCTCCACACGTTTCCACTCTTTCGTTCTACTCTATGAGAGACAGCAACCCGCGAAACGATTCATTCTGGGCTCTGTCTTGACGGATGTTCCACTATCTCTCTACGGAGCAAATCCTGTGCTGGATTGTTCATGAGAGCAGCGGACCGCAATCACGAGGAAAAAACAACACTATTAGAGCGATCTAATGAGTAAATTTGCGATGAGGGTGAGGCAACCTTGCTACAGATGTGTGGGTGTGGCTATAGGCAATAGGCGTAATCGCCACAGTGATTTTTGTTCCAGCCACTAGAGAACGGGGGTGACGATGACAATGGGAAAGGAAGACATCGTGGTGGAATTTTCCTCTGACGTGATGCCGATGAATGTCTGGAGACGGCGGAGTGCTGACAATGCGTTGGTGCCGGGCCTTCGCCTTGATGAGACCTGGCTCAGCGGATGTGCCAATCGAACTCGCGCCAATCGGTCCCCCCCAAAGACAGATGGGAGGGGGCGAGCAATCCGGCTTCTTGATCGTTGTTTTGTTGAAAACCTGGCGCAGCACTTCTAGAATGGGGCCCCGATGTCACATTTTCAATCAGGCGAGCGTATCCATCTGGTCGACAAGAAAGGGCGGCAGTATGCCCTGACCCTACAGGCCGGAGATCGTTACCAGCTAAGCGGTCACAAAATTGCCCACGACGACCTCATCGGAAAGCCCGATGGTTCTTTAGTCACGCTCTCCGGCAACAAAACGATGTTGGCGCTCAAACCGACGTTCGGCGACTATGTGCTGAAGATGCCGCGTGGCGCGCAGGTGTTGTATCCGAAGGATCTTGCGCTCATGCCGATGTGGGCAGATGTCTATCCTGGCGCGCGTGTGTTCGAGGCGGGGACCGGCTCTGGAGCCTTGACGATGGCTCTCTTGCGCGCCGTGGGGCCGCGTGGTGTGGTGGTGACCTACGAAGTTCGTGAGGATTTCGCGCGGACAGCGATGACGAACATTGAACGGTACATGGGCCCGATGCCGAATCTGATCCCGCTTCGTCAGAACGCGTACGAGGGGATCAGTCTACTCGACGATGGTCTGCCCTTCGATCGTCTGGTCATCGATCTTCCTGAGCCTTGGCAGGTGGTACCGCATGCCGCACAGGTTCTTCGTTCTGGCGGCATATATCTGAGCTTTGTTCCCACTGTCCCTCAAGTCGTGCAGACAGTGGAGGCCCTTGAGCGAGCGACGGTCTTTGGTATGGTCGAAACATTCGAAACATTGTTGAGAACCTGGTCGATTCAGGGACGTAGCGTACGGCCGGATCACCGAATGGTTGCCCATTCAGGCTTCATTACGGTGGCCAGAAAAATCGAGTCGGGTTTGTGGCCCGCAGGTCAACCGGTTGAATCTGTCAGTGAGGCCACTGACGCTCATGAAGAGGGAGAGGAGCGTACGGGATGAATCGATTACAAGGGAAGGTCGCGGTCATCACGGGAGGCAACGCGGGTATCGGTGAAGCGATTGCGAGAGCCTTTGCCCGAGAAGGGGCATCGGTTGTGCTCACGGGGAGACGGCAAGGGGAGCTGGATCGAGTTGTGAACGATATCGTGAAGGAGCAGGGCAAGGCCCTTGCCGTTGCCGGATCGGTTACAGATGAATCTCACGTCCAGGAGACGGTGCGGCGGACTGTGCAGCAGTTCGGGCAACTCGATATCCTCGTCAATAATGCCGGAGTAGGAGATTTTGGCAAGCGTCTGCATGAGATCGACGATGCCACCTGGGCTCAAGTCCTCGACGTCAACCTCACCGGGGTATTCCGCATGACACGAGCCGTCCTGCCACAGATGCTCAAGCAGGGAAAGGGAGCGATCGTCAATATCTCATCCATCGCGAGCCTGGTCGGACTCCCCACCTTGTCGGCCTATGCCGCCTCCAAGGGTGCGCTCGATGCCTTGACGAGAGCCCTCGCAGTCGACTACGCGAAGGAAGGCATTCGCTGCAATGTGGTGAATCCCGGACTCATCGATACGCCAATGGCCGCTCCGCTGATGAGCAACCCAGAGCTGCTGAACCCCATTCTCTCGCACTACCCTCTCCGTCGCGCTGGAAAACCGGGAGAGGTGGCCAACATGGTTCTCTATCTGGCCTCCGACGAGGCAGCCTGGGTCACGGGCGGAACCTTTCCCATCGATGGAGGGATGAGCATCTCGTAGACAGAAACCTCCAGATGCATGGTGCGTATCGCCGCTGCAGTGCCGGGTGAATGTCAGCCAGTCCGAGGACAGAAGAGAAACTGCGATTGCGTGAACCTATGGACATCAATGCCCATACCCAACTCTGCGGTGTCATCGGCAATCCCGTTGAGCATTCACTCTCACCCGCGATTCACAATGCTGCGTTTCAGAAACTTGGGCTGAACTTCGTGTATCTGGCATTCCGCGTGGAAGCGATCGGCGATGCCATCAAGGGTCTTCGCGCCTTGGGGAACTTCCGCGGCGCCAGCGTGACCATCCCTCATAAAGTGTCGGCCGTGTCATACCTCGACTCTGTCGACCCGACAGCAGGTCAAATCGGCGCAATTAATACCATTGTGGCTACAGACGGACTCCTGACGGGGTATAACACCGATGCGACCGGCGCTTTGCGCGCGCTTCGTGAGGGCCCTGTCGCGTTGGAAGGGCATCACGTTGTGATGCTGGGGTCTGGAGGCGCTGCTCGTGCGATTGCCTTCGCGCTTGGGGCAGAGACCGGGATCGATCGCTTGAGCATACTAGGAATCGATGACCAGGAACGCAGCGTCTTGGCACGAGATCTCCGGTCAAAGACAGGGATGACCGTGGAGGAATCGTCTCTTGATGAGGGGGCGTTGCGAAAGGTGCTGCCGGACGCTCAGGTGCTGATCCATTGTACCCCGATGGGCATGTCGCCAAAAATACACGCGACTGCTGTGCCTGCGGCGTTGCTCCATGGGGGGCTGACGGTCATGGATATTGTCTACAACCCTCGGGACACCCAGTTGTTGAAGGATGCGAAGGCGGCAGGCTGTCGTGTGATTCCAGGGCTTGAGATGTTTCTTCATCAAGCGGCGGCGCAGTTCGAACTCTGGACCGATCAGGCTGCTCCAGCCGATGTGATGCGCGCAGTCCTGGAATCCCGCTTCTCATGAATATCGTGCTGATCGGTTATCGAGGAACCGGCAAGAGTGCGGTGGGCAGACGACTTGCGGCGCGATTGGGCCGCACACTTCTCTCAACCGATGCAGAGATCGTCAGGCGTGCGCACCGTACGATTCCTGAGATCGTGGCTCAAGACGGATGGGAATACTTTCGCGATCTGGAGTCCAGTATTTGCCGGGAACTTGCCGCCCGAGACCAGCTTGTCATCGATACCGGTGGTGGGGCCATCCTGCGCATGCAGAATGTCGAGGCGTTGAAGGAAAATGGCACCCTGTTTTGGCTCACAGCTTCTGTCGAGACGATCGTGAAACGAATCGGCGGCGATACTCAACGTCCCTCGTTGACGGGGACCAAGTCGTTCGTCGATGAAATCCAGGACCTGTTGCGGGAGCGAACGCCGAAATATCAAGCGGCGGCCGATCACGTGATCACGACCGACGATCGATCCCTCGATCAGCTGGTTGAGACAGTACTGACACTGGTATAAGCCTGCTCGATTGCGTCTCCGTCGTGTCAGGATGAGACTGTGCCATTGCCCCGTCCTTGACAAGACCTTCGTCGAAGTGCTTGAAATAGACACATGCGCCCGTAGCTCAATTGGATAGAGCATCGGACTTCGGATCCGAGGGTTGGGGGTTCAAGTCCCTCCGGGCGCACCACTGAATCAATAATTTCAGGGCTTTCGCTTACTCTCAAAAAGACGCGTGTAGACGCAGTGTGGAATTGGCGCCGCCAACTGGCCGCCCTTATCCAGCTTGTCGATACCGCGCTGAATGATCGCATCCATTCAGGTAGTGTGATAGGTTTTCGTCTCTGTCGAAGGGGAAGAATTAAGCCAATGGCAAAGACGGTCGAGTATCAGGGATACAAGGTTGAGTCCGCCCCACAGCAGCTAGTAGGCGCTGAGAAATGGCAGCTACGCATCTCCATTTCCGTGGAAGATCACCGGGTCGTCCGAACGCGAGAATTCTCAGCCGAAGGCGCGTATGCGACTGAGCAGGAGGCCGATATCCACGGAATTACCTTTGGCCAACGCCTCATTGATGGGAAGGTGGATGGCCAGTCCGTCATGGATATGAAGTCGACGGATCGCCGGACGACGCCGCGTCTCCGTGTGCAGTTCCGTGCCACATTTTCGGCTTCATCGAGACTGGAAGGGACGGGCATCATGCTAGATCTGTCGACGGGCGGATGCCGCATCGAGAGTCCAGTCACTGTGGAGCCAGGTATGTCGTTGGAGCTGCGTATCTATGCGCCGGACGTCGAATGGCCGCTCATGGTAGAGGCGGCCAGCGTGCAGTGGGTCAGCGGCCAGACCTTCGGGTTGGCCTTCTTTCGGATCACGGAGACGGAACACCAGCGATTAGAGCAGGTGATCAGCGACCTGATGACGGGTGAAGCAAGGGCCGACTAAGTGAGCGGTCGATTTACGTAGTCGCTCACGAATTGAATCAGGGGTTGAACAACCCGTGGCCGAACCAGCTATTCGATCACAGCCATGAAAGCGAAGGAATGAACTGGACGACAAAGAAGCCGACGAGGCCGGGATGGTATTGGTATCGCGGTGAGTGCGATGGGCAGACCGTGAAAGTGATCCATTTCATCGATGACGACGGAGATGGGCCCTACCTCGCCACATCAGAAGATGTGGCACTTAAGGACTTAGACGGCGAATGGGCCGGACCAGTTGAGCCGCCATTGCAGAGTCAGAGTCGTTATTCTAATTCGCAATAGAATATGCCATAATCATGTCTCCAGGAATGATGAGAAGGCTGCTATGGCGCGCACGGCTGGAGGGGGCACGGATCTCGCGT
>JAWXBV010000112.1:0-6105 GCA_034440335.1 Nitrospirota bacterium | reverse complement strand
TGGCAGGAACCTCCGCCTATGCACAACAGGCTGTGCCCCCAATCTTTGACCCAACCGGGCGATCGGGAGAACCGCCGGCGCCGCTCAAGAAAGAGTTCAAGGCCCCAACCCCCGTGCCCCTCCCGACCCTCCCTGTGATCCCGGCACCGCCGGAAGGAGAGGTGAAGAAACCATTGGGCCAAATTCAGGTCTTCGCCGGCTACATTCATGTGACCGGCAGTACGGTCTTCACCGATGCAAAACTGGACGACGTCACCGCGCCCTATCGCAATCGGATATTGACGACCGAGGATCTCGAACGCCTTCGTCTCGAGCTGACTCTTCTGTACGTGAATAAGGGCTATATCAGCTCCGGTGCGATCATCCCAGATCAGGATGTTGCATTCGGCGTGATCAACATCCAGATCGTCGAAGGCATGTTGACCAAAATCGATGTGAAGGGGCAGAGCTGGTTCCGTGCTGGTTACTTGCGCGACCGAGTCGAACGAGGGGCGCAGACGCCGCTGCGGATGGAACCGCTGCAAGAACGGTTACAGTTGCTCCAGCAGGACCCGCGCATCGAACGGATCAACGCCGAACTCCGTCCCGGCGACAAACGCGGCGACAGCATCTTGCATGTAACCGTGAAGGAGGCCAGTCCCTGGAAAGCGTGGCTGGACTTCAACAACTACCAGACACCCGTGGTCGGCGCCGAGCGGGGACTCGCCACCATCGCCCACCAGAACATGACAGGGAACGGTGACACCTTCAGCTTTGCCTATGGCCGTTCCCGAGGCGTGAATCCGATCGTCGATACGTCCTATTCACTCCCCTTGAATCGATACGACACCACCTTCATCGCCTCGTACCGCCGAAATGACTTTCTGGTCGTCGACAAAAACTTTCGTGTTCTCGACCTCAACGCTGAATCGGAAATCATCGGCCTCACGCTTCGCCAGCCGATCTACCGAACGCTGACCGATGAGTTGGCCGTCGCGATCACCGGCGAACATCTGTCCAACAAAGTCACCTCCATCTTCGATACCCCAGGCTTGCCGTCGCTCTTTGTGCCCGGCTCCTCGAACACCGGGGTCAGCACCGTGAGCGCATTGCGCTTCATTCAGGAGTATGTGCATCGCACCTCGACATCGGTGGTCGCGGCACGTTCCCGCTTTTCCGTCGGGCTGGATGTCCTAAGCGCGACCACCAACAGCTCCGACCAATTGCCGGACGGACAGTTCTTCTCGTGGTTGGGACAAGTCCAGGCAGTCCGGCGATTCGACGACTGGTGGGGCATGCAGCTCCTAGGGCAAATGAGCCTCCAACTCGCGAACGATCGATTATTTTCCCTTGAGCAAATTCCTGTCGGAGGACGGTTCAGCGTTCGCGGGTATCGAGAGAATACGCTCATCCGAGACAACGCCTTTCTTGCCTCGATCGAATCGCGATTTCCGTTGATCAGTTTTGCCACCGGAGAACCACTCCTACAGTTCGCCCAATTCGTAGACCTGGGCAGGCCTTGGAATGCCAAACCTCGCCCAGGTCCCTCAAATACCAATCCCCTCGATGACCGAGATACGCTGGCCAGTGTCGGGCTTGGCCTTCGCTGGAGTATTCTGCCACGGGATCGCGCGCGCTTTGAACTCTATTGGGGGCTGCCGTTGAATTACATCACCCATTCAACAGGCAATCTGCAAGACCATGGCATTCATCTGCAGCTGGTGGTGCAGGTGTTGTGATCGGGAAGGTGTTCAGGCTGAAGGTAGGGCTCAATCGTGCATGATCACACAAAACTTCGACCTTCGGCCTTCAGCCTTCAGCCTAACCCCCTGTTAGCGAGCCTTCAGCCTAAACTCCTTGCCTGTCTGTTGCTTAGCGCGATACTCCTGATCCCCTCCATGACGACATCGGCCTCCGCTCCAAGTTCCAAGGCCGACGAGGTCATGGCCCAAGGCACGCAGGCGTTTCAGCGCGGTGCGTACGAAGAGGCACTGGGAAAGTGGAAGGAGGCCGCGCAGCAGTACGACGCGCAAGGCCAGGCCCATCAACAGAGCCAGGCCCTCGTCGCCGCTGCACGAGCGGCTGAAGCGATGGGCCAGCTCAGGAATGCGCTCCAATTGCTCGAACTCGCCTCGACGCTCGCGCAGAAGGAACCGGATGCGCTGTGGCGCGCGACAGTCTTGGCACAACTGGGCCATACCTACCTGACCGCACGACAACTGGACGCGGCTTCGACATATTTGGCGCAGGCCCACGAGATCGCTACGCAGGTCTCATCGCCGACACTCACCGCGCCGCTCTTGAACGATCTCGGCATTCTCCATGCCCTCCAGAACCACCCTGAGGAAGCTCTCGCCGTCTTTACAGAAGCAGTCCAGCTCGCGCAGCAGGCGCAGCTCCCTCTTGTCGAACTGCACGCGCGGGTGAATGCGGCTCGCACAAACCTGCAGCTGAATCAGCCGATGAACAGCCGCATATGGGCCGACCAAGCCCTGGAGCAGGTCAATCGCTTGCAGGCCTCTCGTGAGAAAGCCATCGGGTTCATGAATATCGGTCTGCTCTATCGTCGGCTGCTCCCCTCCCTTCCAGACCTCCACAATCCGCTCGTCCTCCGAGCGGCAGGGACGCTGCAGGAATCGGCAAGCTTGGCCGAACAGCTCGGCGATGCGCGCACCCTGTCGTTCGCCCTCGGTCATCTCGGCCATCTATATGAGTTGGAGCAGCGGTTGGATGAAGCCCTGTCATTCACGAGGCGCGCGATCTTTGCTGCCCAATCGGTCGATGCGCCAGAATCGTTATACCGCTGGCAATGGCAGCTCGGTCGGCAACTCGCTGCGACGGGGAAACTCGACGAAGCGATCGCGTCCTATCGTCAAGCGACTGCCACCCTACAACCCATCCGACCGTCAGTCGCCGTCGCTGCTGCAGACTCCTCCTGGTCGGACGAGAACCCGATACGACCCCTGTTCTTTGAACAGGCAGACCTGCTCCTCCAACGGGCCTCATTGACGGAAGAACAGCCGGCTGCGACACAAGACCTCTTAGCTGCCCGCGATGCGATCGAAGCCTATAAGGCCGCCGAGCTGCGAGACTATTTCAAAGATGAGTGCGTCGATGCGCTGCAGGCCCGGCTCACGAAGTTCGACACCCTAGCCGCGAACACGGCCGTCATCTATCCTATTCTGTTCACGACGCGGCTTGAATTACTGGTGAGCCTGCCATCAGGCATGACGCGCATAGCGGTGCCGGTCGGCGCGGATGCGCTGACGAAGGAAATCAGGCTGTTTCGACGCACCGTTGAGAAACGCACCACACGCGAGTACCTCCCCCATGCGCAACAGCTGTACGACTGGCTCGTCCGCCCGCTGGAACCGGAGTTCGCAACGCAGCAGATTGCGACCTTGGTGTTTGTCCCCGACAGCGCGCTCCGGACCATCCCCATGGCGGCGCTTCACGACGGCTCGACATTTCTCATCAACAAGTTTGCCATCGCGCTGACCCCCGGCATTACGCTGACGGACCCACGCCCGTTGAACCGCGAGAAGGTGCGCGTTCTAACCGCCGGGCTCACGCAAGCCGTGCAGGGATTTCCTTCCCTCCCCTACGTGGCAGAAGAGGTCGAGACCCTTCGCTCGCTGTATGCGGCGGATCAACTGATAGACAAGGACTTTCGTGCGCAACGTTTGGAACAGGAATTGCGGGATGGACGGTATGGGATCTTGCACATCGCCACGCATGGGAAGTTCTCGACCAGCGTGAACGATTCGTTTCTCCTCACGTTCGATGACAAGCTGACCATGAGTGGCTTGGATCAATTGATCGGTCTGTTCCGGTTCCGTGAGAATCCGCTTGAACTCCTGACCCTGAGCGCCTGTCAAACGGGAGTGGGAGATGATCGTGCGGCCTTGGGTCTCGCCGGCGTCGCCATCAAGGCTGGCGCGCGAAGCGCGTTAGCCACTCTGTGGTTCATCAATGATGAGGCCTCTGCTGAGCTGGTCTCTGAATTCTACAGGCAACTGCGAAACCCCAAGCTGTCGAAGGCACAGGCTTTGCAGATAGCACAGCAGAAGCTCTTGTCGGATCGGGTCTATGAACATCCAGCCTACTGGTCGGCATTTCTCTTGCTGAACAACTGGCTGTGATTCACGTGATGAGCATGCTAGCAGGTTGCGGAAACTCGGTTTTGTCCGACACAATGCGTGTGATAACGCGCGTTCCTCGTGAAACGCAGCAGAGAGTGAAGCGTCCCTCGACAGGCTCGGGACGCCCTGAGCCCGTCGAAGGGCGTATCTCCTGAAGCGTGAAGCGCTGGAATCAGGTGCGAAACATGAAGCGTCCGGCTCCAGAACGAAATACGCTTCACGAACGACGCTTCACGCAGCGGACGCTTCACGTAAGCCGCGGGCTAGAGTCAGTCAATAGACGAATGAATTCGGGGGGGTGCTGTATGAACACATCGATCATTCCATATAGTGCGCTGGTCATCGTGCTCAGCCTGCTGGGCCTCAGTTCGGGAGTGGGCGCAGCGCCTGCGACCGACCAAGGAATCCAAGCCCCAGCCGACCAATTGAAAGAGCCGCCGTTGCCGATCTATACCCCTCGGAATAAAACTACGCCTCGCGCGCGAGTCGGCGGAGGCTTGCGAGGGACGGAAGGGAAAGACCCTGAGATCGTGGCGCTTGTTCCCGATCATGTCGGCCTGACGGTGAAGCAGGCGCCGTCCTTAAACTGGTTCCTCTCCAAGCCGACCTCCTTACCCATTCGGTTTACGCTCATCGACACTCGAGCGGTCAAGCCGCTGCATGAAGGCCCGATTCCCACACCGAGTCGGGCAGGCGTCCAATCCCTTGATCTCAAAGAATTGGGCCTGACACTCGAACCGGACGTACAATATCGCTGGTACATTTCCGCGATTCGCAATCCGGACTCACCGTCGCAGGATATTGTGGCCGGCGGCATGATCGAGCGCTGTGAATTCAGTACGTGCCTCGTGGAAATGGAAGTCGATTTGAGCTGCGACCGGCAAAGCGTGGTGCGGAATGCGGTGCGCGGGTTTTGGTACGACGCCATATCCTGTCTGAGCGATCTCATCAAAACCAATCCTCAAGATGCCTCTTTGCGGCGCATGCGTGCGGCCTTGCTCAGACAAGTCGGCCTTAACGGCGTGGCTGAGTGGGATCTCAAGGCGGCTTCGCTGGTGAAGTGACCACGCGACAAGCGCGGTTCGAAGTTCTGAGTTCTGAGTCGACGGCTTTGCCGAGTTCTGAGTTATAAGTTCTGAGTTCTGAGTTTTGGGGGTTCCCACTCGGTAGTCAGCACGTCTCTGTCCACTTTCCCTACCAACTCATTCCTTCTACTCTTTCCCTCAGCTCTTCCGAACAACTCAGAACTCAAAACTCAAAACTTCACTTCCTCCCCCTCCCCGCCTTCCAACTCAAAACTCAGCACTCAGAACTTCCCAGTCAGCCTTTCCGGCCAACCCAGAACTCAAAACTCAGCACTCAGAACTTCTTCCCCCCTCCCCCCAGCCATCGAGGTTATCTATTTAGATTCACCACCGAATCGTTTTCGATTCACCTGAACCGCCTTCTCCCCTTCCTCAGAGCTTCTGCTCGGACGCAATACTCTGAAAAACCACAGAATCTTGCGGATGGCATGAGGATTTCAGATTAGGCACGCGCCTTGCTGTATGGAAGTACATGTGCTGCAGAAGGATTCATGAAGAGTCCCGGTTCATCTGATAATGAAAGGAGCCTCCGTCATGATACAGGAGTTAATTGGGCTGTTGACCATGGGACTGTTCGGGCTCTTCGTGGTGACGGTGATCACGATGCTTGGCTTTCGTGACGACCATCATGTCGACGACAAGCGCTATGGCAGCGCCTTGTCGGACCACCATGAAGGAGAAGCACCGCACGATCGCTCATCCTGGCAGTCAAAAGCGATCTAGCAGGCTGCGGAAAAACTTGATTATTGCGTCATACGTCGCGATTCTCACAGTGGCCGTCTCGCGTCAGAATAGTCAGCAGGATGCGCAAAAAGGCCGTCCAGCAAGGCCGCAGCGAGCGAAGAGGCGAGGCGTACGCTTCGGTACGTTGAGCCTCTGAGCGATGCGAGAACGATGCT
>JAWXBV010000111.1:0-5142 GCA_034440335.1 Nitrospirota bacterium | reverse complement strand
TACTTCGATTCAATCTGCTCTATCGCGGACGCAACCTGCATCCCGCTTTAGAACACAGCGTCCAATATTTATCAAGTTATTTATGCGCGAGTCCTTAGTGAAGAGTGTTACGCTGAACGCCTTCTTCGGCGAGGCGGATTTCCTGTTCGATCCCCGCGCCGTCTATGACCCGATCTGGAACCGTTGGATCATCGTCGCGACCAGGAGGGCGAATTCAGCGGCTGATCCCGTCAAAAAGTTCCGGCTTGCGGTGTCCACAACTTCAAATCCGACGGGTAGCTTCTTCATCTATACTGTGAACTTTGGTGGCGGGGTTATCCAAAATGGCGACTTCTGGGATTACCCCCAGCTAGGTTTTGACCAGGACGCGGTTGTCGTCACCGGAAACGTCTTTTCCTCCTCATCGATCTACAGAACCACGGCGATGGTGCCCTTAGCCAAGGCTCGCCTGTATAACGGCCTGGGGACTGCTGCTCCCCTCTTTACCGGTCTTGCCGCTACTCTGGCTCCCCCGATCGTTCAGGATCAAAATGCCAATGCCTACTTCGTCGCTGCCAATAACTTCGTGCAACTGCATCTCTACCGGGGGACCAACCTAAGCAATCCGGCGAATGCGACCCTGGTGCAACAAGCCTTGGTTGCCGTGCCGACCTACAGCGTTCCGCCTGCTGCGGTGCAACCGGGCACCGCGGTGAAGCTGGACGCCCTCGACCGGCGGTTCGTGAATGCGAGCAGCCAGGTTGGCGACTCGCTCTGGAACGTCCATTCCATCACTTCAGGTGGCTTGGCAACGCCGAAGTTTTATCAGATCGATACGGAGGGCGCCGGGGCGAATTCGATCAAGCAGCAAGGGTTCTTCTTTGCAGCCGGGCCCTCGCACGACTGGAACGCCTCGATTGCCGCGAACGCTGCAGGCGAGGCATTCGTGACCTGGTCATCCACTAACCCAGGCATAGGCGTAAATGCGCAGGTTAGGGTCTCGGGCCGTCAGCCTGCGGACCCGCTTGGAATCATCGGGTCTGGGGTTTCCCTGTTCCAGAGCCCGACGGCCTACACGCAATTTTGTGCGAGTTGTGCTCCGAATGTGACGAGGTGGGGCGATTACTCTGCCGTCTCGCTCAGGCCCAACGCGGCTGGCGCTTGTGCGGCGAACAGGCGGGCATGGGTCACGAATCAGAAAACTAACGGCCCCACGACCTGGGGGACCAGGATCGCCCAAATCGGCTTCTGCTAAGACACTGGGCCGTTCTTCTGCTGCGGCAGCGGGGCGCCGACTGGTGTCCCGTTGCCGAACGCAGCCACAGCGATTGGGTGAAAGATGGTGAACAGTCGACAGGGGTGGGGAATCGTGTGTGTGACGTTGGGACTAGGCCTCCTGGTCATTGGAGATGCCGACAGTCTTGCCCCTTGGAACCCTGATTCTCAAACCGCGACCAGTAAAGAGCAAGAGACAGAACACAAAACGCCCAAAATGGGGGTTCTCGTTGGCCGAGCCACACGGGGACCCTCCTCTTCCGTCGAAAGCCCCGCCGGGCAATTCGGCCCCTCGCCGGCCTCTAATATCCGCATCGTGATCTCTATCGAGGCAGCTGAGGCGATCACGACTGGCCTGACGGATACACGTGGGGAATATCGAATTGATCTCACGTCCGGCAGCTACCTGGTCGAAATTGCTCCCCTCGCCGGGATAGAATATACGAAGGATCTACCAGCCGTGGTCGCCATCTCTGCAGGGCGGGAAACGCGCCTAGATTTTCACATAGACACAGGGATTCGTTAGCCCTGGGGAAGACCTTATGGAGCGGAATCGATGGAAGAGGGCAATGTTCATGTGTGCTGGTCTGCTGTCGATGCTTCTCCTCTCGGGGTGCGGGGGAGAGAGTCAGCCTGGTGACTATTCCGGGAGGCTAGTACTCTCTGTGCGGGGGGATCTGCTGAGCGCCAAGATCGAGGGGGTCCCGATCGAGATAGTGCTGGCGGAGCTGGCTCGGCAAACTCAGGTGAAAGTCTTCGTTGCAGAGTCGATGACGGGGGAATTGATTACTCTCGAACTGGATTCCCTGCCTCTGGAACATGGAATCAAGCAGATCTTACAAGATAAAAAATATGCCCTGCGGTATACCGACCGGCCTGCATCGAGTCGCGGGAGTGCTGGCGCAACAATTACGGAGATCCACGTGGTGGGAGCAAGAGCCAAGCCGGCTCAATCTGCAACCAGTGCGGCATCGGTACAAAATAGGAGGAGTAGGACTGTGGATGCAGCCGGTCCTCAGGTTGCGGACGAATCGACAATTGCCTCACTAATAGCGGCTGTGAATAGCCCGGACCCTAGGGACAGGCATGCAGCAGTAGAGGCGCTTGTTGGAGTAGGAGATGACTTGGCGGTGGCCATGCTGGGCCAACTCGTAATGAGCGACGTGGAAGTTCGGGAGACGGCGGCCATGACTTTGGCCGGAATGGGTTCTGCCAAAGCCCTGGGGATGCTGGGGCAACTCATTGCGGACGGCCGTCCTGATGTCAGACGGAACGCCGCGGAGGCCATTTCTTCGATCGGCGGTGACCAGGCACTCATGCTTCTCAGAGGCTCCCTTACAGATTCTGATGCTGGAGTTCAGGTGGTAGCGGCCGCGGCGCTCGACGTGCTGGATTAGCGCAACTGTCGCAAGGTGGGACGGGAGTAGACTAACCTTGTCAGTGTCGGAGTGGCCTGTACCAAGTAATTGTGTACTGAGTCTGTCGTCAAGATGGCTGTTCTTTGAGTCATGATCATCGCGTCAGAGCGGGGTAAGGCAGCCTGCAAGTGTCTGTTACAGACCATCAGCATAGCGTCAGTTGACTCGCCAGACCCTCAGGAGTGTGATTTCCCCCTTCTAATTTTTCTTTTTTCTCCTAGGCAAAAATCTTTTCAACCGGTGTGTGAGTTTCATGGCCGATAGAGCATACAGGTGGGTGAGTTTATGGACAGGATGCTCGAAGCTCGGCTCCAAGCTATTGTGCAGGAATTGACCGGACCTAGGAGCCTGTCCGACATTGAGAGACCTGCATCATGTTTTCCCTTCCTTCGTGTCCGATCACGGATACACGGTCAGGAATTGTCCTCTTTCCCGGCTCCGTGGATCCCGTTCTTCCCTCCGCTCATCCCCTGCAGGCCTAAGGCGCTGGTCGGCAGCGGGTGGTCCGCCAGAGCTTCAACACGTTGTGGGTTGTACAGATCAGCGCCCATTCACCGCGGACTTGGCCATGGCCTCGCAACAAGAACTGCCGGAACCCGCGTCCCTGCTTGATCATGCGTGATGGAACTTAAAAGTACGACGACGCCAATCTGGCAGGGGGGCAGGACGAGGTATGAGGTCGGTCCCACCCGCCAGCGCACTGAAATGTGTGGCGGTGCCCTTCTTGGAATCCCACCAGATTGGTGTGATGGTGGTTCATGAAGTCTGTCAGCTGTTGCTGACGTTTGGGTGAGATCTGGGTGATCGGTCTGCCGAAGCGGGGAGGCATGGCGGAGGTGACGAGCAGTGAGCAATGGATGCTGGGGGTGTTATTCTATTTCGCACTAGAAACAGCATTAATAATCCAGTCCCATCCGGCGATGCTTTTGACGCGATCCGGTGAGTGTTCGAGATCGCGTAGCGCGGCAACCAGATGGTCTTCGAGGGCGTCGATACTGTCGAAGACGCGGTTGTGGAAATGCTTTTCTCGCAGTGCGTCCCAGAGATGTTCCTGCGGGTTCAGTTCGGGCGAATACGGCGGAAGGAACAGCAGGCGCAGATTGTTGGGCAGGCGGAAGTCCTTACTTTTGTGCCACCCGGCACCATCGAGCACCATGACCCCGTTGTCGTTCGGGTAGCGACGGGCGATCTCGTCGAGGAAGAGCTGCATGCACTCGGAATTGACCTGCGGCAGCATCAGGCTGTCGAAGCAACCGTCCTGCGGGCTCACGGCACCATACGCGTAGGTATATGGCGGCGTCACCATGGCGCTTACGAGCGGTCGGGCCGGGCGGCGGCACCAACAGTAGCGGGTGTCTGAGATGCGCCCGAACCGTGCCTCGTCCTGAAACATCAGCTGGAGCGGTCGTCCGTTGTGCCAGGTCGCGACGATTTGGTCCAGCGTCCCCTGGAGTTTTTTTCCCAGTCCTCACGGGCCACGGCGTCTCCTTGCGGGTGGGCCGTGTCCGGGGCCAGTTTGCGCCAGCCGTTGCGCGCCAGCATGCGATAGATCGTCGAGAGCGCCACCGGCTTGCCCAGTCGTTGCTCGACTTTCTCCTTGAGCGGCGGAACGACGACGACCCCGCCGCGCAGGGCGTCCGCACGTACGGCGTCCAGAATCTGCGCTTCGCGCTCCAGCGTCGCATGGGCGCGGTTGCGCAAGGCTCGCTTGGGGCGCGGCGCCTCGCGCTCATGGCGCGCCACCTTGCAGTAGCGCGTGCGCAGATTGCACGTCGCTCCGACTGACCGGCCGATAGCCCTCGCCGTCTGTTTCAGCGACAAACCCATTTCCAGCGGCAGCAACACCGCTTGCGCCGTCCTCAATTCATCGGCGGTCTTCGCTGTCCGCAACAACTCCCGTGCCGCTGCCAGTTGATCGGCCCCGCCCGCCTTTCGCGCCATGACCTTCCTCCGGTGGAAACCATGGCGCTTATTATTGCATTTTCTAATGCGAATTGGAATTACTCGAGCTCGCAGTCGATCTAGATAGTGTTCCCAGCAGCAATCCGAATAGCCGTTTCGATCTGAAGACCTTCTTCTGGCAGGCTGCACCTGGCAGGGAGCGGTCTTGGCGCCCAGTGTCACGTTGCTTTGGCGACCCACCACGTAGCTCTAAACTGACCATGTTGTTTTTTCATTCTGGCATTTCCTAAGAGGTGAGCTTTACGCGTAGCGCAGCGGTTCTGCGCTCTTGGCAGGATCGAGTGCGACCTGCGCGCGGAATCAGTTCGTGGCCTGGTGGGTTGCTTTTAATTAGCCTTGACCTGAACCGTACAGAGCGCGAATGAACTTCTGAGTATCCTGTCAGAAAATGTCCATTGCGCATCGAAAGCCTGTGCCACTGGGGCGGCTGTCCATCGTGCCCCAGTCTCGGTCGCTCGTGCGAAGACTGATTGCCGGCTTGAGCCAGGATCCGCCGCGCATCGCTTTG
>JAWXBV010000110.1:0-14526 GCA_034440335.1 Nitrospirota bacterium | reverse complement strand
TACGTATTCTGGCGAAGGGGCTCGATATGGCGATCAAATGGAGCCGACGGGTAAGTTATCGCAAGAACCTTCTGTATTAGGTAATAAACGTGAGCCGGTTCGGCCGAATGAGCCCATGAAGGGCAAGAAGGCGGAACAGAAGGCGAAGACGAAGGCGCACAAAGACGCGGCAAAAACCGCTCCGGCTGCTCCTGCACAATAAGTTCTCGCAGTCGGGTCAGTAGATTGCCTGGTCCTCGGGAGGCCTTTCCTCCTGTGGGGCGTTCTCTGTCGGGAATCTCTCGGATCGAGGCCGGCGTGGAGAATCTCTTCGGAGGTTCGACTGTGTGCAGCGATCGAAGAAGGACGGACGTCACGGAAGACGAGCCTATGTTGATCACGATGGCGGAATCTTCCTGACGCGCTCCGCCTCGGAACGGAGAGCAAGAACCTCTGGTGTCCGGCATCTCACTAGGCTGTTCGTGTGTCCCCGGCAGAGTGATGGGTGAGGCGGCAGTGGACCACTAGCTTCACATTTCGTCAAACCATCACAAAAGGAGAAACACTATGCTCGAGACCATTGCCATCATCTTGGTCGTCCTCTGGATTCTGGGTCTTGTTACTTCGTACACCATGGGCGGATTCATTCACGCTCTCTTGGTCATCGCGGTTGTGGTCATTCTGGTGCGTGTCATTCAAGGTCGAAGCGCTTAAGGACCCTGGAAACAGGAAGGTGGCGGGAACCATTTCGCGGCTTAGGGCGAGGGTCTTGTTCATCCGTTTTCCTTGGCCTATCTCGTTTGGTTGGTTCGACGAACCAGAGAGACAAGACAGACCCGCGCACCAGAGAGACTGCCTCTGAATCGCCCCTCCCCGCACGCAAGACTCCCGTATCGTCTCCGGAGTCATGGATACGTCCACGACTTTGCCGTAGACTTGCCCACATCAGAATATTGAGACTGCCTTGCTAAGTTGCCGGGGTTGGCCGCAGCCGGCTTAATCGTGAGTCGTCGCTATGCCACACGTTGAAAGACACAGAATACGCCGCAGTGGATGGCTCCGTGCGGCTGTTCTTGGCGCCAATGACGGGATTGTTTCCACTGCTCGCCCGATACTTCAGCTGTGGTATTTGGGTCGCTCCGTCCGGACAGGTCTGGGAGAACCCTGCTTGCAGACTTGATCGGCCCCTCAGGGACGGCATCGAACCGGCGGCACCTCCTCAACATCGTCAATACCCCTCGACGGGTAGGAGGGGTGTTCGAAGAGCGAGCGGTAGAGTCCGATCGGGTACATGCCCCTGGACATGAGTTTCCACCCCACCATGCCGGTGATGCGGACGATATCAAGCACGGGCCGAAAATAACTCGGTCGCGCTCCAGGACGGCGCAGGGCTTCAATGGGAACTGCGAGGCTTCGATGTCCTGAGCGCGTGGCCTCGATCAGAATTTCGCTTTCGAAGACAAAGCTCCTGCCTTTTCCATGTGCGATCTGCACACGACTCAACAGTGATGCCGGATAGACACGAAAGCCTGACTGACTATCTGCAAATGAATAGCCCGCGGCCCAGGAGATCCAGAAATCAGCCACACGGTTTGCGACATAGCGCCAGAAGGCCGTCCGTCGCTGATCTCGACGGCGGGCACCGATGATCACATGATCGGGATACAGGGCGGCTGCAGCGAGGAGTCTGGGAATGTCTTCCGGCGCATGCTGGCCATCGCCGTCCAGAGTCACGACGCCGATGGCTTCGGCAGCCAAAGCCTGCTGAAAGCCGCGCCACAGGCTGGCAGCCTTTCCGCAGTTCGTGGGATTTCGCAGCAGGGTCAGGGGCAAACCAACTAGGGCTTCTGCCGTGCCATCTGTAGACCCATCGTCCACGACAATCACGTGCTTGCACTGTCGCACCGCCCGGGATGCCACGTCCCTAATCGTGGCGGCTTCGTTATAGGCGGGGATCACAACCCAGTACCCGGCTTCGACGTTGATCTCAGAATGCGAATGGGTCTTCACACCATTCCCCCATTAAGACCGATCACTTGGCCGGAGATATAGTCGGCCCTCTCGGAGGCCAGGAATCCGACCAGGTACGCCACCTCTTGAGGTGTGCCGGCTCGCTTCATCGGTACCAGAGCCTCGATCTTTTCCGGCTTGCAACTCTGCTCGACCATTCGCGATTCAATAAAGCCTAACGCCACCACATTGACGGTCACGCCACGGGAGGCGATCTCCCGTGCAAGCGATTTCGAGGCGCCGTGGAGCCCCGCTTTGGCTGCTGCGTAATTCGTCTGCCCTCGATTGCCGAGCTGGGCCGAGACAGACGAAATCGTGATGATCCGTCCCCACCTGGTGCCGATCATCGGAAGCAGCAACGGCTGAGTCACGTTGAAAAATCCTCCCAGCGAGACTGCGATCACGTGGCTCCATTGGTCCACTCGCATGCCCGCCATCGGGGCATCGTCGTAGACGCCTGCATTGTTCACGAGCACCTGGATCGGACCGTCTTCCAGAATCTGCCCCAGGGCACGTTGGGTGGCCTGGGTATCGCTGACATCGAAGCAGGCCACGCCGGCTGAACCGCCGTCTTTCATAATCTGATCGGCCACCTCTTCAGCCGACGCAGGATTACGATAGGCGTGGACGATGACGTGCAGGTGTTCCTGCGCCAGTTGTCGGCAGATTGCGGCGCCGATTTGACCGCTGCCGCCTGTGACCAAGGCTCGCTTCATGATGAATGGTCGAGGTACTTGAGAAATATGGATGCCCGCCCTTCCAGCAACTCTTGTCGCTCAGCCGACACCCGAAAGGCATAGATGAAGCAGTCCACCTCTCCGACCAAACGGGTTGCCTGAACCGTCAAGTCTCCCTTCACGTCGTCGAGACGAGTGGCCCGAAGCACCAGATTCTTGACGGATCCCAGGTATCCCACGGCAAGTCGACGATCCTTCCCCTGCTCCAGAAGCCCGACATGCACCGCCATCGCCTGTGCCGCATACTCCAGTCCACAGACGGCCTCCAATCGGTTGTCTCGCCGAAGAGGATTCGTCGCGTCACGATGCGACACAGTCGTACACAGAATGTCGGTCTCATCCCACTGTTCGACCTGATCTAATAAACACATCGTGCCGTGGTGCGGAATCAATCTGCAGAGAGCGGCTTTGCCGATCCTCAGCATGGTGCCACACGGATCAACAAGTGTTGGTCTTCTAGATACTCCAGAAGGACCAGTGTATCGCACTGCCTCGCAATGGCGGCCAGGAGCGGTAATGACTGAGCAGCTTGATTCCCGGTCCGAAGGGTTTCCAGTCCTGCATCGTCCATGATCGTCGCTTCCTCAGAGAGGTCATTGGAAAGAGTGAGATCGAGTTGGGCGAGGTTGTGGGGCCCGGGGGCTCGGGTCAATAAGAGAGCGGCTGCGAATCCTCCTCCCAGGGGTCGCGCAGCATAGAGAGGAGGCGGAAGGGGAAGATCGTAGGCTACCAGGAGTACAGGCCTCTCATCGGTGTGCGCATAGGCGGCCGCCTCCAGGAAGGCGGCACAGAAGGAAGAATCATAACAAGCCAGCACGGTTGACGATTGCTGTGAGCCGGTGGCGATGCCCCAGTAGCCGGACGCGGCATTATGGACGGAGTGGTGGAACAGCGTGGGCGAAATCGTCCGTTGTGGCGCGGCGAGTGCGGTGCAGAGACGATCCAGAACACCGGTCTCCCCCTCAGAAGACGCGAAGACGGATGCCACCTCGCGCGCATCGACTTCCGCCTGCCGCATGGCTTCCTGGGCAACATGGAGCGCCCAGCGCACAGTCTCGCTGCTGCGCCGTTGTTCGTTTGCCGGAAGCAGGCTTGCGCTCGGTTCCGGCATGGCCGGTTCCCACGAAGGGCTCTCGCTTGCCAGCACAAGCCGACTCTCGTCCCAACCTGCGAGCCCAGGGCCTAATATGCCGATCCCGTTGACATACAATTCCATCAGACAGTCCCCAAAATCAGGCTGCAGTTATTGCCGCCAAACCCAAAGCTATTGCTCAACACCCGCCGAACCGGTTGCTCCAGATTCTCCAGCAGCACGTGGCTGCTCAAGTCGGGATCGATGCGCGTCGTGTTCAGTGTCCCGGGAACGAAGCTCCGCGTGAGGCACATCGCGGCAATGATTGCTCCCGTGACTCCCGCTGCCCCCAATGTATGTCCCGTCCACCCCTTGGTCGAGCTGCAGAGGGTCGAGGGGCCAAACACCGAGTGGACGGCTGTATCTTCAATACGGTCGTTCGCTCTGGTTGCGGTGCCGTGCAGATGAATGTAGTCGATATCCCCGGCGGTGAGCGCACTCCGTCGCAACGCCGCTTCCATCGCCCTGATCGCCCCAGTCCCTTCCGGATGGGGATGCGACATATGATACCCGTCACAACTCTCCCCGTAACCCAATAACGCCACCGCCCCAGGCCGACTTGCCTGCTTGGATTTTTCCAGTAACGCAAAGCCTGCCGATTCGCCCAACGTCAGCCCGTTGCGATTCTCATCGCATGGACGGCAGGGACCGCTCGACATCAGCTCTAACGACGCGAATCCATACAGAATCGTCAGACAGAGGCTATCTACGCCGCCGACCACCGCCGCATCGCAGAATCCGGCCTCGATGAATCGTGCCGCCGTCGCAAATGCTTTCGCGCTGGACGAGCAGGCCGTGGAGATGACCATTGCCGGTCCACGCAGTCCCAGGTATGCGCGCACGAAATGCGCAGACGAAAACATGTTCTGGGTATATCGATGGGACGTCAGGTACGAGGACGGCAAAGCGCCGGTTGCCGGATCACGGCGGCAATACGCATGTTCCGTTTCCAGGATACCCGAAGTACTTGAACCGAGGATCACCGCCACGCGGTGGGCGCCGTAGCGCTCCCGGGCCTCTATGACGGCTTGGATGAACCCATCCTGCTGGAGCCCGAGGAGCGCGAGCCGATTATTCCGGCAGTCGAACTGCTTCAATTCCGTTGAGGCTGAACCTCCGCCGACCGACATGTCCTCTACACCATCGACCCGGCCGATGTAGGTGGTGATTCCCACATCTTCGAAGTCGCAGAGCCGCAATCCTGACCGCCGATTCTGCAATGCCCGATAGGTCTCATCGAGCCCTCTTCCCAGTGCCGAGACAATGGTATAGCTGGTGAGAATGAGCGGCGCCATCCCTCGCGCCCCAACGTATCGATGGCGTGGGACCACGTGCCGGTGGCCCATAGGATCATAAGGGGCGTCATCGACAGCCTGATTTTGGCGGCGACCCGCAGCGAGGTGGAGTTTGTCTTCCTCTGTCGGTTCATCAACCAAACCCTGGGGCATTGCAGACACTCCTCCCCGCTGGCGAGCAAACCCGCCCGGACGAAAATTAACAGCTTGCGAAGAGACCATCTGTTCAATATTGCTCACTTTAGAGAAGTTGCAGCGAGAAGAGGTGGTTTCTTAGGCGACTCAGCGAGGAGCGCGGCAAAGACTAGACAGGCCAGCGATCCCAAGGCCGTGGTCAATCCGATGGCTCGGAGCACGGGGATGTGCGAGAGGGCCAACACTCCGAATACCAAGATTGTGGTCGTGCTGCATACGACCAGGCCATAGACGGTGCGTCCTCGTTCCGCCTCTGTGCCATCTCTCCGGTTGAAGAACAATGCATAGTCCAATCCGAGACCGATGACTAACAGAAATGACGCGATATGGAACAGCGAAAACCGTTCACCTAGCGCGTGCAGTGAGGCAGCGACCACCACGATGGCGCTCCCGATCGGAAGCATCACTCGTAAGACGGTGACGGGAGCGCGGAGCCCGGCAAGCAGCACGAGACCGATGGCCAGGACCCCCCATCCCAAGAGTCGTAACGTTTCATTTCTGTATAGGCTGACCATTCGATTCGATTCTTCCTTCAGGTCCAGATAGGTAATTTGTTGTGTACCCCACGGGATCAGACGCTCCCGGAACTTCTGTCTGTCGGTGACGCCACGTAACGGGACGACCGCAGCCCAGCGTCCCTCATGCATAAACAGCAGCGAGTCGAGTTTGATCCCCAGCGACGTCCCTTGAAACATCTGGCTGTCGACCGGCTCCTGCGTTCTGGCCTTCCCTGCCGCGTCCAGGAAGGGCTGAAACAGACCGGGCTTGAATGGCAAACCCTTCATGGCCGAGGTGAGATTCCGCTCTAAGGTTTCGCGATCAGGCACCGATGCCTGGCGCGCCTGTTGTGTCTTGCGACTGGGCAGATAGCGAGCAGCGAGCTCGTATCCTGCCAGTTCCCCTGTTCTCACGAGTAGGTCCAACGCCAGCGCCAACGCTTCACTCCGTTGGAGGGCTTCTTCTTCGCTTGAGCCCTCCACCACGATGAGGTCCCGGACATCCGGCACCCCGAGTTCATGACGAAAGACTTGATCCCGCTGTTTCTGCTCCGGCGAGATCGGGCTCAGATTGGCAATGTCCTGCTCCCATAGTGGCGTATCTGACCAGATGAAGGAGCCGATGGCGATGACCACAATCAGCGGGACTACGAGTCGCGCCCTCGTCAGCGCATCGACCCACCGTGCGACACGTAGACCTTCTCGTCTCGTGTGAAATCCATCGGGAACGACGTGGGGAAGAAGCCAACGAGTGACGCATGCGGCGGTGAACAAGCCGACCATCGCGAACAGCCCCAATTGCGACAGGCCAGGGAATCCGCTCAGGAGTAGGGCAGAGAACCCAAGAGCCGTCGCCACGACTCCGAGGCGCATCGTCGGCCAGATCTCTTTCATCACGGCCGGCGCCCGGCTCTCTCTGGTCAGATGGCTGAACAGATGGATAGGATAATCGTCCACGACGCCGAGCAACGTAATACCAAACGCCAAGGTCATGCCGTGGATGAATCCGAACACAAGACTCACGGCTATAATCCCGGCCAGGATCGCACTTGCCAAGGGAAGAAAACTGAGAGCAAGAACGGAGACTGAACCATAGCTGACGAAGAGCAACGTTGTGACCAGCAACGTCGCGCACAAGGATAACCGCCACACATCGTCTTGGATGGTTTTCTGCATCTCAACGGCAATGACGCCGGGCCCCGTCATCGCCAACCGAACGGACGCTGCGCCAGGGGACGTTCCGGCGACCGCTCTGAAGGCCTCTCTCAATTGTTCTTGCAGGTGTTCCTGGGACTCCATATCGAAACCTGCCGCATGCGTCTCCGCAAGAAGCAATGCGCGCCGCAGGTCCGACGAGAACCATACTCCGCGGTGTCTCGCCGGAGCGGTCCAGGTCATCCAGGCTTGAAGGATTGTCATGAACTCGCCGGAGGGATCGGCAGGGATCAGTTCCTTCACCATCGGTGACAGTGGAGAGGTGAGGTCGTGTAGCCGCAACTCAAGGGAGTTGCGGAGTCGATCGCGGGTGAACGTAACATCCTGCACGCCTGAACTGAGCACGTACCGATTCTGAAAGAGGCGTTCCCGTTCCTCTGTTGTCCAAGCTTGTTCCCCATTGCCGACATAGTGGAACGAACCACTGTTGCGCATCCAGGTTGCCAACTGTGTGCTGGCTCCTGCCAAGAGATCGGCATCCGCTCCTTCCAGAGCGATGAGAATGAGCCGTCCGGCCGCGCCTGTTCGCAGTTCCGTGAGGAGCAGGCGTTCTGTCGGTGAGGCGCCCTCCGGCAATAAGCGGGAGAGGTCGGTCTCTATCTGTGTATGCGTGGCCGCGAACCACGCGGTGAACCCCAGCGCCATGCACCAGATCAACAGTGTGACCCAGGATCTTCTGGTCACGGCGCGCCCTTCGTGATCGACATGACAGACCGATCTCCGTTCGGGGCTAGGACCTCAATGCTACTGACGTGCTCCCTTTCTCCGGAGAATCGAATGGACGTCACCAGTTCCTGCACGGATTTGTCCAGGGGATGCAGCATCAAGACCCATTGTCGTGGCTCACCCTGCAGTGTCACGCGATAGAAACGCTTCAGGGTGCCGACATCATTGGCGAGCGTGGACCGAAAGGCTTCGATAAATGCCCGCAGGGCAGGGTAGTCGTGCAATGAAAGGGTTCTGTTCGTACCTTTTGTCTTGCCCTCGAAAAGGACCCTATCGCCTTCAACGAGGTAGCGCTCGTCATAGGGAGCGGTGATATGTTTCTCGAGTCCATCCGGAGGAGTAAAGCGCAAGATGCCGTGGGTTTTCAACGGTCGGGTGAGCAGGTTCGAAAATGCGGTTTCTTCAAACCGTACCTCCGCCTGCCGGTTCCTGGCCAGGCTTTCAATGAGCTGGTCCACATTCCAGTCAGGTGATTCTGCCTCGCCATCAGATTGGGGCGACAGCTGAGCCAGGGACATCGGCGCAGGACCAGGCAAGAACAACCAGATGAGGAACAGGGCCGACAGTCTCAACGGCCAACTATTGGTGCTCTTCCCAAAAGTCATAAAAATTGAACCAATTGTCGGCCGCCAAGCGGCAGTGATGTTCCAGGCGGTCGGCGTAGCGTTGGGTCCATTGCTGAACCTTCTGGTCTCGATGCTCCCGGTCGATCGCGATCTTCTCGGCGAACAACTCGAAATGGATCTCGTAGCGGTTGCCTCCACGGTAAAGCCCGAAAAAGAGGACGACCGGCACCTGTAAAATGCTCGCGAGCCACATGGTGCCGGCAGGGAATCGCGCAAGCTTGCCGAAGAACATGCAGGACGTGGTCTGATCCTGTTTCACGAGACGATCCGTGAGAATGCCCACCATCCCTCCGCGGTCCAGACATTCCTTGACTTGCAGCATGGTATTCGGCGTGCCGGTCTGTATCACCGAATCGGCGAACGCAGGGTTCAGCTCGCGGAAGAGGTCTCGGAGTATCGGGGTATGTTGCTCGTACATCAGGACTTTGATTTCGACATCCTGCTGGGTCAGCCCGAGGGCGCGCACGATATCGAAGCTTCCCAGATGCGACCCGAGCAGGATGCATCCCTTGCCGCGAGCCACGCGGTCCTTGAGCACATCGAGTCCCCGTATATCGATATCGAAGCGGCTGCCTTGTCCGGCGAGAAGATAGACACGATCAAGAAGCGTCGCCGCGAAACGATGATACTGCCGATAGAGGTCACGCCGGCCGATTGGGCGTTCCAGCGCTCGAATCAAATAGGGCTGGATGGCGCGGCATGCGTGGCGTGAAAATAGCACATAATAGGCGCAGATCGGATAGAGCAAGGCGCGCGCAGCAGGACGACCTACGGATAACGCCATCCAGATCATGAATCGTAACGCGATTCGGCTGCCCCGTTCGCGCCGGCGCAACCACCCCACCGTCACGCATCACCCGTGGAATCATCGGGGACGATGTGAAATCGCAGGCAGCCGTTGGCAATGACTCGAGATCCGGCTGTGCAGGTGAACTCCACGGCGCTGTCGCCCTGCTGGTCCAGCCTGATGGTGAGAGGCTCTCCAGGGTTCAAGGGCGATAGGAATTTCGCCGTCGGCATACCCACAAACTCGATGTGTTGTTCGACCATTTCGCGGATGGCATTCATGATTTCTCCCAGCATCACGACGCCAGGGACCACAGGATGGCCGGGGAAGTGCCCAGCCAATGATGGATGGTCCGCACCGATTGTGATAACGCGCTCAGGTCCCATGCCGCTCCTTGTTCTGAAGCCCGTGTAGCAGTTCGCGTAAGGCCTCTCTCGTCAGCTTGCCGGTTTCGTTACGGGGAAGGTGGGGAACCAGGTAAAGCGGTCGGGGAAGAAACACAGGATCGATGACTGTTCGAAGCGCCGACACAATGTGTTCGGCAGCTTTGTCAGGCGCAACCACGAAGGCGATCAACCGTGTGACTGCGGTTCCCGTTTCATCCGGGAGAAAAAACACTCCATCCTGCACACCTTCGATCTCGTTCAGTTTCTGACTCAGGTCGCGTAAGGAACCCCGGTGCCCACCGATGTTCACCAGATCCGTGCCACGTCCATGCAGGACGAACCGATGCGGCCCTTGCAGCGACACCAGATCGGGAAAGAAGACCGGCTCACGAAAGTACGGGGCTCGAAGAGAACATCCGGCTGATTCCTGATGCAGCGTGATACCATCCAACACCTGCCAGGTATCTTCGGCGACAGTCCGCCTTGTGGCGAGACTCCCGGCCTCCGTGAACCCGTACACCTCATAGACTCTGGTTTGGAATAGGGTTTCGGCTTCTTTCGCCAATGAGCTAGCAAGGGGTGCCGTCGCAGAGACAATGCACTCCACGGGAGGCAGCCGTGAGCGAGTGGTGACACAAGCCCGGATATGTAAAGGCGTGGTGACAAGCATGCGCGGCGATGGTACCTCCGCCAACGCCGACCGCACATCCTCTGGAAACAGCGGACGTCCCGTATGGAACGCCATTCCATGTTGCATGGGAAGCATGATGGAGGCTTCGAGCCCGTACATGTGCTGATGAGGAACTGTGGCCACGACGGTCATCTGATCGGAAGTCTTGATCCCAAGCCGGACCCCCGTGCTCCGAGCGACTGCGACGAGGGAGCCCCAGGTTTTGAAATGTGGATGAGGACTTCCCGTACTGCCTGACGTAAAGGCCACTATGGCCGGGTGATCAATGGGGATTTGGGGAACCTTCGCCGTATCGGTTGGACTCCCTGTACCCTTCGGGATTTGATAGGAGGGGAGTGGGTCAACGTGTTGAGTGCCGTCTACCAGGCAATAGCTATTGCCATATTCTCGAGCAATCTGGGCCAAGGCGCCCGGTGCGCGACTAGGGGGAAGCAGTGTGGTCTGTCCTCGGACCAAGGCAGCGGCAAATCCGACCAGAAATCGATAGCGGTCGTCAGCCAGGTTAATGACCGTAGGTTTTTCAGGAAGCTGGTCGGCTAGGGCTTCCACATCGGAAAGAAATCGGCCATAGGTCATCGAGCGGCCGTTCTCCCAAGCCAATACTCGGTCAGCGTGGTAGAGGCCGAGCAACGCGGCGCGGTTCATAGAGCCACCTGCCGCTATTTCATGCGATGTTTCTCGATCGACTGACAGAGCGAACGGAGTGAGGCGAAGGTGGCGACAATGTCTGGATCATCTGAACGTATCTGATGTCCATAGGATTGAAAGATCGCAAGAGAGAGTTCGAGCGCGTCAATCGAATCAAGCCCCAGGCCGTCACCGAAAAGAGGTTCCTCCGGCTGAATCTGTGCGGGGTCGAGCTTTAGAGTGAGTGTCCGCACAATGAGTTTCGCCACTTCCGCTTCCAGCGGAGATACATCAGACACAAATCGATTCCTTCCGTGCGGACCGGGTCCGCCCCCATCCTAGCGCCGGGTCCTTCTACCAACTCCTTCTCGGTCCTGTCAAGGAAAGGTCGACCCTTGCAACAGGATAGGCTAGGACGCAAGGACGGAATTGAGGAGGGATCTGTGCACATGCAAGCCATTGCGGTACTCAATGCAGCCGAGCTTCTTAAACCTGCCCAAAAAGAAACTCACTCGTGACCGCGTGGTCCCGATCATCTCGGCCAGCGTTTCCTGACTGATCGTGGCAATGGCTAGCTCCGGATCGGCTTGATGCTCAGAGTCGGCCAGCAACAGGAGCGTTCGCGCCAGCCTCTTCTCGGCTGAATTAAAGAGCTGATCGATCAAGTCCTCTTGGATGCGTATGCTGCGGGCCACGAGATGGCGCATGAACAGCTCTAAGAATGCCGGCTCACCGTAGAGCGTGCGGTTCATGGCGCCCTTGTCGATGCGCACGATTGTGGATGTGTCCAGGGTGGTGGCGGTCGCCAAACATACCGCCTGTCCGGCGAGGCAGGTTTCACCGAAAAAATCCCCTCTCCCAAAAATCGCGACGACGGCTTCTTTGCCTTGTGGAGAGACGACCGTAAGCTTGACCCGACCCGTATGGATGTAGAATACGGCATTGGCCGCATCCCCTTGGACAAAGAGCGTCTGCAGTTTCTGGCACTGCAGAGTCGATCTGCCGGCACCGGCTCGTTCGAAAAAGGTCGTAAAATTGAACGGCTCGGCCGGCGCGGCGTTTATGTATAGCCCTCCAGGCGGTCTCTTCGTCGCGGTCCGGGGTGGTCGTGCTGAGAGTGAACAGTTAGTAGTCATGATGGGAACTCCTTTCGTGAGAGCAAACGTATTCGTGCGAGAGGCGAATGGCCGGCTGCGCGTGGCAACATGATGCAACGGTTTTGAATCCGATCGTATTCGCCATAAGCGTCCGGCACACGATGCATGGATGCACCCTACAATCATTAGGCCCGCCGCAGTCCTAGCAAATCCCCTAGTTGGTGCATCGACGTACCTTGGCCTGTTTCGGTCTGTCGTGAACACGTCTGTTGCAATCGCCGATCCATGCTCAAGCGAGACGGGCGAGACGGGCGGGAAAAGCGCGACTCGAAGTAGCCATCCATCTTGCCTGTTCCGCTTTTTCCGCTCTTCGGCGATTTCGCGACGCGCCTGGCGCCGGCTTCAAGTAGTGGCTGTCGTTGAGATCCTAATCTGAGCCTCTACCGCATCCCGCCAGATTCGTACAAACTGATTCAAACAGTGTGTCCGCCATGCTCGGAGAAATTGAGACGTTGTTCCTTTCGTGCCGAACCGCGTTCGCCGGCTAGAAACTAGGGTTTTCCCGAGTAGGCAAAGCGGCCCAGTCGTTGAATATGCAGCTACTTCCGAACAGCCCCGGTGAGGTATGAGTTGATCGCGGAGGAAGGGGCCACAACGAGAGCGGGGCGTTGCGACAGCGCTATTGCGTTGCGCTCGCGGCGGAGAATAAGATCGCATTCTAGGGTATCGTTCCCGACATGGTGTCTGCCGTCCCTCGTCCAGCAGCCGCGCCTCGCGCGAGAAGCAGTGTAATGCCTGTACGTGACAGCATCGTCTTCGGCGCTTCAGCGAGGGCCAGGACAGTCTTCCGCGATTGAACATGCCAAGTCGAAAGCAACAGCGTCCAGGAAAGAAACGCCCTGGTGGGAAGCGCGCGGCGTCTCAGCCGGCTCGGTCTGCCGGGCAGACCCACGAACCGGGCAGCCGCGCGCGGCCCAAGATCCTGCGACCTGAAGCGGCGGCAGACACCATCGTGCCTATAGTCGGCATCGCCAATGGGACATCCCGTCCCTGCACGAACTGTTGGTGGAGATTCAGCTGCATCGCACCGGGATCGATGAATTCCAGATCGAGAGCAATTTTTCGACACTGGGCCACCGCACCATGGTGCTCAATGCCCGGCGTATCGACGATTATCAGAACAAAACGAAACGGATCCTGCTGTCTATTGTGGACGTCACGGACCGCAAGGAAGTGGAGCACTTGCAGACCAGGCTCGCCGCCATCGTTGAGTGGTCGGATCAAGCAGTCATCAATGAAGACCTTGACGGCGTCATCGCCGGTTGGAACCGGGGGGCTCAGCGGCTCTTCGGCTATGCGCCGGAGGAAGCCGTAGGCCGGCCGGCTTCGATCCTGATTCCGTCGGATCGCAAGGACGGGGGGCTGGACCATCGTGAGTGGATCGAGCAGGGCAACACCACGGCACCACGGAATATCGTGTGCCGGCGCAAGGACGGGAGCCTGGTCGACATTTCATTGATTATCTTCCCCCTCAAGGATACCCAGGGGAGGGTCATCGGCGCGTCAACGATGGCGCGCGGTTCTTCACATGTCTCTCTAAAACAAGGACTAATCCATGAATGACACTATGACCGTCTCGTCCCGTAAGAAGCCATCGTCCGCTGTCATGCTGGGCAATGGCAAACCCGCCGGACGGAAAGCCGTGCCCGTTTACGAGGAGCAGATCCCACCGCTGCGCGCGCGAAAGATTCTTTCGGCGCTAAGGGCGTACTGCGATGGAACATTCTCGACGCGGCTGCCGAACGATTGGAACGGGGTGGAAGGGGAAATCGCGCTCCTGTTCAATCAGACGATCTCCCGAGAGGAGATCGTCACTAAGGAAATCGAGCGGGTGAGCCAGTTGGTGGGCAAGGAGGGGCGCCTCAAGCAGCGCATAACGCTGCCAGGGGCGACCGGTGGATGGACAAAGAAAGTCGAACAGCTGAACATGCTCATCGACGATCTGGTGCGGCCCACGGCCGAAATCGCGCGCACCATCGGCGCGGTGGCCAATGGCGATCTTGGACAATCCATGGACCTCGAGGTGGATGGGCTCCCGCTCAGGGGAGAGTTTCTGCGCTCGGCAAGGCTGGTCAATGCCATGATCAAGCAGCTCGCGGTGTTCACGTCGGAAGTAACCCGCGTGGCGCGTGAGGTCGGCACCGAAGGCAAACTGGGAGGCCAGGCGCAAGTCAAGGGAGTGTTGGGCGTGTGGAAGGATCTCACCGACTCGGTCAACCAGATGGCCGGCAACCTCACTGCGCAGGTGCGCAATATCGCCGATGTGACCATCGCCGTGGCCAACGGTGACCTGTCCAAAAAGATCACCGTCGATGTGCGCGGCGAGATTTTGCAGCTCAAGGAAACCATCAATACGATGGTCGATCAACTTCGCTCCTTCGCCTCGGAAGTGACGCGCGTGGCGCGGGAGGTCGGCACGGAGGGCCGGCTCGGGGTGCAGGCGGTGGTGCCCGGCGTGGCCGGCAC
>JAWXBV010000109.1:0-4033 GCA_034440335.1 Nitrospirota bacterium | reverse complement strand
GCCGGGCCCGGCCGGGTCGAACTGCACCGGATTCATCTGCTTCCCGCAAGGCGCGTGCTGTTTGCCGGACGGAACGTGCGCGGGTCCGATGAGCCCGGCCGCGTGTGCAGCCGAAGGCGGTGTGTTCCAAGGCCACAATTCGATGTGCGCGGGGACGGAGTGTCCGCAGCCGATGGGTGCGTGCTGCTTCCCGAACGGGTTCTGCGCGCTGCTGAATGAAGGTGACTGTGCGCAGGCCGGCGCGAGCTGGAAGGGCGCGGGCACGACGTGTGTGGACGGCAACGGCGACGGAACGGCCGACGCATGCCAGGCCGCGGGCAATCCCGCTGATCTCAACAACGACGGTCACGTCGACGCAGCGGATCTCGCGATTCTGCTCGGCGCGTGGGGGCAGACGAGCGGAGCTGCCGACATCAACGATGACGGGATCGTGAACGCGTCGGATCTGAGCATCCTGCTTGGCGCGTGGGGCTGAGCCGAACACGTCGCCGTGTCCGGAGCACCGCGCTGTAGCATTGCCGCTGCACTCATGCAAAGGAGATGCAGCAATGAAGGCAGTGATGTTCGCGGTGCTGGCCGGGCTGTGCTGGGGCGTTGGTGAAGTGTGCACGAAGAGCGTGCTGCATTCGGGCAAGGTCGGACCGTTGACGGCGATCGCCGTGCGCTCGACGGTGGCGCTGCCGGTGATCTGGTTCGTGTGGCTGCTCGCAAAAGACGGTGCCTTCGGCAGTGCGCCCGAACCGCGCCAATGGATGACGGCGGATCGCTCGGTGCTGCTGAAGCTCGTCCTCGGCTCAGGCCTCGTGGCCGGCGCGGCGGCGATGGTGTTCTTTTATCTGGCGCTCAAGTTCGGACCGGTGTCGCAGGTCAAGCCGATCGCGTTCTGTATTGCTCCGGCAGTCGCTGTCCTCCTGGGATGGACGCTGCTGGGCGAGTCGATGGACGTCCGAAAAGGAGTCGCTGTTCTTCTGATTCTCGCGGGGGTGGTCCTCTTGACGGGCGGAGGCATACAGTCGGCCAGTTCGCGTGCGGAGCCGGTGGCAGAAGTGAAGTGACGACATTTGACGGCGCGGCATGAAGCCACCACAATGACGCGTCCCTTGGAGAGATGGCAGAGCGGTTGAACGCGCCGGTCTCGAAAACCGGTATTGGGCTCGTCCCAATCGTGAGTTCGAATCTCACTCTCTCCGCTTGAGACAGAAGTGAAGATCTGACTGGTTTCACCGGTCACAACCGCCGCGCTCGAATCGAGCGCGGCGGTTGTGTTCTGGGCAAAACAGGCTGGATCTGCAACGAATTTCGCCACAAGTTGCCACGATCCTCGTGGCTCCCAGTGAAGCTTGCGGTCACGCAAAACCAGGTTCGAACCGATGTTTTTGATGAAATCACGTTTCTGCTCTGCAGAACCAGTGGTCGCCAGTAAACCCGCGTGGTTGCAGGACTTTACGAACCGGAGCGCCGGTTCGAACCAGTTTCCGCGACTTGCTTCCAAAGCGGCGATCCGAACGGCTTGTTGCTCTGCTTCTTGCCACGTTCCTGAGCTGCAATCCACAGGTCGTTGACCATGAGCGTCCCGAAGAGATTGGCGTTTTCCTCAGAGACATGTCCCCGCTCGCGACCGAGGTTGACGAGAACGATCCAGCCTTCTTTGAGGGCTGTGCCAAGATCGAGTGACGCGCCCGTCTGCCCGTCTCAGCGAGCCAGGCGATGACGGCTGAATAGAGCGACCCGTGTGGATCGAGGAGCAAGAGACCGCATCCGCTCTCACGGTGCGCGGCGATGTCTTGACGGAGCAGCCCCTCCAGGAATTTGCTCTTGCCCGAGCCGCTCGACCCCACGACATGGAGGTGAGTAGCGCGCTGCGCGCCAGAGAGTTGAAGTTGTAGGTTTGCGGTCGAGCTGTGACCCAAGATGATAGAATTGTCCATTGCCGATTCTTCTTGCGATCGAATTTGCGGATGCTAGCCGGCCCCAAAGGGCGTCTAAATTGAGTCACACACTGCAGACGGATGGGAAGGGATACGGACAGGGAGGTTTCAAAGGAAACCCGATCGCTCCACCAGGCGTAGCGGTGCTGGATTCCTGAGTTCGACGATAGGGTGCCTCACAACGGTTTGCGGCGTCTCCTCCGGTCTTCTGGCGGATCAATTACGATGCAGAGCATGTCAAAGGGCGCAGGCAGTCACAAGTCGAGGTCGGCACTTCCGGCGGCTGAGATGCCGGGGGCTCCCGCTCCCGCGCGGCCCAGTCCGGCCGGTTTCGTGGCGTTTCCCTCCGCTCCGCGCGAGGTGGGGGCAACCGTACGTGGCGCGGTGGAACTGCTCCAGACGCGCCATTCGCTCGGTTCCATTCGGTCGTGGGAACAAAACGATGTCGCAGGCAAATTTGTTACCGATCCTATATTTAAAGCTATCCGGCGAGCGGACTTTCTGGTCGCGGACGTAACTCGACTTAACTTCAACGTGACCTACGAAGTGGGCTTTGCAATAGGCTGCGCCCGTCGCGTATTGCTGGTTCGGAACGTTGCGCTTGCGAATGATGAGGATCTGATAAGGGAAATAGGTTTATACGACACGCTCGGTTGGAAGGATTACCGAACCTCGAACGAGTTGGCGGAATTTATCCTAACGATCACGGACTTCGAGCCGTTGCCGCTACTAGATGAGATAAATAGGAAGGCGCCGGTCTTCGTAGTCAGTCCTCGCGACAAGACCGATGTTGAAATTCGAATCACTTCTCGTGTCAAGAAAGCGGGCCTTCAGTACCGATCGTTCGATCCCCAGGAACAACCACGGCTATCAGCAACAGACGCAATTGCCAACGTGGGACAATCTCTGGGAATCGTCATCCCCCTCCTCTCCAAAGAGCGTATTGAGCATCGATCCCACAATTTACGCGCAGCATTTGTTGCGGGTGTCGCCGCTGGAATGGAAAGGACCACCTGTCTTTTGCAATTCGGCAATGACCCTGTGCCTCTTGATTACCGCGACTTGGTTAAGTCCTGCTCCACCTTGGAGCATGTAAATTCACACATTGCTGATTTCGCGCCTCGGGTGACCGAATTGCTGCAGCATACGGCGCATGTCAGAGCGGATCCGAGGGTCCCATGGCTTACCACCTTTACTCTCGGCCAATCAGCTGCTGAGAATGAATTCTCGGAGCTTTCCCGGTATTACGTAGAGATCGATGAGTATCTGCGCGCTAAGCGAGGCGAGATCCAAGTCGTCACAGGCCGAAAGGGGTCGGGAAAGACGGCGCTGTTCGGACAACTTAGGGATTTTCTGCGACGAGACAAGCGACGAATCGTGCTAGACCTGAAACCCGAAGGGTATCAGCTCCTTGAGTTTATGGAAACTATTCGTGGGCTGGCACAGGCCAGTCGAGAGCATGTGGTTTCAGCGTTCTGGGAATACCTATTGTTGCTCGAAGTTGCGAACAAGGTGCTGCAAAAGGATCAGGAGGCGCACCTGTACAACCATGAGGTGCGTGAGCTATATCACAAACTGGACGCAGAATATCGGCACGCGAAGTACACTGCGGAGGGCGATTTTGCAGAGCGAATGATCACGCTGACAAACAGGATTGCATCTGACTACAAAGAGGCATTTGGAGTAGCAGGTGGGGTCGGGGTTCTTTCCCAAGCACAGCTTACAAATTTGATTTACACGCACGATGTCGCAAAGCTGCGTAGCTGTCTTATTGCATATCTGAAGCAGAAGAACGGAGTTTGGATTCTATTTGATAATATAGACAAGGGATGGCCTGCCCACGGCGTGGGGCCCGAGGACTTGGTTGTCGTCAGAAGTCTCTTGGACGCGATGAGGAAGATTGGTCGCGCACTTCAAAACCAGGATCTCGAATGTCATGGCATGCTTTTTCTACGGAATGATGTTTATGAATTGCTCATAGACTCCATGCCAGATCGAGGGAAGATTGCGACGCGAGCCGGCCTTCGTCGAAGCGGTCGTCGATGACCTTCATCAATCTGCCTGCGCATCCGGCGGTTCCGCGCCGGTCGTCGAGCTGCGCTGCG
>JAWXBV010000108.1:0-5809 GCA_034440335.1 Nitrospirota bacterium | reverse complement strand
TGACTTCTGCCCAAACCCTCGCGAAAGACATCCAGTCCCCGGGGCGAACATCAATTCCGGGCAGTTCACGCTCTACAATATCGGCGAGCGCGGACAGTCGGTGGGCCTCCTCACCTAGAATATTGTGCCTCACGCCAACTGCGGCCCATCCCTTCGGAAAGAGGGTGGCTTCGACAGGGTGTAGCACTCCTTCGATAAACAAGTTGTCGATATAAACACGCACATCCGGGTTATCGAACGGAAGGTTAATCGGTCCATCAACGGTAGGGGGAACATCCTCCTGTAGCGAACCTTCGCCCAACTCGTTAAGGAACCTCGGCCAACGTTCCTGCAGAAATGTAAAAAATAAACTTCGGTCCGCGAATAACTCAGCTAGGGGCCAACTTTGAAAGCGGCCGCTTTGGTGGAATACCTCCACTAGCCGCCGGACGAACAGTGTGGGCATCGACTGCAGCCGGTAGTGCCTCCGCAACAGCGTGCGCAGGAGATCAGCATCGGACTTGATCAACTCCGCCGCCACCTCGAACACGTGGCGTAGGATGAAGTCCTTTGTGGCATTCTCTCCAAGGACCCCAGGATTAAAGCGTTGTTGCGCCTCGAAGAGCAGGTCCAGGTACTGAGGTTCGACAGCCCGCAGCACGGGATAGCTGAACTGCGGGAAGACATCGGCAAGCGCAAACGAAAGCGACCGGGCGGTCGATAAAACATCAAAGGGGAGATGCGCTGGCGATACCGCAGCCTCGCCGCACAAGATCACTAGATCCAAGCTTTCGCCCGCGTCTAGCCGTGATCGGAACCGCGACTCGTAAGCGAAGCGAAACGAGATGGATTCCTCAAAGACAATTGACTCGAAACCCATTTCCGCGAGTGCTTGGCTAAGACGGGGCTCTCTTAACAGGCCGTCTGGATCGGCCACCACAGTGATTGGCTGAACTCCTGGCGTGAACTCCTTCAGAATACGCTCACGCCAGTCAGGCATTGCCAAGGCCCTCCACGCGTAAGATCAATCGCGGAGTCAACTCGGGATGCACATGGCCTCGTGATTCCGACTCGCCGCCCCATTCCATTTCCTCCTTGAGGAGTTGATTCAGACGATGCTGACGCACAGGAGCCAACCCAATTCGTTCGATCGCCCGACGTCGAGTTTCGAAGCCATAGCGCCTATTTTCACGCTCCCGCTCTAACCGATCATGGTGGAACCGCAATAGTTCTTCGTAGAGAGGATGGCCTTGCCGCTCTGCAGCAGCTGTGGCTTCCGCAAAGGCGCTCGCAGATTCAGCGCCACTTAGGTAACCGTATGGATTAGGCGTCTGCTCGAGGAGCAACGTCCAGATATGTCGTGCCGTAGGAGAGAGGACGCGTCCGTCGTCGTGAACGAACAAGGAAAGGACTCGCTCCCTTCCCCCCTCCGCGCTGCGAACGCCAACCGTCCAGAGTGACCAGAACCCTCGTATTTCCCCAGGAAGACCAGTCAGTTGAATACACGGCATGGGCTGTCCGGGAACGAAGCGCGGCATACGAGTTGTAATCGCCCGAACTCGCGGCTCTTCCAGAGTCAAATGGGCCGCCGCCGGGTGTCGCACCGTCTCCGCGAGCGTGAATACGGCAGACAGGGTAACCGTTCCATCTGGCCAGCAGAGCTTCCAACCAGCGCTGGATCTCTCTGCGGTACCACCGGCGATTTCAAGATAATTCACCGTCATTCGCTCGACCCAAAAGGGCAGAGGGTGCCCAAGCAGCCGTTGAGCTTCGGCTGAACTCAGTGCCGACGTCTGAGCAAACAGGCTGGTGCTTCGGTGCATGCCTTCGGCCTGTGTGCGAACTTTGGTGAGGAGCGAATCAACCTTGCTCTCGACGCAGACTGGGTCGAGAATGGCGTCGCGATACAGCTCATCGAAGAGCTCTCCGGCATCCGCAGAATCGAGTACGTCACCGGTCTTGTCGACTCCAAACTCCCGCAGAATCACCGCGAGCTTTTCTTCGAGGACTTCTCGCACGCGGAATTCGACGGTGTCCTGCAAGACAAAGTTCATGGCCCGGACGACGTGAGCTTGGCCAATGCGATCCACGCGACCGATCCGCTGTTCCAAACGCATGGGATTCCAGGGGATGTCGTAGTTGATCACCACGTGACAGAACTGGAGGTTCAATCCTTCTCCGCCGGCATCGGTGGAAATCAGGATGCGCACGTCGCCTGCAAACGCTTGAAGCACCTGCTTACGCGCATCCATATCCATACTGCCGTTGAGGCACGCGACCCTGAATCCTCGGTCAGTAAGAAACTCCCGCAGCATCTCTTGCGAGGGCACGAACTCTGTGAACAGTAGAACCTTCAAATCCGGATCTGATTCTTCCTGTTGCAACCTGTAGATCCAGTCGAGCAGCGCTTCGGCCTTGGCATCCGCCGTCGTCGCCTCTGTCCTCTTCGCGAGGTCGAGCAGCAGTTGGACCTCAGCCCGTTCATTCCGCAGCGCCTTGGTGCGCATGCGGAGCAACATGTCGATTTGCTCCTGGCCGTCCATTTCCGACCATTCGTCGTCGAAGCCCGGCGGGAAAAGCGACAATTGCTCCTCCGGCGCCTCAAGCATTTCCAGCCGGCGCTCCAACGTAGTCCGGATCGCGCGGGTGGAGGATGTCACGAGTCGCTGCATCAGGATGAGCAGGAAGCCCACATAGTTCTTCTTCTCCCGAATCGCCTGGTTGTAGCCGATGCGGACGTACTCCGAGATCGCTTCGTAGAGTTGCCGTTGGAGCAAGTGCCGGTCGTTCCAATGAACTGGCTCCAGTTGCGTGCGCCGCGGCTTGAATAGTGGATTGCCTTGCGCGTCGATGGCCTTGCGTTTCTCCGTTCGCACAAGATAGGTCTCTAACCGGTCGCGAGTAACCGAGCCCGGATCCGGGAATGCGGTCTTGTCGAGCAGCGAGATCAGACGATGAAAGGCGTCCGTCTTGCCCTGGTGCGGTGTAGCGGTGAGGAGTAGAAGATAGGGAGCCGCCTCCGCGAGACCCTGACCGAGTTTGAATCGCGCCACCTCGTCTGTCGCTCCGCCGAGGCGATGCGCTTCGTCAATGACAATCAAATCCCAGTTTGCCGCGAGCAGATCTTCGAAGCGGTCCCGATTATGCTCGGCGACCTGATCCTTAGACCACCCACGCCGGCTGTCGATCGGTTTCACCGAGTCCATCGTGCAAATTATCTGGTCGTACACCTTCCAGACGTTGTCTTGCCCAGCGACTCGTCGGAATGCGGGAAAGTCACTCGGCAGCAGCAGCCGAAATTCTTCGCCGAAGTGCGTACACATTTCGGCTGCCCATTGGCTTACCAAGCCCTTCGGCGCGACGACAAGAACGCGTTTGATCAATCCACGCAGTTTCAATTCCTTGACAATCAGACCGGCTTCGATGGTTTTCCCCAGTCCTACTTCGTCGGCCAGCAGCAACCGTACACGATCTGATGAGACAGCTTTGAGCAAAGCGGAAATCTGATGAGGGAGTGGGATCACCGACGATTCGATCGGCGCTAGCAAAGTATTCTCATCGAGCGCGTCCGCAATCTTGGCGGCGGCGGCGATATAGGCGATCTCCTGCGGGCTGGTTCGGAGATCCTCGACCGGCTTCAGTTGTTCAGGAGCGACGAGTAGGATTGTCTGAGCTTCCGGATACCACACCCGCACAGCCGTCTGGCCCCAGGCATCGACGTGCTCCAGCACTTGGCACCGTAGCCGTCGGCCCTCGTCGTAAAGCCACTCCCCACCAGAACTCAATGTTTTAGCCCCAATGTCGAGAATAGGAGAGCGCTCTCCATGCAGTCGAGTAGCTTGGTCAGTGACCAAGCTACCCTGTTCCGGTGGTACTTGGTCACTGACCAAGCTCCAGATGCCGAACGGATCGATATCGAAGCTGCTTTACGGTCCTGCATAGTTGATGACCTCAACCGGGAATTGAGAAGTCGTTGTGGACGACGACAACCGCCAATTCGACAGCACCGTTGGCGCATTCCCAATAATGCAGGTGGTACTCGTGGTCCACATCCCTACGCCAAGCTGCGTCCTTTCCCCGCATTCTCTGCGGATCATTCCCGCCACCACCTTTCCTGAGCGCGTGCGTCGCTCCAAGGTTCTCGCGGCAAATCGTTTCCAGGATGGCCCGAAAGAGCCTTTCGGCCAAACCAGAGCCTGCCCCCACATGATGAGTCTGGAGGCTGGCTAAAAACTCATGCCCAATCTCAAACGCTGGCAGATTCTCCCAAGGTAATAAATCTCCGCTGGAGGCGAACTTCTTGTAAAGACCTACCTTGATTGCGGTGGCGACGTGCATCCCTGTCTTCGCCCAACGCAAAATACCTTCTTCATCCAGTGTCATCAGGAGACGATGAAAGCTGCTACAGACTAAGGTGGAAGCTTCGAAATAGGCGGGCGCAATCGGGAGTCCCGCGAGATCGTCGCGGGTGTGCGCAATTTCCAGAATGATTCCACGGACCCGGACAGCAGATCCGACATCCGTTGCACGAATGGCGATGGCGTGGCACCGGAGGCTGGGTTCATTGATGTACCGACCGGCAAGCGAAATAACTGCCGCGCACCGCTGTGCGGCATCCCGTAAAGAGGCGGGATCATGCGACGCGAAGCAATCCGGATTGATAGTGATGTCGTCAACGAGAACATCGGAAATGCCCAGCACATCTTCGATTTTCGCCGACCGGTTGAGGATTGTCTCCGCGAGCACTGCAACCGTGTTCGCGTCATACTCGAAAACTGCCGCTTGCCGCAAGAGCTCTTTCAAACGCGGACGAATCGGATAGAGATCGGAGTTCCCCAGAATTTCAGGGGCGTGAACGCTGGTGTAGACATCAAGGCGACCGTCGGTCATTGCATCGCGCCACTCCAGCAGGGCAGCGACGAAGCTATGCACCTCGTCTTCCCCGGAACCGACCGCGGGCGGAGCGAAAACCGCCGTGTCAATCGTGACGCTCAGCACGTGGCAACCTCCCTCCGCGCGTCTGCCGTTTACGAGTTGCAGCCCGGAGGATTTGCTCGGCCTCGCTTTGCGATTGATCAAAAAACCCGTCCGGCCAATCAGCGATTGCACCGAACTCATTTACAACTACTGAGCGGAAGTTGGACGTATCTCCGCGTTTTTCGACGAAGTACATCTTTATGGCCTTGGCCAATTCGCTCTTTTCCTTTTCCGCTGCAGCACGAAAGCGAAGGCGATTGATCAGGTATTCGCTGTGAGTCTCCAAAACACACTGCTTGCCAATCAGGCTCATCGACAGGAAGAAGTCCCCGAGAAGCGTCTGCACTCGTGGATGTAGGTGAAGTTCTGGCTGCTCGAACACCATGGTCGTATCGGGATCAGCGAGGAGGCACATGACCAGAATAGGAAGTACCTGGCTGACACCGACGCCGACATGCGTCAGGTCGTGTGGCTGCGTCATACCAGGCGGCACCACTTTGAGTTCGTGACCAAGCTTTCCTTTATCAACCGTCATAACGGATTCGGCAACGCCGAGATAGAGAAGCCAATCTGTAACGGCTGCCTCAAGCGTCCGCATCGATGTCGTCGGCTTGACATCCGGCGATTGGAACGATGATGTAGGAAGATACCGAATCCGCTTTCCCTTGTGAAGGTCTAGAACGGCGGCGGTGTATTCGCCGCGGAGACCCACATCGGAGGGATCGATGCCGGTTGCCAGCGAGTACAAGGCTTTCGGCTCATCTCGCAGCGGGCCAAGGTACTTGAGCCCGTTCGTGAAGAAGTAGTCGAGGTACATGATGCCGTCCATCACGTCGGACGGCAGCGGATTCGG
>JAWXBV010000107.1:0-3332 GCA_034440335.1 Nitrospirota bacterium | reverse complement strand
GATCTTGAGGGGCCTGGAATCGTACCAGAGGGACATGTCGTACCCCCGGTCCGACCCCCCTAATGTTGCTGTACTCGCCATACCCTGACCTCCTTGTTACGGAATTGAGAACCACCCCTGATAAAGAGCTGTCGTCTTCACTCTGATCGGCACAGATATTCCACTTAGTTCCATCGGTAGATTTGCCAGCGTCAAATCCTAACTTTCTTTACTCGCAGTGTCAATATAATCGTTTATCCCTATAGAGAGCACGTCATCTGTCCGGTTTTTGTAGCACGTGATCTGTCCGGTTTAAGGTGGCCCCTCAAGGATGGCCACGATGACACGGGCGCTGGTACTACAGGAGGTGAGACAGATGCGGTTCGAGGCGCGCAATGAGCGGCGGCAGCAACGGATTCTGACAATGGCGGAGGCGGGCAAGATGCTGAGGGTGACCGAGCGGACCTTTCGCCGCTGGAGTGACCGCTATCACGCGGAGGGGGCCGCGGAATGTCACGATGGCGGATCGGCCGGCTCTCGGCCCGCGCTGTGCCGGTCGATGAGTCGCTGCGGATGGTGACGCTGCATGAGACCCGCTACACCGGCTGGACCATCACGCATTTTCATGAGCACAGGCCGACCGAGCACATTATGATCCTGCGCAGTCTGCACGCAGGAGGGATGGAGCAGAGGGCCCCTATGTTTCCATCATTTCCAATCGCACATCGAATTCATGCTCGCAGGCCGTGCAACGGATACAATCCGATTCGACCGTAAATTGGTCCGATCTGATTCCCATGCCACCGCAGTCCGGACAACGCGCGAGGTGGACCCTCTGATCGTCTACGGTTTCGTATTGCGTGCCACGGAGGCAATACACCGGCTTCCCCTCAAGCAGCCACAGGTTCCCCGCATTGTCGAGCACCGGCAACGTCAAATAATGATGGTTCACGTAGTCTTCAAGTTTCTTCCGATCGGCGAATCCGTCCTTAATCAGCTTTCCCCCCACCACCTCATAGAGCCTATTCTCTTTTACAATCGCCTTGGTTGGACCCATTGCTCACCTCCCGTTCTGATAGAAGCGAATGGCTGGAAACAAGAGCAGATGACAGCCGGCTTATCGCCGATAGCATGCACACGAGCCGTACCTCGCAAGCAGAACTGCGTTTCACAAAGAGGAGCGCCATGTGATTAGGCAACGCCTGAGTAGTACCGCAGAATATTGGAGACGGATATCACGCCGATAATCTGTCCATCTTGCGTCACGGCCAGATGCCGAGTAGCCCGCTCCTTCATCATGCGGACTGCCTCGATGATCGGTCGATCACCTTCAATGGTCGCCACCGGTATTCGCATGCAGGTCTTGACAACCGTCGTATTGGGATCTAACCCATTGGCCACCACCTCGCGGGCCAGGACCGAATCGGTAATCATACCCACGTACGATTGGCTGTTTGTGACGAGCAACGCCCCTAGCTTCCATTGCTGCATCAGCTGCCCGGCCTGTCGCAGACTATCGTCCTGCGACAGGCTGCGGACCTCGCTCGACATATGCTCGGCGATCTGCGGACCGATGAGCGTGCGCCCGATCTTGCTTTTCTTCGGTCCGGAAGATCGACGTGCTTCCAATTCCGCCACACAGCTTTCCAACACGCGGCCGCGCTGCAACAGGCTTTGCCGCTCACTATCCATGCCGGTGCCTTCAGGCGCCTCGTCCGTCATGTTGACCAATCCTGCTGCTTCACCCAACTCAGCATACTCATAGGCGTGCAGCAAGTCAGACGTCTGGCCGAGCAGATCCTCGATCAGCCGTTCGGTTTCCATGTCAAATTCTTCCAGACTACTCGTCGGCTTGCCCTTTCCCAGGAATGGAGCCAATTCGGCAAGCTGTTTCCGCATCCGCTCGATGCTCCGGTCGAAAGAAACCCGTGGTTTTGGGGGAGTGGTACGGACGGCCATCACACCTCCTAAATCAATGGTAGGTAAGCGAGGACGGACGATCTTACCCCCGCGGATCAAGCGAGAGCAAGCGGTCGGCAGAAAGATCTAGCAGGATGCTGAAAAATTCCGCCGGCAGGGTTCTCGCTTCGCTCAGAGGCTCACCGAGAGTTGTTCGGAAATCGGAAGCACTGGAGGGGCTTTTCCGTTCGCCAAGATCTATGACAAAGGCGAACGGCCCCACGAAGTGCGGTCCGTACCTCCTCGCCTCTTCGCCTCTTCGCTCGCTGCGGCCTTGCACGCGGAACGGCGCGTTCTTGGGCAGCAAGTCTGTCTTGGCAGGCTCAGGACGGGAGGGTGAACGAGCCGCTGAGGTTGGGCGGGTGAGAAGGCAGGCCTGTTTGAGCATCCTGAGACAATTGTGCCATTGGAATCATCCATATGGATGATTCCATCGGAGTGTTGTGCCTACACCGAGTTTTCCCGCAACCTGCTAGGCTCCGAAGAGAGAAATCGGTTGTCTCTCGCGCGGGGATGCTAGAAATGAAAATAGTGACTGGGCCCGAATATTCGCCCACATCCAACCAGGTAGAGAGCTCCCTGTTGCTCCACCTGCAGGAGCCTGACCCACCGAGCTTCAAAGATATATACGGTCCTAGCCCATCTAGAACGAGAAGTGCGCACTTCGAATAACTGGTGCATATCGGGGGCCCGGTCCATGAGGAGAAGCATCCCCTCCACGCTCTGGTTAAGCATAGTGGCTTCTCCGTACCGGATGACGGCCGTCTCTTCTTTAACGGCTTCAAGCAGCTCGTACGAACACATCTGGCAATGGTCAGTGCGTGCCTCGCGCCGACGCCCCTGAGAGATGGCCGTAACCGGCACCAGGGTAGACGATTTACCGACATTTTCACTCCCTGCACCCCATCCTTGCTCTGTGAGAGCTGCGGGGCTGGAACGTGTTGTTTCGAGAGTGTGTGTCGCCATGACTAAGCCTCCAGTCTAAATTTTGCTCAGCTTGCCAAATAGAACAGCAAGCGCCGTACCGAAGGAGGAAGAAAGCCAACGACTGCATAATATGGTGAGTTTTCGATCTACTGCTTCCTTCTCCACCCTCAGGAGATAGATCCCACTGAAGGAAAACGAGTACACCCTTGAGATCAAAGTCGTTGTAGAGGGTTGATTTCGCAAGGGTCTCACTACTGTAGCCCGTTGCGTACAGTAGTGAGGAAATTCCTTCACACCGACTGGTCATCATTCCATGAATGGCCGAACATACTCTCATGAGCTCAACGGGTCTTCCCACTGCCACACAGGCGAGTGATTCAGTGTGGCCGCTCTCACTGAAGCCTGGGCCTGTTTGAACGAGTCGGTCAGCGGAGGAAGAGAAACCAGAGATACGTAGTGCTCATGAG
>JAWXBV010000106.1:0-24511 GCA_034440335.1 Nitrospirota bacterium | reverse complement strand
GAACGTGCGCGGGTAATCGACGCCCGGGGTCGGGCTTGCATTTTCCACGGCAAGAAAATATCAGCATCTCCCACGTGCGTCAAAGGGATACCCAGTTTCAAGAAAATCCCCTCCCTCCGATTTATCACGTCCAGGCAATTCATACTGCGAAGCTATTGATTTTTTCTGTATGATGGTCTCCATGGTACCAAACGGGCGAGAATATACACCGGCGGCCTTGTTCCGCAATCCACATCTCATGACTATAGTCCCGGGCTATTGGTCTCGCGGACGACTTCTTGCGGGAATACCGACCGAGTCGCGCCTCTTCAGCACCGAGCCGCACACTCAGTTACTCGGCTACTGCCACTGGCAGACAACCCGCACAGCATGCCAAACGTTGGTACTCGTGCATGGGCTTGAAGGCTCCAGCGAGTCCCACTATATGCACGGCATCGCAGCGAAAGCCTATCACGCGGGATTCAACATCATCCGAATGAACCAACGGACCTGCGGCGGAACCGAGCATCTGACACCGACGCTCTATCACAGTGGCTTAAGTCAGGACTATCAATCCATTGTCGATGAATTGGCGCACGTGGATGGACTCAATCGTATCTGGCTTGTCGGTTATTCGATGGGGGGGAACCTTATCCTGAAAGCAGCCGGAGAAGCCGGCTCCTCAGAAGCAGCGTTGGTCGGCGCAATCGCAGTCTGTCCGAATATCGACCCTCCGAAATGTGTCGAGGCCTTGGAGCAGCCACGCAACTGGATTTACCACAAACATTTTCTCGTGAAACTGAAGGCGCGATTGCGACGAAAGGCTGCGCTCCTCCCCGGCAAGTGGGATCTCACGGAGCTCGACGGCGTTTCCAGGATGAGTGAATTTGACGACCGCTACACAGCCCCCGACGGAGGGTATGCCAGCGGAGCCGATTACTACAATCGCGTAGGAGCATGCCTTGTGCTCGATTCCATCACCGTCCCCACACTCATCATCACGGCACAAGATGATCCCTTCATACCTTACTCCATGTTTACGGTCCCGCCGATTCAGCGCCACCCGACGATTCAGGTGATCGCGCCTCGCCATGGAGGACATTGCGGATTCTTGCAATGGGCTCGCAACGGGGAAGACTCGTTCTGGGCGGAAAATCGGATTATGGATTTCTTGCAAACACGAAGGTGAAGAGCGGCAGAGACCCGTGAGACGTGACACGTCAACGGTGAAAGGTTTCGGAGAAACAGCAGTCAGCAGCCTCCCGTTTCACTTTTCACGTCTCACTTTTTACGGGTCTCAAAGGTACCGCGAGAGCACCGTATGGGGTGCGAAGGCTAATAACCCGATCAAGCTGTTTGAAGATGGGTCCGCACTTCCTGTACGTAGGTCTTGAACGGATCCGGCATGAGGAAGGGCGCCTGGCCACGCAGTTGAAAGATCGACCAGTTGATCACGTATGAAGGAGAAAACCGTTCTTCCATCTTGAGATCGGCTTGTGCTTCCGGAGATCCACATGCCAGCAAATGGCGAACAAGCTCGCCTCGCCCAAACGCTCTGGTGTTGTGTGGTGGATGGTCCATCGCCAAGGTAATCGCCTTGTCTGTAATAAGGCGTGGGACTCGCCCTTCTTCCATGAGGCCATAGTAAAGACCCTTGCCTTGATGGAGATTGTGGTACTCCAGATCGAGACTCTTCAGCGACGGATCTGCCCACGTCAGCTGCTCCGCCTCGCGAAAGGTTTCGAGCAACCACAACTTCGAGGCCCAATCGACCCGGCCCACCAGCGCCTGATAGTCCCCACGGAGATCATTCAACACCTGTTCCCATTGATCCAGCACCCAATCGGTTTCGTCATCTTGCCCGCGATAGTGTTCTTGCGCCGCTGCAAGAAACGCTTCCTGAATATCGATTGCGGAGATCGACTTCCCAGATTGCAACTGAACGATCCATTGTCTGCTCTGATCCTGTGACAGCTCCTGCATGGTTTCGACTGGTTCATTGAGCTCAAGATCGAGCGGCACATGGCCCTCTTCGATCAGTTGAAGGACGAGCCCCGTCGTGCCCAACTTCAAGGCCGTCGCCACCTCCGCCATGTTTGAATCGCCCAATAGCAAATGAATGCGGCGGAATTGATTTGGGTCGGCCAATGGCTCATCTCTGGTATTGACGATCGCGCGATTCTGCTGCACCCATTCGAAGAAGTCATTCACGATGTAATCGGCACGCTGAGAGATCTGAAACGGGAGGAACGCCTCCTGTCCGTAGCGACGGCTCGCGCCTCGCGGCACAAGGAGTTGGTCCATCTGAACCCAGCCGTCCTGAGGACCAGCCGCACCAATACGTCCGGCTCCCGTAAAGATCTGTCTCGTAACCAGGAAGGTCACAAAGGGTCCGAGGCCTCGGCGCGTAAAGGGAAAGCGCCGCGAGACAAGATAGTTCTCGTGGGACCCAAAGGTCGCATCGGTTTCATGATCCACATTGTTTTTGATCAACGATACTGTGTCGGCCAGGCCGAGGTCTTGAATCGCATCCTGCAGCAACTGATCGCCGGCGCGGTCTGCAGCCACCACATCGCTGAGCGACTCACACTCCGGCGAGGCCCATTCCAGGTGCCCCATATCAAGGTACATCCGCCCGGCGTTGGTGAGAAATCCTCCGTTTCCTGGCGGTTCATCATGTCCTCGGTGATGGAGATCGAGAACACCTCGTCGTTGAACGTGAAAGAGATGGTCTCGAATCTTGTGGGCAAACCAGGTGGGAGAATGATCGGGCTGCTCTTGATTCACCAACAGTCCGTATTCGGTTTCAAGCCCAAAGATACGGTTCAACATCTCAATGCGCCACGACAGAGTGAAGCGCCGTCGGCAGGAGACGTACAAGGTCTGCCTGCTTGAGCGGCCGATACTTGGAGGTCCCGGGAGCCTGGCGCTCGAGGACCGCACATTCGATCATCCGTTCACCGACAAGGCCACGCACATGTGCGATCAAGACGTCACGGCTTGGGATGGCGGCGGCCGATGAGCCCGCACTACTTGCCAGTGGTTTGGCCTCCGCCTGTTGATCTGCCTCATCCTGTTGATGTGCTAATGAACCGATCGCCCAGGCGCGCAAGCTCAGGTCCAACGCCTGTTCCAGTGATAGCGCAGCCGGCTGTTGCTCCTTGAGATAGGCTACCATCTTCGCCTGAACAGTCTGGGTGGCGGCGAGAACCGCACGCCCCGTCGTTTCCTCAAACGTCCCGTCGTAGTTGATCGTCAGGAGTGCGTCCTTTTCCGGCTTCTGCCCCAACTCGGCCACCAGAATGCGCACGATGAACGGCGCCTTATACACTTCTTCAAAGGCCTGCTTAATCACAGGGGCAATGCCGTATTTCACCAGTCTCGACCCAGTGACGTCCGATGGTGAACGGTTAAATCCCTCGACATGGGCCATTTCCAGCAGACTAAAACGAAGCTTTTCCAAATCAGTGGGGTGCCCCATCCCGCCCAACGCCAGCCGGTCGTAGATCTCATAGAGCTTCGGAGTCCCTTTACTCACCGTCGTCAGAAGGATGCCCCCATCATAGGTCAAGGCAACGACCGGGCTCCCCTGCTTGAACTGCTCGTCGAGATACTGCCTCCGATTGCCGACCGCTTCCACCCAGCGATAAGGCTCTTCATACATAGCGCACCACCTGTGATTCATAGAGAGGTTTCAATGTCGCATCCGGGACCGTCTGCACACCGGCCACACTAATCAGCTTGATCACAGGGTAGAGACTCGCCTCCCGATTGACACCACCGGTCGCCGAGTCGAACTCTGCTGCGCTCGTAAGCAATCGCAAGGCCTGAACCATCGCCTGTTCTTCTGATAACGCACTGAGGGGCTGCTCGCCCCACGTATTCAGATAGTGCAAGATCCCTCGGATCGTGGGGGAACCGGACCCGGATACGGCATATTCCACACCTTCAAACTCCGCCCCGAGGATATCGTAGAAATAGATCTTGGCCGATCCCTGCTCCAGATCGTAGCCGACAAACACCGGAACCACCGCACCCGTCCCGGCCAACGCCGCAGGCACATTGTCCTTCAAGAGCTTAGAAACCGCCCGCAGCTTGCCATCGAAACTCAATTCTTGCAGCTGCGTCCTTCGGTAATATTTGAAGGAATGTTCCAGGACGCGCACCATTTCGTACGCCGTCGCCGGGACACCGGCAATCGCCATCACACTGTGCCGATCGATCTCCAACACCTTGTCCGTGCGATCGTACATCACCATATTGCCGGCGGTCGCGCGACGATCTCCAGCCACCAATACGCCATCCCGATACTTGAAAGCTAGAATCGTGGTGGCATTCGTCAATGCATGGCCAGTCCCCACCGCCGTCGGTGCCCCGAGTGTGTAGCCCTGTTCCTTCAATAGCTGAAAAAAATCCCCCGGCATCCCCATCTCATCCCCTTAGTTCTGAGTGAAAAGTTCTGAGTGCTGAGTAGTGGCTCGAAGTCTGTCTCTTGAATCCTAATCCATCCTGAATACTCAGCACTCAGGACTCAGGACTCAGGACTCAGCACTTCTCCCCTTACTGTCCCGTCCGTTGCCGATACCGTTCCGCCTGCTTCGGATCGACCTTACGCATGCGCTTGAGCAAATTGTCCTTGTCGGGGGATCCTGGCTCAGGCCGTTTCGGCCCTCCACCCTCATCGGACGGACTCGGGGCCTTTGGCATCGGATTGCCTGGCCCTTCCCGTCGTTCTGGCATCGAGATGTCGTTCATGATCGGGACTCCTTTCCTCTGTTCCATGCGTTCAGCGCATCCACCGGGGATGCCGCGCGCTCGAATATCTCGGCACAGGCTTGCACCGCCTCTGGCTCGAAGAGGTCGCCCATTTCCAATGTTCGGGGAAGCAATCCTCCGCTGAACTGAATGCGTTCCCATTGCATCGACTTGATCTGATCCGGAAACCGTTTGATGCAGAGGCCGCGAATCCCCCCTCTGGTATCGGACGGGCCGGCGACCAACGCCGATTCGACATCCTGCTCCGACGTCATCCGCCAGGCCTTCCCCTCGGCTTCGATCCCTAGAAAGAGCCCGCGATCAGGATTTACATTATGGTATTCCAAGTCCAAACTCGCCAGCCAGGGATCATCCCAGCCGATCTTCTCGTCCTGCATAAATGTTTCCAACAGCCACAGCTTGGTCACCCAGTCGAGCTTCCCGACGAGTTGTCGTCGATCACCGGTGAGTAACTGGAGCGTGGCGGCCCACTCGTGAAGAATCCAATCGGTCTCTGCGTCAGCACCGGCTAAATGCTTCTCGGCCGCGAGATAGTACTGCCCTTGAATGTCGAGGCCCGTGATGGTGCAGCCGTTCTTCTGGCGAACCGCCGTCTTCAAGTTCTGATCGCGAGAGAGCTGCTTCACCGCCGTGACGGGATGTTCCAATTCAAGAACTGGGGCTACGTTGCGCGCGATCAATTCCAGTGCCAATTGCGTCGTCCCGACTTTCAGCGCCGTGCTGTACTCGCACATGTTGGCATCGCCGATGATGAGATGGAGCCCCGATATTTTTCCCGAACCGCATGTGGTTCGTCCCTCGTATTCAGAATCGGCCGGTTGTGCATGGTGTCGACGCTCAAGTCCGTCTCCATGAAGTCGGCTCGTTGAGAGAGCTGATAGTGGCCCGGCACGAATGCGCTCTCTTGACCTTCCACCCCCACTTTCCCGGCACCCGCAATGACTTGCCGACTGACCAGAAACGGCAGCAGCCCCGCAGTCAGCACAGGGAAGGAAATCGAGCGAGCAATAAGATAGTTATCGTGACAGCCATAACTGTGTCCGTGGAAATCCGTGTTGTTTTTATAGAGCTGCACATGCGGCCCGCCGAGCGTCTGGTTGCGCCGCTCCGCCGCCCGCTGGGCAATGCGTTCTCCAGCACGGTCATGGGCCAAGATATCTTTCAGGGTACGACACTCAGGCGTGGAATATTCGGGATGTGTATGATCGTTATAGAAGCGTGCGCCGTTCGGGAGGACGAGATCGCTCTTCATCTCATGAAACGAAAATGGCCGATGGGCATCGACCTTGGCAAACTCGTCTTCTTCTTTATCCTGTTGCAGGCCGGAAACCCGAAACCCCCGCGCATCCTCGTGCGGGTCTTCACCACCATAGTCCCAGCGCCGCTCAAACGAGGCAGTCAGATGAGCCCGCACCAGTTCCATTGACTCCACGACCGGATCGACCGAATCCTGGTCTTCTCTCGTAATCCCATATTCCGTTTCGATGCCGTAGAGTCGCATGGTTCGTTAGCCGTAAACGATGAAGCGTGAAACGAGAGAAGCCACAAAAAACTGAGACCAGGAATCTGCACCTTTCACGTTTCTACGTTTCACGTGTTCAGATAATTTGGTTGATCAATTTCTCTTCGGACTGCCGCCCTCTTCGGAACGACGAGACCCCCACGACCTGCTCTGGATGATGATCGAGGAGCTTGAGCCATTCTTCCGCCGCATCGTCTGGCGGCAACATCTCGCCCTCCCGGAATTCTGCATGCACGGAATTCACCAAATCGTCCAAGACCATACCACCTTGCTCCCCCCCACCGGCCGCAATCATGCGATCAATGGCCTGCTCCTTCGCCCGTTGTACGATCGAAGCCAGGATCGCCCCGCTGATCAGATCGCTCCGATAGAGCACCTTGTTCTGTCCACTTCTGAGCCTGATCGACAGGAGTCGATTCTCATCGATCCGCGAGAAGATCGCAGAAAGGGCATGTTCCACAAGGTCGGCACAGGCCTTCTTCCGATCTCCGCCATGCTGATCGATCCATTGCCGGTCCAGCGGCAGATCATCCGTCAGATATACATTCAGAATGGCTGCCGCCGAGTCACGATTGGGGCGGCTCACTTTGATCTTGCGATCGATACGGCCTGGTCGCAGCACGGCGGGATCGATGAGATCGGGACGGTTCGAAGCCAGAATGATCACCACATCGCGCAGCGACTCGATCCCGTCCATCTCGGAGCAGAACATCGGCACCAAGGTGCTGGAGATGTTGAATGACCGAGAGGCCCGTCTCGTGCCGAGCACCGATTCCGCCTCGTCGATAAAGATAAAAGGCAACGCACCTTCTTTCCTGCGGGCACGAGCCTGGGCGAAAAGATCTCGGACCATCCGTTCCGACTCCCCCAACCACATATTCAGAATCTCCGGTCCCTTGATGTGGAGGAAAGCTCCATGGGTCACCGGCGCCTTGTCTCCCTTCGCGCCGGAGGCTTCCTGTGCCGATTCCCCCACCAGCTTCGAAAGGCTGGCAGCTGCCGCTTGTCCAATCAAGGTCTTGCCGCAGCCGGGAGGGCCATACAATAAAAAACCCTTGGGTTGAGTGAACTTGAAGCGCTGAAATGTGCCCGCATGGAGCAGAGGATACGCGATGGCTTTCTGAATAGCGGCGATCGCCTCCGTTTGCCCGCCGATCTGCTCCCATGTGACCGTGGGAACCTCGTCGAGCACGTGAGACTTGGCCTTCCGATCTTCCAATTTCTCAATCGCCACGTGGAGGCTGGGCTCAATGCGCACCTCATCGCCGGCCTTGAGGTCCACGCCGACGAGATCGCTCGATCGTTGAAGGATCAAGACCTGCCGCCCCATCTCCTGCTCGAAACGAAGCCGCCCATCGGCCAACGCTTCCGCCACTTTTAACACAGGCCCATTACGGTCATAGCCCAATACCTTAATCACCGCGTAGGCTTCGTTGACCAGAATCTGGGCGCCGATCTTGAGCTCGGCCACTCCCACCCGTGGATCGACCGACGCATAAAACTCAGCGCCCCCCACCAGAATCCGTGCAAGGCCTTCACCAGGCACCTCCAGTAGGGTCCCGACCCGATTGGCCGGCGCCGTGAGCTTCGCGATTACGTCGGCGACTTTCTTGAATTCAACCTCGCGCTGTTGCTGCGCCGCTTGCCCGAGAATCACAGCATGGCGCAACTTGTAGAGGATCTTCTGTCTGGGGTCGCTGTCGGGAAATAAGGCCAGACATTGCTCAATCAGATCAAGGGGGTCGGATCCCATACGTGTCGACGGATTCCCATCATCCTCCGTCTTCCCCTTGGGTCCTGGGTCCTGTGATTCAATGGGTCGGCGATCGCTCATTCGTGGTCCTCCGTGCGGAACAGATGGATGATCCTAGCATAGCGACCGCATGGATTGCCGATCAATTGACGGCCTGGAGGGTCACGGTTACATGCTCGTGGCGGGTCTCCCGTAGGATTTCAACCGCGACCTGATCGTTGACTTTGTGCCGTTCCATCACATCCATCAATTCATCCAGGGTTCTGACTGGCTTGCCGTCGACCGCCGTGATGATGTCACCCAATTCCACCCGCCCGGCGACAGTCTCACGTGCCCCCTTCAAGCCGGCCTGCTCAGCCCCACTGCCATGCGACACCTTCCCGATAATCAGCCCCTTCACGCCCCAACGCTTGGCCATCGCATCGGGAACGAGCGAGACTCCGAGCCCCGGACGGATGAGTTTCCCGTACTTGATCAACTCCGGGACAATCCGGTTGACCGTGTCGACCGGCACGGCAAAGCCGATTCCCGCGAAGGCCCCACTCGGACTGACAATCTGCGTATTGACCCCGATCAATCGACCGGCACTATCAAGCAGCGGGCCGCCGGAGTTTCCAGGATTGATGGCCGCATCGGTCTGAACGACCCCTTCAATCGTCCGGTTCGACAAGGACTTGATCGTCCGCCCCAAGGCACTCACCACGCCGGTCGTCAGCGTATGATCGAGGCCGAACGGATTCCCGATCGCCAAGACTTTCTGGCCGACGCGCAAATCATGCGACGTCCCGATGGTGAGGGGCGAGAGAGACTTTTCAGGCACACGAATCTGCAGCACAGCCACATCATGATCGGGATCAGCGCCGATGAGCGTGGCCTTATGCTCCGTCCGATCTGCCAACGTCACGGTGATCGAGTTCGCCCCGTAGACGACATGAAAGTTGGTGACGATGTGTCCTCGTGTGTTCCAAATGAATCCTGTCCCGGAACCTTGCGGGGCTTCAAAGAGGTTGAACGACCAGGGGTCTCGTCGAATCGCCGTATTCGCGATGAAGACGACGGAATTCGTCGCCTGCTCGAACACGGCCATTGTGGCCCGCTCATCGGCGCCCAACACAGCGGGCGAAGGCGTCACGACGCGCGGTTTCCCCTCAGGGCCATCGTAGACCCCACCCAGCGGCTTCCCCCACTCAGCCATCGAGAAGGCAGGCCAGAGGCTGATGAGCAGGAATCCCGCTGTAACGACAGGCCCTCTCATCGCAATTATTCCCCCATGATTTGGATAATGACGTCCCTGATCCTGGATCTGGTATCGAAATCGACAAGTACAATCTGCTGCCAGGACCCCAGCAGCAACGCCCCGTCCAGGAAAGGGATGGTCACCGACGGCCCTTGCAGCTGACCGCGCAAGTGACTGTGGCCATTGTCTTCACCGACATTTCGCGTATTGTGCTGCCATGCAGGATCGGCCGGGACAGCCCGCTCCCAGAAGGCCTTGGTGTCGGCTCTGATGCCCGGTTCATCTTCAATAATCATTACCGATGCCGTGGTATGTTTGACGAATACGGTCACGATCCCGGCCAACAGCCTGCTCCCAGCCAGGGCGTCGACCACAGAATTCGTGATATTTTCGATCTGCGTGTCCCCCTGCATGCTAAGACGCAACGGCACCGTTTTCACCGCCATCTCATGACTCCATCGCTCTGAGCGCTCGTCGCTCGCCCGGCGTATAGGCACAGCCACGAGCCTCCTCCAGAATGGCATCGAACTCGCCCTGCGCCGTCAATCGGCGTAGCGCTCCCATCACCGCGCCACTTACGATGCCGTCCTGCTGCAGTTTCTCCAAATAGGCGAAGGCATCGACCAACGTTTCTTTCTTCCGCACATAGTAGTCCCGTCCACGACGGTGATTGCTATAGGCTTCAAACTGTTCGCAGGCAACAAGAATCTCCGCCAACTGCTTAACCCAAGGCTTGGCCGACGCCAACTTCTCTGGATAATAATAATAGAGCATCACCTGCTGCATCCACGGTGCCCAGCCCACCCCCATCGTCTTGATCGCAGGTCGTACCGAACGCAGCCGACGGGCCAACCGACGCGAATAGCCCAGCCGCATCTCGACCTGCTCTTTGGCCCACGCGGTTATCGGAATCCCATCGGCTTCCAACTCATGCCGGTAATGTCGGAGAAACGCTTCGGTTTCTCGCCCATAGACCGTCTCCGGATGTATGGCTCGCCATTCACGCGGTCTGGTCGGAATGCCCTGCTCCTTCGCCCAGGACCAAATTTTTCCGAAGAGTCGGCGATCGAGCCCTGCACGGCCCAAGTCATGCAGCAGACATGCGATCTGATACTGACGGACCCGCTCGGCTCCATGGCCCAGCGCCGTGGCCATCGCCGCGCACATGCGCGCAGTCCTCACCGCATGGGGCCGATCATACCCGCGAATGATGCGACCACGCTGTACGGGGTGCGGATAGTCGTAGAGCGCCATGAGTTGCGTCAGGAGAGACCCTGGAACCAGGAGCGGAGCACGTCGTGAAATGGATGTCATTCGTGGTGGCAGTGGAAGGGTTGCGGACAACTCCAACTGCGGCGAGAATAGCGTTCGTGGAAAGAGCCTGTCAAGATGACCTACCGCGCAGAAGACTCGCTCAACCCAACGATCTTTGCTATGCTCGGGGAGTTGGGGGCGACGCGCCTTTCACAATCTGGGGAAGCCACCATGACGAGACATCGAACGATCGGGCGACTGGGCATGGCCGTCATCCTACTCGGTCTGTTGTGGCCGATGGTGCCGGAAAGCCGTGCCGGGCAGCTGGATCAACTCACCGACCTGACCGGCAAGGCTAGCGTCGTCGTCACCCTCAAAGGGCGGGATAACTTTACGAGCGAATACCGCTACGATGTCAGTGTCAGAAACCACTCGTCCGATCTGCTGATTGCCGACTCACTGGTGGTCGTCCTCGATAAGATTACCAACCTTGCCGGTCAAGACCGAGAAGGGTTAACAGGGGAATCCTTCCTCGGGCGGTTCGATATTTTGGGGCAAGACGGCGAAACCAATGACGCCAAACCATTTTTCCGCATTCCAGTTGGCCCGACCCCTGACCTCGGCCCACTCACCGACAGTCTCCCGGTCACGGTGCGCCTCAGAAACAAGGACTATGTCTCGGTCTTTACGCCTTACTTTACAGTACTGGGGCAAAAACGCCCCCCGCCTGAGCCAAAACAAACCCAAGCAGCAGCCCCAGTTCAGCCGGGAATCACTCCAACCGCCCCCCATCATCACTCCGTCGACAAGCTGATTCAGTTATTGATTAAAAAAGGCGTGGTCACTGAAGAAGAATGGCGGAAGGCCAACCAGCCATGACGGATCCCACGTGCAAGGCCTGCCAAGGCAGCTGGCCGAAAGAAGGCCATTTTATTGCAGATCTTGGCCTCTCTAAGGCCTATCTGCACGAGGATCAATTTTTCCCAGGTTGGACCGTCGTCGTCTTCAAACGCCACGCGACAGAGCTGTTTCATCTCGCTCCCACGGAACGAATTCAGCTGATGGAGGAAGTGAGCCTCGTCGCCAAGACCCTGGCACAGATCTATGAGGCCAGGAAGATTAACTATGAACTCCTTGGCAACCAACTCCCCCACATCCACTGGCATGTGATTCCCCGACTGGCCAACGACCCAGCTCCCCTTGAGCCAGTGTGGCGAGTGCAGCATGAGCCGATGCTCCGTTCAGAGCCTGATCTCCAGCGCACAATCCAGCGCCTGCAGCAGGCCATTAACCCGCACTATTCTTGACGATTCGTCGCGAAATCGCGCTGTCGCCAAGTGAGAAGGCGCGCGGAACAGTGAGGCGGGGCGTTGCCACGACTGGGAGTTCCGAAGGGGGTGCGCCTCCTTCGTGGGGATGTTCCAAGTGGGCCGGCCCCTTGGAGGAGTGGGCGAGGCAGGCTTCAGAGCCGAGCCTACGACGGGAGGGACGCTACGTGAAACAGTATGGTGACCGACCGAGTGGCGAGCCCACCGGCCTAGACGCCGGGCCACCGTGTCTAGGCTTGTCGCAGCGGCGAATCCGCGATTGCAGTAGAAGAGCTCATGAATACTATGGGTTGAGAACGCCCGCTGAACCACGATTTGCCTCTCCCTTCAACGAACTCTACACGACCCACCGGCGCCGATTCGGTGTTATACTGCTGTCCGTCCTTGCAACAGATCCGGAGGATCACAGGTTTCCAATGCGTCGTCGATTGGTGTTCGCGACCCTCTTGTTCGCGTCCTTCATCGCATGGCTCCCCATCCATTCGTCGTTCGCGCAAGAGCCTGAGAACATTCCGCCTCCGATAATCGAGTCCCCGCCGCCCTCTTCCGAAGCCTCGCCTACTCCAGCGCCTACGGATGAGCATCAGCTCCCAGAATTCTTACCACATGAACGAGCGGACCCAGTGATGGAGCTGGGCGAGTGGCGCCGTGCAGTCCTTGTATCGCCTGACAGTGCGGACCTTCGTCTGAAGTTGGCACAAGGGCTCTACCGCATCGGTGATCTCGATGCCGCGCTCGATGAATGCCGCGTGGCGATCACGCTGAATACAACCAACGCCAAGGCCCATCTCCTACTTGGTGTCACGTTGATGGCCAAGCAAGATGCACGTGCCGCGGCGCTGGCCTTGATGGAGGCTATTCGGCTCGATCCTGCACTCACCCATGCGCATTACAGCCTGGGAAGCGTCCACTACTCGCTGGGCCATCTCACAGCCGCGATCCAATCCTATCGCCGAACCTTGGAGCTGCAACCGAACTTTCCCGACGCCCACTATCGCCTTGCACTGGTCTTGAAGCTGAGAAATCGACATCAAGAAGCCGTGCAATTGATGGAGCAGGCGGCGATCGGCGGGGTTCCGCAGGCGCAGTACTTTATGGGGAACGCCTATCGCAATGGACAGGGCGTCGACAAGAATCCGGCACTCGCGATCCGTTGGTGGACCAAGGCCGTGGAGTTCGGCCAGCCGCGCGCAGCGGAATCCCTTTCACTGCTTCGTCGCCAAGCGCTCCCGCCTGACCAGTCTCAGCGCCGCCGAAACGACGCGTCCGAGGCCTTCAGACAGTATCGCGACGCACTCTGGACTGCCTACCCGGATACCGAGAGAATCGATCCGACCGAATCGTTAGGCATCGCCCTGCTCAAGGACAGTCATGCGTCCGACGGAGTCACGGCGCTGTTTGCCGAAGCCGTTGCACTCGGTGAGACTGCGCACGACGAACTGGCGCGCTTGTACGAAACCGGCCTCGATCCCCACCTCGCTCAATTCGATTCGCGTATCCTAGCCTGTTTGGGAACCACCGCTGCCGATGGTTTCATCCCGGCAAAGAAAGCGCTGGCGCGCATCTATGGCAAAGGCCTCGGGGTCGCACCGGATGTGCGAAAAGCAAACGCGCTGCTGAAGGGGCTATCCAAGCAGGAAACAAAAGCCATCCTGAACGAGATTGCAGGACGCGAGCAAAGGCCGTGAACGGTGAAACGGAGGACTGCCTCGCCTCTTCCTCTGAAACGTGTTACGTCTCACAGGTCACGTTTCACAGATCCATGCCAGAGTAGCGTCTCAATCGTTTGCAGGAAATAATCATGCTCGATACCTCACGCCTGTGGCGACAATTTCTCAGCTCCTCCTGGCTCCAAGCCTATGCCATGGGGCTACTCGCAACGATCCTGGCGATAGGCCTGTGGGCAGGAGCCCCAACCACATTCACTGCTCTGGATTGGGCCGCGTACGATTTCTGGTTGACCGATCGCGCATCCATCTCAGTCAGCCCGTCCCTTCTCATCGTCACACGGGATCCAGCCAGCGAAGAAGAGTTCGGTAGCGGACCATGGGACCGGGCCATCTTCGCACGTCTACTCACCAGCGCGCATGAATCCGGCGCTGTCGTGATCGGCCTGGATCATCGCTTCGACCATGCCAGCCCGGCGCAGCTCGGCGGAGCAGCGAGCGATGCCCTGCTGCTTGAAGCCATGAGCACCGCCGGGCCTATCGTCGTGGTACAGAGCCCTGATGCGACGTATGTCTCGGACACAACCACCGTGGGCCATCTGCTGGTCACAACCCATTCCGATCACGTCACACGAGCGGTGCCTGTGGTGGTACCCGGCGACAGGCAATCCGCCCAAGCCTTCGGGATTGCATTGTACGAGGCCTATCGACAACCGACCTCATCGACGAAGCCGTCTCTTTCAGAAGGAGCCACGGCCTCGCTCTTGGTCAACTATGTCGGCGATGGAACGATCGACGCCTTCCCAACCGTTCCTCTGTCATCCGTCTGGAATGCCATTGTGCGTCATGAAAGCGATCAGCTCACCGAGTGGTTCAAGGGCAAGATTGTCGTGTTTCTTCCAACTCCGATCGCGGGAGGACGCTCGCTCTTGCCCACGGGACAGACGGTGACCAGCTCGGTGGTCCATCTCCACGTCTTGAACATGCTACTGACCGGCAACCGGTTCTCCCAACTCGACGCAGCCAGCCGCTCGTCGATCACGCTGCTGGTCGCTGGGCTGGTCGCCTGGCTCTTGCTTCGGTTCCGAGGCACGACCAGCCTGCTCCTTGCCGGGAAGGCCATTGTCGCATATGGCATATTCACGTTCCTCGCGCTCGTGGTGGCCGGCTTGGTGCTTCCCCTCGCCATGCCCCTGACGTCCGCCCTGTTGGTGCTCGTCGGCACAACCATTTGGAGCCACCTGACCGCGCATCAGCGGCTGATCCTCTTCGAGCAGGATATGCTCCGCCTGCAGCAGGAAGCAGCCGCCGTGCGTGAAGCCCTGGTTCTGCGCGAGACCCGAGCAGAGACCTTGCAAGAAGATCTTGCCGTCGCGCGGGCTGCCATCTCGCAATCGATAGATCAACAGGACGCCCTGACCAAATCCGCAGATGTCCTTCGCTCCCAACTCACCGACGCCCAGGCACAGGAAGATGACGCGCGCAAGAAACTGGAGGGGCTCGAACAGCAATTGCATAGTCTGCGTGCGGCCACCAATGAACCCCTGGCACTCGGCGATGTGGAACTCGATCGCCTCCGAGACGAATGCCGGCAGTGCGGCATCATCACCCAAGACGCCGGCCTCTTGCGCCTCTATCGGGATCTCAAAAAAGGGGCCAAGTCGCCTCTGACAGTCCTGGTGCTCGGCGAACCAGGGACCGGGAAAGAACTCTTCGCCCGAGCGGTTCATCGACTCAGTCCGAGGACCAGCAAGACCTTCATCGCCGTCAATATGGCGGCCATTTCTCCTGAACTCTTCGAAAGCGAACTCTTCGGCCATAGCAAAGGCAGCTTTACCGGGGCCACAGCAGACCGGCGCGGCTATTTCGAATTGGCCAACCATGGAACCATCTTTTTAGACGAAATCGGCGATCTCCGCTTGGACCACCAGAGCAAACTGCTGCGGGTGTTACAGGAACGCTCGTTCTATCGTGTCGGTGCGACCATCCCCACGACGGTGGATGTGCGTATCGTCGCCGCGACGAATCGCGATCTGCAGCGCGGCGTCTCCGAAGGCTGGTTCCGTGAAGATTTGTATTTCAGACTGACAGCTCTGGTGTTCCGGCTTCCGCCGTTGCGGGAACGGACCGGCGATGTGCCTCTTCTTGCGGATAGACTGCTCAACGATATCGCCGACCAGATGGGCAAACCGGTGCCGAAGCTCTCGAACGACGCGCTTCGCGTACTGGTCGAACATGAGTGGAAAGGGAACATACGGGAGTTCCGGCATTGCCTGGAACAGGCGATCGCGCTCAACGACGGTCCACTGCTCACCAAAGAGTCATTGCGACTTGGCAGCGCATCAGCACAGCCAGCTGGTCAAGCCAACGCATCACAGATTCTTCCTGACCCAGCCAGCGATGCCGCGGTGCTGAATTGCCTCCGCCAGCACAGCTTCGACATGCAGGCAACGGCGAACACGTTAGGCTGGGATCGCAGTACCGTGACGCAACGATTGAAGGGCCTCTGCTTCCAAGCACTGGTCGAAGCCACCGGCGATCAGGCGCACGCAGCACTGGCCATCGCCGGCGACCCCAGCCAACTGAGAACCGTTGAGCTGAAGCTCATGGACTACCACAGCCACCTCATGTCCGTGATCGAACCCTTCGCCACAGCCGACGAAGCGCTCCTCGACTGCAAACGGCGATTCAAAAATCTCCCGGATCGGCATTTCTCTTCTGTCGAGAAGCTGGTGCGGCAATACTTTCGCCAGAAGAGATCCCCGTTACTTGGCAGAGTAAAAGACGGCAACCATCTTCAATAGATGGTCGTCGGTCGATAGTGATCACGCAGGTAGGTAATGATTTTCTTTTCATCGCCCGTGATGATCACGTTGCGCCCTGTGTCGACCAGCGTGGGAACGCCGGTTTGCCCTGAAATTTTCTTCAACCGGTGCCTTTTTGACTTGAGCTTTGGGACATTTCTCAGCACGTAATCAATTTCCCATTCCGACATCTTCAATCGGACCTGTGTGCTGTACGGACATTCTTCAAATTGATACAGCTCCAGCATGCGTCCCCTCCTCTTACACGATGTGTATCAGGATCAACAATAGACCTGTCAGCAATCGGAGCGCCCCGGGCAAGACAAGGACACGACGACCCCGGGCTTTCCCGGGCTCGCGCCATGGACCTGTACAGAGAACACAGCACAAGGCTTTACTGTTTGTCCTTATGGAGATCAATGACCTCACCCGTCTCATTCAGTTCTATGGTTACTTGAGTCCCGGGAGCAAGATCCTTAAACATGCGGCTCTCGGGCTTGAGTTTAAAATTCTTCTCACCTCCCGAGGTCGAAAGCGTCATCTGGGACTTGGCATTATCAATCGACGCGAGCGTACCGGAAATGAAACGATGAGGCTTGTCGGACTCCCCTTTCATATGGGCATCGATGACCATATTGCCTTCGTTGACCCAGACCGTCATTTCATCCCCGACTTTGGGAATGTCACGGCCCTGACGAACGGCTGCCGATTCGGTCAGCGTGATCGTAGCGCCCGTCGGTGTCTTGACGGTATACAGACCCGACTTCATATCAATCACCACTCCCTCAACCTTTTTGTGCCCCGCTTTCATATGAGCGATTTCTTCGGGGTCAGCGGGATCAGATTGCGCGTCCATAGGGAATATCAGCAGGGCCGCGGGTATCACGAAAAGCGAAAAGATCGAGAATATTGTACGAAGCATGGTCACCCCCTCCAGTGTTAGATCGGCTGGTTTCTAATGGTCCTATTGTACGGAGGTGGTCCATGCGTGGAATGTATAAAAGTGAACACACTGAGCAGTCCCCCGCTTCATGAATATCCAACACCTCGGATGGCCTCAGGCCGTATTCGAAGGCAAAACGACAACCCGCCATAAAAGAATTAGCAGGATGCTGAAAAAGTCTTCCAGCAGGGTTTTCGCTTCGCTCAGAGGCTCAACGAGAGTTTTCGGAAATCGGTGGAGGCACTGGTACGGCTTATCCGTTCGCCAACATCCATTCAAGGGCGAACGGCCCCACGAAGTGCGGCGGTCCCTCCTCGCCTCTTCGCTCGCTACGGCCTCCCCGTGGAATGGCGCGTCTTGACGCGCCGGGGTTGGGCGGGTGAGAAGTCAGGCCTTTTTGAGCATCCTGCGATTTTTGAAGCCGTCGCTCCGTCTGTCATATTTCAACAGTGTTTTATGTGTAAACGTGGTTTCCCGCAGCCTGTTTGATCGAAGGCGATCTGGTCATGGAAATGGTGGTGTCGTGCGGCGAGACGGGCAGGCGCAGCCGGGAAAGACCGGAGCGTCCTTGAGAATTGGACGTGGAGGAACTTCAACTGCAAGCACACCCGCCGCCCAAATTACAGCCGCGAATCCCTGGAGGCAGCAGGAGCGTTCATGAATGATTCGTGGGGGCTGGACGTGATACCCGTTGGGCACGAGCGAGTTTCTGAAGCTCTCACGGAGAAACGCGGCGCACACTATTAGATTCAGCAACACGTTGGATCGGCGGATGCCGGATCGAACGCATCATCGCGAATATCCAAGATGAGTTCATAGGGAGCCATGGGCGAGAAATTCGCGCGCAAGGCAATGCGCTTCCCGATCACATTGGCTTGCGCGCTCCGTTCAATCAACGTTGCGAGACGGAGAAGATCCACCAATGGGCCGCCGATCCACTGCTCAGTGATTTCCGTTTGATGCGAGGTACCCACTTCGAGATTCATGGCCGGTCCGAAGTGCGTGTATTCCGACAGCCGATCGTGCGCTGGGTTAGACGCATACGAGCGTATCTCCGCGGCGAACTTCCTCAGGCCCTTTACCGATCCGACGATGCGCCACTCTCTCGCCGCATCATTTTTACCGCAAAAAAACCCCAACTCGCGCCAAGCCCGGCGCGCCGCTTCATTCGCAACTTCGTTTGGCATACAGGGCGCCTACCTTTCAATCAAAGATCGGAACATCATCATCGCATCCTGATACGACCCATCATTCTTCCGTACTGCGCCTGGGATCGCACCAAGTTCTTTGAAGCCAAGCTTCTCCCAGAGATGGCGTGCAATGACATTGTCAGAAAACACCAGGTTGAAGATCACGCTGCGGTAACCAAGTTGTTTAGCGTAGGCCAACATCGCCTCGCCCAACAGCCGACCCAATCCATTGTTGCGCCAATCCGGCGCCACGATGAAGCCGGCATTCGCCACATGTCCCGCCCGCCCCGGCCAATTCGGCTTGAGGTAAAAAGCCCCGACCATCCCCGTCGCACGATCACGGTCCGGCGTATAGGCCGCCACCGTTCTCTTGCCGAGAAACCAATAGTTCAGAAAGTCATCCTGCTCCGGGAACCGATCATGCGGGTAAGAGTTTCCCTCATCGACAATCACCCGGTACAACCGCTGAAGCGGCTCGATATCCCGCTCATCGGCCGGCAGCAATTGGACCGGCGAACCGTCTTTGAGCGTCGCATCGACAGGAAATGTGAGATTCATTGACTCACCTCTCGCTCGCGTACGTCCATTGTCATACCTGAACCTGGTTTTTGGAGGGGCGATGATCTGAACTCCCTCACTGGTTCGGCTCTAAGTGCATAGAATGTAAAGAAAAAGTGATCTCTTCTCACTTACTGGAGGAAATGAAGGTATCTGATACAATTCTTCAGGGGGAACATTCTATGCTCTATGAAGTACTCATACTATGGATTGTTGGCAGCATCACCGCAGTTGTGTCCAGCATGGTGTGCGGTGGCTTATTGTGTGTGTGGTGTGCCTTTATAGGCCGCAAACGCACCGCTCAAATGGCCGCTACCTGCGCACATTAATTCAGTCACTCGTGAAATAGCTCCCTCCAAGCAAAATCTAAAGTGTCGGCCCCACAGGCTCCTTCCTTGATTCTCGGTGCCACAAACAGTCACGTGGTCGCCGGGTATTTCACGCGATAGTGACGAACCATGAATGCGGAACCTCTGGGAGGAATGGCAACGTCACGCACTCACCCCGGTGGGTCTCGCTGCGTGATCAGCCCTTAACGCGTCGGCCGCCTTTCGGCCAGACAGCAGCGCCCCATCGAATGTTCCGGTCTCACAGTAATCGCCGCAAAGGTACAGACCTGCGGTCATTCGTGGAGACGCCCCTCCATCACGCGTGGGAAGCACATCGACCGGAGGCAGAGCCCCGAGGATTCGATCGGTCCGGAGATGGCGCCATGTGTCGACGAGAGGACCGAACCAGGCGCGGAGAGACCTCCGTACTGTCTGCGGGAGATCATCGTCTGCTCTGTCCAACCGATCGGAGAGGCTGATGGAGACCAACGCTCGTCCCGGCGGCGCATAGGAAGGAGCCGCTTCGCTCAACACACAGAGCGTCCTGACCGGACCCTCTGCGTCACCGTTCACTATCAACCAGGGACCGCGTATCGGAGGGGCGGGCGCATCGAAATACAGACAGGTTGCCTCTCGTGACGCCCCAGATGGCGGGCTCTCACCACGCAGTCGAGCCGCAGTTATGTAATCGGTCGCGATGACCAGGGCATCGCCGGGAAGGCGTTCGCCGGACTCCAACATGATACTGGTCCCCTCAATCCGGTTCACGAGTGCGCGCAACCGGATCGTCCCTGCAGGTAAGGCTGCGGCAAGTTGATGAGCAATGGCTCCCATCCCGTCTCGCGGGAGTGCCACCTCCCCGCGGGAGAAGGCAGCCCAGACCAATTCAAAGATCCAGCATGGCGTCGACAACGCCTGTTCCAGAAATACCCCGCGGAGAAAGGGGAGAAAGAAGCGCGTTTGTATCTCGGCCGAGAAACCATAGGCCTGCAAGACGTCCAGGGTCGAGCGGGAAGGGCCTCCCACCTCTGAACAAAGGCGATGCTCTAACGCATCTCGTCGAAGGCGAAGCATCCTGAACTTGTCGGCGAGCGAGCCAATGGGGCTAAGCAGCGTCTGCACGATATCCTGAGGGCGTCGAAGGGGATCGCTGATGCGATGAAAACGCCCGGCATAGCGAATGACTGCGCCAGTATGGAAGAACCGAAGATCCAGCGAGGGATAGTCTAGAGTCTGTCGAGCTTCCGGATACCCGGTCAGAAAGACCTGGAACCCGCGATCAAGCTGGAATCCCTCCACGCGATCAGTCCTGACTCGCCCGCCCACATCGTCAGAGCCCTCAAGGACCGTACAAGCGATGCCGGACTGCGTCAAGCGGCGCGCACAGGCAAGCCCCGCCAGACCGGCACCGATGATCAACACTCGAGGGGCGGCAGACAGCATCATGTAATTGTAGAGGGTAGGATGAGAAAATGGAATCATGCAATACTGAGGAGCACCGCACGGTGCTTCAGCCTACTCGACGCCGAAAGAAGAGCGCAAGCGGTCGGCTCGGCACAATGATGGAGCGAGTTCGTGTATTTCTTTCAGCGAACGGCGTCCCGGCTTTCGTCATTCATCGCCTTTCCCTCATCACGTTTGATAATTTTGGTAGTGGAATCTTTCTTGCCCGCCCCTTGCTTCGGAGCTGAAGGATCGCTGGCGGTCGCGCAGCCGGTCACAATAAACAAGAGCACAGAGAGGACTACCGCCGTCAGAATGGACATGGGACCTCCTTCATACTATGTGTGCGCGATGAACCGAAATAATCTCATCCTCGGTAGAGCCGCCGCCGCAGCTCCACATCCCGCTCATCAGCCGGCGCTAACTGAACAGGCGAACCGTCTTTGACGGTCGCATCAACAGGAAAAGAGAGACTCATTGTCTCAACTCTCGCCCGCGTACGTCCATAGTCATACCTGAACCTGGCTGTCTTCCGCTTGAGTTTCGAGTCGACAGGGAAGGTCAGACTCGTCGGCTAAGTCTTGCCAAAATAAGTCAATAATCATGTCTGACCCTTAGTTTTTACGCACGACCGGCACATGCGTCTCCTTCCATGCCCGTTCCCAGCGAAGAAGCTGACAGCGTCACCATTGCGCGCATCTCATCGGAAGGCCAAGGCGTAGGTCGAGGTTGGGGGTCGAATAGCCACCGAGTCGAGTGAGTCAGTGCTCAACCCAAACCTCAACCTGAGCCTTCTTGGTCGTGAGGCCTCGCGTTGTTCGAGCAAGAAGACCAACAAGCCGCGCCCTCCCTCCCTTTTCCACAATTGCTCTCTTGCCTTCCTCTTGGAGACAGTCTGGTCGATCATCGAGTGCGCGCTTCGAACGAGTGCATTCCGATCGTGCGCGCTCCGGGAGCAAAAGCAGCATATTGAAGGGGTCGACCCCTTTGTTTTTTTCGGCTCCACATCCTTACTCATCCGCCAGCACCAGCTGAACCGGCGAACCGTCTTTGAGCTTCGCATCGACAGGAAAGGTGCGACTCATCTTACTGAGCCTTCGCCGTCCCGGAATTCGATGTGTCTATCTTGTTATTGACTCCGATGTGAGGACGGTTTCTGAAACCGGTTTCCGGCATGCCCTACTTGCTCGAGGCCTCAAGGAACTGCTCGACTGTCAGCCCTGCTTTTGCGATCAGACTACGCAGCGTGCCTCGTGCAACTTCCGCATGATTGGGTATCGAGAGAGTAGTCATATGGTCTGGCTCGTCATGATGATATGAGTGCCTTTCTACCGAACCACCTGCCAGCCAAGGCGCTGAAAGATCTTGATGACGTCTGATGGAGGGAGAATGGGAACCGGCAGCATTACGCGATGACTTCCACTTGGCGAGTGAGAACCGTCAGAGGCATGCCCATTTCGGCACGCACTTCAAGACACTGCTCCCGATCAACTTGAAACCCAGAACCCCGTCCCCCTTCGGGGGTGGCTGAAAAATCTGGGGTAGCTCAACCTGTACCTGTTAGGCTGCAATCTGCTCGAAGGAAAAGTTTGGAATATCTGCTCGATCCCGAGCATGTTCGATGGTCATGGCACAGATATTTCCATCTTTGTCTATATCGAGCTGAGTGTTCTCATCGAGATCTCTAGTCTCTACCGCTTCTGCAGCCCTGAACTCGATGTGAAGCGTGTCAGTGTCCTGAAAATACTTAATCGTCATGGCTTGAATCTCCTGTCAAAGAAGGCATTGTGTACCGTCTCATGATCCGGAAGTAGAACAACTCATAAAAATCGGTTTCCCATTTCTTCAATTGGCGCCCACCGACGGATGCGTCCATCTTTTTGCACAGTTTCCTTCACTGGATTGTTGACTACCCGTTCGATCCATTCATCACGAATGATGGCGCGATCAGGCCGCCGCCGAATGAATTCGAGGTATTTGGTGAATTTCACCGTGATGTCTTTATCCTATAGCCCTGGCATCCAAGGGAAAGCAATTTTACTGAAAACGCGGTGGTTTATCTACTACTGGGCTAATACCCCTGTTAGATTGCGAGACATTAGTTGTGCCATCGTCAACATTCAGAAAAAATTACATCCGGCACGTGCTCACGCACGCCGAGTACGACCGAGGCGCCTGGAGAACCTGATTCATGCTCGCCAAATATATCCATGACGCGAATGCCGACTATCGCCGTATTCGCCAACGAATTCCCTTGGGCCCGTTGCATACCAAGACAGAATACGACCGAGCCGTAGCCGTGCTCGACGACATTCTGGACGAAATAGGTCAACAGGAAACCCATCCCCTCGCCGACCTGGCTGAGACGTTGGCCCTTTCCATCGAAGCATACGAAAACATCCATAGTGCCATGCCGGAAGCCTCCGCACCTGCGATTCTCCGCAGCCTCATGGAGGACCATGACCTTGCGCAATCCGACCTGCCCGAGATCGGCAGCCAGGGCGTGGTCTCGGAAATCTTAGCGGGCAAGCGAGACCTAAACGTCCGCCAAATCTCTCAGCTCGCCGAACGGTTCGGCGTCTCGCCGGCAGTGTTCATGCCGACCTCCATCAAAAAAACACGCAAACCCCTTTCGACGAAGACTCGGAAAACGCACCGAAGATAGCGGGATGAAATCATCCGACAGAGCCGCCGCAACGGCTCCACTCCCACTCATCAGCCAGCACCAACTGAACCGACCAATCGTCCTTGAGTTTCGCATCGACAGGAAATGTCAGACTTACTTGTTAAGCCTTCGCTTGCATAAGTCAATAGTCATGCCTGACCCTCAATCCTCTGGGATCGGCAAGATATTCACTCGCTTCAAGCGCTTTCTTCAGGCGATCGTCGATGGGTCCGTCATTCACTGGAAGCCTCCTTGAGTAACCGCCCGTGACCGAACGCCCAGCTTCAGCGGCGGCGCGCAGCGCCGTCCGCTGCATGCTGTTGTTAGGCGCCCTTCGCATTGGCTCCATCTGCCTGCCCGCAAGCGAAGCCCTGCTCATCACGTCGCGCTTCCCGCGTCTGCCGACTCCAGCATGCTCTTCACATAGCTGTCCTTGTCTTCATCCTGAAACAGGATGTTCTTGCCTCGCATGCCAGCCTTGTCCATGCCCCAGAGCAGCCGCATGGTGTGAGACGGCGTGTTCGACACGATGAACGACGACAGGCTCACGGTGGCGTCGCCGAGCCTGTTCTCGATGTCCTTGATCGTGTCGTGGAATTGAATCTTGGGATCGTCCTTGCCGAGGTTCCGAATGCCCTTGGGGTCCACGAAGATCACCCGCTGCTTCCCGCCTTCAATGAGCCAGAGAATGAAGTCGGGGTGAAAGTTGCCGGCTTCGAAGAAGCCGACGCCGCGGCCCTTGCTCAGATTGCGGAGCAAGTAGAGCTCGCGCGTCTTGAAGAACTCTGCCGCGCTGTCGTGAAAAGTCTTCAGATCCTCGACAAACATCCGCTCGCCCTTGTTGAGCGGCGCCGGGCTGATCTCGACGATGCCGCTGTCCAGGTAGAGAAGTGGTTGGTACAGGTGCTTGCCGAACCAGAGCGCCTTCATGCCGCGAAACTCCCACGGCTTGAGTTCGCCTTTTTCGATCGACGCCTTGAGCTCTTCCAGCTTGGCGACGATGTCCTCCTGCGACCGGTCGATCAGGATGCGGTAGTAGCTCTCGCCCGGCGATTCCTTCACG
>JAWXBV010000105.1:0-7224 GCA_034440335.1 Nitrospirota bacterium | reverse complement strand
GATCATTCACGGCGACAAAGACGACATCATCCCCATTGAGTTGGGCCGCCAGGTCTTCGAGGCGGCCAAGCCACCAAAGTCCTTCTATGTCATTGAAGGCGCCGACCATAACAACACCTATCAGGTCGGAGGTGCGGTCTATTTCCGGCGATGGGCCGAGTTCGTTCAGGCGGCGCTCCGAGCCTACGCTCACGCGAGAGAGGGTTCGAGGTTCGAAGTTCGATGTTTTCGGAACTTCGAACCAGGAACTTCGAACCTCGGACCGCGCTTGTCGCGCTCCACGCCGCGATTCTATATGAAAGAATAGATTGGCGACTGCCTCGACATTTGGTACAGTGCGCGGCCAGGCGTTTCTGGTTGCAAGTTTTTAGTTTCAAGTTATTCGTTTAGGAATGCTGAAATTCCGAGGTTGCACGTGAAACCTGAAACTAGACACGTAACACCCGCCACTCCCAAACGAACGACGCGTCACGCGCTAGAGCCACGGATCGCCGATGGCAGCAGAAGCGTTCATGCGCAATGCTGGTTAAAGAGGCCGGAATGAAGATGATGCCCATTCGTCTGCTGGCGTGTTGCTTGCTGGGTTTCGTGATGATGCTTGGCACCGGCTGTGCGGGGAAATCCGGCACAGTGAAGCCTGAGGGGTTGAGCGACGCGACGCCAGCCACAGACCAAACCACGATGCCGACTTCCTCGTCGCAGCCAGAGACTCCAGCGGACGAACCATTCGATCCCTTTGCCAGGGCCGATGAGGGAGACGGTGACGAGTATGATCCTTGGGAACCGATGAACAGCAACATCTTCGCGTTCAATCTCAAAGTCGATCGCTATGTGCTTAAACCTGTAGCGAAGGGCTATGATTTCATCCTGCCTGACTTGGTCCAAGTCGGCATCAGCAACATCTTTTCCAATCTTCGATTCGCTCCTCGCTTTTTGAACAATGTATTTCAGGGCAAGATCAAAGGCGCCGGCATCGAAGTCGGGCGGTTCCTGATCAATACCACGGCGGGGTTAGCCGGCTTCTTCGATCTTGCGACAAAAATCGATCTGGTGACACCGGAAGAGGATTTTGGGCAGACGCTGGGTTTCTACGGGGTCACGCCTGGTCCCTATCTCGTGTTGCCGCTACTTCAGCCCTTCACCGTTCGCGATTTTGTGGGATATGTCGGCGACGTGTTTCTCAATCCGATCAACTGGCTGGTGGCGCCGATCATCGAGGCCAACAACGTGCCCTCCCTCATTGCCCATAAGAACCGCATGACATCGAGCATCATGCAGTATGGAGCACGCACGGGAGAGATCATCAATGATCGGTCGCGGAATCTCCAAAAGTTCCAGGGAGTCGAAGAAGCGACGTTGGATCTCTATACCGCCGTCCGCAACGCCTATCTGCAGAAAAGAGCCCAGGCGGTCAGAGAATAGGCACGAAAGCTGTCTGTCCGGTCTATCTCGTCTATCTGGTCTATCCGGTTTGCACCGAACGACAAGATAGACCAGACAGACCTAATAGACCAGATAGACGTTTCTATCGGATCACGCCCAGTTCCCGGCCAACCCTGGCGAAGGCGGCACTGGCTCGCTCAAGCTGTTCTCGCTGATGGGCCGCCGACATTTGGACGCGAATTCGCGCCTGGCCTTCCGGCACAACGGGGTAACTGAATCCCACAACATAGATCCCTTCTTCCAACAGCCGCTCTGCCATCCTGGTGGCGAGTGAGGCGTCGCCCAACATGATGGGGATAATGGGATGTTCACCTGGAATAAGCCGGAACCCGAGGGTTGTGAGTTGCGCGCGGAAGAACAGGGCGTTCTCGCGTAGCCTGGCTCGTAACTGGTCGCCTTGGGCCACGAGGATCACCGCTCGTTTGGCCGCCGCGGCGATGACCGGTGGCAGTGCATTCGAAAACAAATAGGGTCGCGACCGTTGCCGCAACAGCTCGACGACTTCCTTTCGTCCGGACGTAAACCCTCCCGTCGCACCGCCCAATGTCTTGCCCAGCGTGCTGGTGACGATGTCGATTCGTTCGGCCACGCCGAAATGGTCCGGCGTGCCGCGCCCGTTGCGCCCGAGCACACCGGTTGCGTGACTGTCGTCCACGATCACCGCCGCATCGTATCGGTCCGCCAGTTCGGCAATCCGATCGAGTTGTGCCAGATCGCCATCCATGGAGAAGACCCCGTCCGTCGCAATCAGGCGCAGGCGATAGGATATCGCGTCGCGCAGCTTGGCTTCCAGATCCGCCATATCGGAGTGTCCGTAGCGGAGCCTGGCGGCCTTGCAGAGGCGGATGCCGTCGATCAGGCTGGCGTGGTTCAAGGCGTCGCTGATGACGACGTCTTGCTCGCCGAGGAGCACCTCAAAGAGTCCGCCGTTGGCGTCGAAGCAGGAACTATAGAGGATTGTGTCCTCAGTGCCCAGGAAGGCGCTGAGCGCCTGTTCGAGTTGTCGGTGGAGATCTTGGGTGCCGCAGATGAACCGGACGGAAGCCATGCCGTAGCCATGTTCTTGTAGTCCGGCGGCGGCGGCTTGTCTGATGTCGGGGTGGTTTGCAAGTCCGAGATAATTGTTGGCGCAAAGATTGAGAACTTCGCCTTGGGCTACGCGAATCAGGGCTCCCTGCGGACCGAGGATCTGCCGCTCAGATTTGTAGAGGCCTGCCGCGCGGATGGCTGTGAGTCGCTCCGAAACAGTTTTCTTGAGTGAGTGGTAGGCCATCTTCTTCGTGAGGCGTGACACGTAAGGCGTGAGAGGACGGCAAGGACGACGCGCGAGGTTTCTGTTACCTGACGTCTGACGCCTCACCTCTCACGGAATCAATACTACCTTCCCGCATTGGCCTGAATTAATCAACTCGAATCCCTGCGCGAAGTCTTTCAGGGGAAACGTGTGGGTGATCACCGGCTTGATATTGAGTCCGGCTTGGAAGAGACCGGTCAAGCGATACCAGGTTTTGAAGAGTCGGCGGCCTGTAATGCCGTAGACGCGAATTCCCTTAAAAATAATGTCGTTCGCGAGGTCGCAATGGATCGGGCCGGTCGGAATGCCGAAGAGGGTCACGCGTCCGCCGTTCTTCACGGCATTGAAGGCGTGATGCAATGCGGTGGGGTTCCCCGACATTTCGAGCGAGGCATCGACGCCCTCGCCGGCCGTGATGTCGCGAATGGCGGCGGCGATGCGATCCGCTGTCTCAGTCTTGGTGTCGAGCACGTGATCGGCGCCGACCTGCTTGGCAAGGTTCAGGCGGTAGGCACTGACATCCGTGGCGATGATCATGGCAGCGCCGGCCGTTCGTGCGACGGCAGCCGCGAACAGTCCGGTCGGGCCACAGCCGGTGATCAAGACCGTCTGTCCCGTAAGGTCTTCGACTAAGGCGGCGTCGACGGCGTTGCCGAGCGGTTCTTGGAGGCAGGCCAGTTCGGGTGGAAGGGTGGGCGAGGTCTTCCAGAGCACCGCTTCAGGCAACGAGACGTATTCCGCAAACGACCCGTCATGATCCACACCGAGGATGCGATAGTTCTTGCACACATGCGCCTGTCCGGTGCGACATTGGAAGCAGTGGCCACATGTGATGTGCGACTCAGCGGCGACATAGTCGCCCACCTTGACGAGCGTGACATTCGAGCCGACCTCCACGACCTCGCCGCACATTTCATGGCCAATGATGCGCGGCGGCTGGATGCGGCTGTGCGCCCAGGGATCCCAATTGTAAATGTGGGCATCGGTTCCACAGAGAGAGGTGGCTGTGACACGGATGATCGCATCGGAGGGGCCCGGTTTTGGATCCGGCCTGTCGGTGGCGGTCAACCCCGGTTGTGCTGAAGTCTTGACGAGCGCACGCATGACCCCATTGTATACCACGGGCTCGATCTCGCCTATCCTATCGAGAAAAACGGGTTGCGCGAGGACTCTTGAGGTCGGTAGGATACGACTTATGAAGGCGCTGTACCACCGAAGGCTTATGCTGTTGGCGGGGATATGTTGTGTGGCATTCTTCTGTCACGACCTCGTTGCACCGGCTCGCTCTGCATCATCTCCACAGATAGCGTCCTCGTCCGGCCCTACGAAGCGGTGGGTGCAGTTCGAGTTGAGCCAAGCGGAGTCGATGGGAGATCCGCAAACCGGCAAGCCCGTCACCCTGACGATTGTTCTTGGAGGCGTCGCGGGGATGACGCCGATCGTAGCGACCTGCGAATCGGTTATGTTTCAAGAACAAACGGTTACGCTTGAGCCTGATGCAGAGTCGATGTCGTTGAAGGGGACCGTAACGCTCGAACCGATTGTGATGAGTCGGACCTCCGTGCCACCCAGAGCGGCGCGAATCCAAGTGACGTTCGCTCAATCCCGCCAGGACACACTCAAACGGTTTATGCGGCGAATCGTGTATGTGACCATGGATCGTTCGGAGCCGACCAATGAAAATAATGAATTGCCGCCTGTTCGTCCTGAGGAATCGCAGAGCGAGGATATCATCTTGGATGAAGTGAAACCGGCGGTGGAACCGGTCTCACTCGATGCCTTAGCCGAGGAAGATCTGGTCCCGGTCTCCTCCCCAGGGGAGGGGAAGGCGTACTGGCAGCATGTCAGTCATCTCATCAGCCAGAGTTGGGCTCGTCAGGTCCGTGGAGTCCGGCGTGCGCCAAGCAGCGAAACGGTGAAGGTCCGTTTCAAGATGTTTCCCAACGGTCGTGCCCAGCTGATCGAGATTGAGAAAGGCTCCGGCGCGCGCGAAATCGACGAAGCCGGTATTTATGCAGTGATCGATGCCCAACCGTTCCTGCCGCTTCCCAGCGAGTTGGGAGAGGACAGGGTGGACGTGCATGTTCGGATGCGAACCGGGAGTCGGGGACAGTCGCTCAATGTGCAGTCGGTCGGGAGTCGGTCAACCAGTAAGCCTGATGCCTCGGGTCAGCCTTTGAAAAAGTAGGCTGCAACCCGTTCACGCCTCGTCCGCGATTCGGTGTAACCAGGAGAAGCGATTGATGCGAAAGAGGAGCGAGCAGAATTGGTGTGTGCTCTTGCTGCTCGGAGCCATGGCGTGGCTTCCAACAGTGGTTCACGCAGAACCGGCTCGTTGGAGCCTGGACCCTGAGCATTCGACGATCGAGTTTCGCGTCACGCACATGGTGGTGTCGAAGACCACAGGCCGATTCACGGACTATACAGGCGTGATCGACATGGATGCTGAGGCCGGCACCGTGGCGGCCATTGCCGTCACGATCAAGGCCGGGTCTGTGAATACGAACCACGAAAAACGCGATACTCACATACGGAATGCCGACTTTCTCGATGTGGAACACTTTCCGACCATGCTCTTCAAAATGAAGAGCTACAAGAAAACCGCGGAGAACTTTATGGCGATAGGAGACTTCACGCTACGAGGGGTGACAAAGGAAGTCACGCTTGTGGGCCGTTATAACGGGGCGACACAAGATCCCTGGGGCAATACCAGGGCCGGTTTCAGCGCTGAGGGGAAACTCAACCGCAAAGACTTCGGGATGATCTGGAACAAGACCTTGGATAGTGGCGGGCTCGTCGTCGGTGACGAGGTGCAGATACGGCTCGATATTGAATGTATCAAGGCGAAGCCATAACAGGATGCTGAAAAAGGCCACCAGCTGCGTTCTCCCCTCGAAAGCATCCTCAACGTAGCCCAGAGGCTACGCCTCCGGTGCTTTCATCGGCTGCGGCCTTGCTGGATGGCCTTTTTGAGCATCCTGTGGTCTGTTCCGCAAAATGGGCGAAGGTTCCAGGCTTTCTGAACTTCGAACCAAAACATCTCGTCGCACTTTTCTAGCGTGTCTCGCACGTCACGCATATCCTGTTCGGTATCGGCTCAATTTCTAGAGAGCAATCAATCATGAAGGCGATGGTCTTGGCTCGCACAGCTGATGTGGGCACGGCCCCGCTCCAGCTGTGCGAGCGTCCCATACCAGAGCCAGGCCCTGGGGAGGTCTTGGTTCGCATCACTGTCTGTGGGATCTGTCGGACGGATCTTCATGTCATCGAAGGCGAGTTGGCCGACCCAACACTTCCGCTTATTCCCGGCCACCAGGCCGTCGGGGTCGTAAGTCAGGTTGGCGTCGGCGTGAGTGAGCGGACGGTCGGCGAGCGAGTCGGGATCGCTTGGCTGCAGCACACATGCGGCCGCTGCGAATTTTGTACGAGCGGGCGCGAGAACTTGTGCGAGCACGCGAGGTTTACCGGCTATCAGGTCGATGGTGGATATGCGGAGCATGCGCTCGTTCCGGCAGCCTTTGCCTATCCGATTCCGTCGGTCTTCAGCGATGCAGAAGCGGCCCCCCTCCTCTGTGCCGGAATCATCGGCTACCGCGCCTTGCGCCTGAGTGGAATCAAGCCTGGCCAACGGCTTGGTCTCTATGGGTTTGGCTCGTCCGCTCATATTGCCATCCAGATCGCTCGTCATTGGGGTTGTCAGGTCTATGTCAGCTCGTTGAAACCGGAGCATCAACGTCTTGCACATGAGTTGGGTGCTTCATGGGTGGGAGGGGCGACTGACCAGCCGCCGGAGAAGCTTCACGGCTCGATCATCTTTGCGCCGGCAGGGGAATTGGTTCCGCCTGCATTACGTGCATTGGAACGTGGCGGCACGCTCGCTCTCGCCGGTATTCATATGACGTCAATTCCCTCGCTCGACTACGATCGCGAAGTCTTTGGAGAAAAGGTTATTCGAAGCGTCACGGCCAATACGAGGCAGGACGGGCTCGACCTCCTGCGCGAGGCGGCGGCGATTCCCATCAAACCACGCACCGTGATATTTCCTCTCGCCGATGCCAACCATGCGTTGCAAGAATTGAAAGCAGGACATTATTCGGGCGCAGGCGTGCTCGTCCTCTCGTAACCGATCCAGCAGGATGCTGAAAAAGCCCGCCAGCAGGGGAGGGGATGGAGCCTGATGATCTTCTGTGCTCGCGCAACGCGCGGCCTCCGAAGGATTGGGAGGGAGCGGCCAGGTGCCCTTCTTGCTCGCAGAACGCGCACGATCAGAATGTGCTCGTTCGATGCGCGCAGTAAAGGGCAGCCTCGGCCACTCCCTCCAAGAAAAGCATAAGTGAGCGGAAGGCCCTCGCTCGGGCTAATGGCACGTCCCGGGAGATTGATTGCGAACCAATCGGAGGGTGGGGTGGGTGAAAAATGTCTGCCAGTGGGTGGGCGGGTGAGAAAGTTGCGCGCAGGGGAAGATCACTCAGCCCCCATCCCTAGAG
>JAWXBV010000104.1:0-8940 GCA_034440335.1 Nitrospirota bacterium | reverse complement strand
GTACTTCGATTCAATCTGCTCTATCGCGGACGCAACCTGCATCCCGCTTTAGAACACAGCGTCCAATATTTATCAAGTTATTTATGCGCGAGTCCTTAGGATTTATTTTTTAATCCTAATGTTGCGGCAACGAGATCCAGTGGGCGCCCCTGTCGATTTTTGGGGTCTACCTTGGCTCTGCGCAGATCCCGAAGATCATGATAGTCTTCGACTTCTTCTTGCAGCCGAAGAAAATCCTTGTACGGTATGACGGCAAATTCTTTCTTGCCGTGTTTTTCTATGATTTGCGCTTTCATACGTCTACCGGTAGGCCTCCTTCCGATGAAGAATTCGATAAATAATGATTTTGCGCTCCACGATTTCAAACAAGACCCTCCACACGCCGATCCGCAGACGATACTCGGGCAACACACTGGCCAGTTTTTTGATATCGCCCGTCAGTCCTTCCTCCAATAGGAATAACGCGTCAGCAATACGTTGGGCGTCGGCCTTTGGGAGCGACGCCAAATCTTTCTCGGCTCGCTTGCGTATTTCAATTTCGTATCGCATCGTAGTTATTTTCATTCAGGCCATGCCGCGCGAGCGCGTTTATCGCTCTGCTTCATGGACATGAGCAACCATCCTATCACCGGAACCCACCCTTCAGAGGATAACAAAGTCCCGCACGTCTTTCCATGTATTGCACGTCCTTCGAGGCCAGTGTTTAGTTGTAGGGTGCCCATGTGTCGCGTGGCAAAATCTCCCCATTCACTACTGTCAGCCCCCCAATCCGTATAGGGCAAACAGAGAGGTCGGGAATGTTTTCTGATTTCTCGACCTGAAAGCCCATACTAACCCGCATGATTCATGAACACGTCTGCTGCAATCGCGAATTCGCTGCTACGACGAGCCTTCGGCAGGCAGGCTCGTCGTTCGCTCCCTCGACGTACTGTGCAAGTACGCCTCGGGGGCTCACGGCTCCGCGTGCCTGTCTCGCAACGCGACTGCGCGATTTCGCGACGAACCGTCATGAATCATGCGGGTTAATACCCTACTTCGCACCGATCTGCTTCTTGCGTTTTACCCTTCATGCCTGACGGTTCACACCATTTTGGTTTCATGGGGCTCCTGCAGGCGCATCACGTGATCGGCAGGATGAGCGCTACGGCGACTGCGCCCCTGCCTCGATAATTGCTTCCAAAATAAATTCACTAGTGTCCGGTTAAATTGAGACGTGCCAGCGGCAACGTCAACATTGATAAGGGTTTCAAGAGATTCATGGGTGTCCACGATTTGAATTTCACATTGAGCATTTGCGATCATTCCGGGTTTGACAAACCTGGAGTGCCGTATGAACGTGGGCAAGACACTGTTTGCGCAAGTCATGGAGTACGTTCCGTGGAAGACCTTTGGACGCATCATCGACCGACACGACGGAGATGCGGGAGTGCGCACCTTGGACTGCGCCGATGTGTTTCGCGTGATGGCCTTCTCGCAATTGACGTGGCGCGAGTCTTTGCGCGACATCGAATCCTGCTTGGCGTCCAACCACAGCAAACTGTTTCACATGGGCTTGAGCAGTATTCCTGCTCGATCCACGCTCTCGGACGCACTGAACCAGCGCGATTGGCATATCTATCACGCCTTGGCGATGCGCTTGATTCTGCGTGCCCGCGATCTTTACGCCAAGGAGCCGACCGGGCTGGAGCTCGATGCCACGGTTTACGCGCTGGACTCGACGACGATCGACCTGTGTTTGAGTCTGTTCGATTGGGCGCCGTTTCGCAGCACCAAGGCGGCGGTGAAGATGCACACGCTGCTGGACTTGCGTGGCGCGATTCCGGCCTTCATTCACAGCAGCGATGGCAAGATGGGCGACGTCAAGATGCTCGATATCTTGCCCATCGAAGCGGGGGCGTTTTACGTGATGGATCGGGGTTATCTGGACTTCAGCCGACTCTTCACGCTGCATCAGGCAGGCGCGTTCTTTGTGACCCGCGCCAAACGCGGTATGGACGCACAGCGTGTGTACTCGGCTAAGACCGATCGAACCACGGGAGTGATCTGCGATCAGTCGATTCGGCTCAACGGTTTTTACGTGTCCACGGACGATCCCGAACATCTGCGACGCATCCGATACAAAGACCCCGTGTCGGGCAAGACACTGGTATTTCTGACCAACAACACGACACTGCCGCCATTGACCATTGCCGCAGTGTACAAGAGTCGTTGGCAAGTGGAGTTGTTCTTCAAATGGATCAAACAACATCTGCGCATCAAGCGCTTTCTGGGCACGAGCGAGAACGCGGTGAAGACGCAAATCTGGTGCGCCGTGTCCACCTACGTGCTGATTGCCATCGTCAAAAAGGAGCTCCACCTCAATGCCTCGCTCTACACTTTGTTACAGATATTGTCGGTCTCGATTTTCGAGAAAACCCTTATGTCATGCGCCTTGCAGCCTGACACTACCGGAACCATTGCACCACCACCCAGTAACCAAATGATTCTATTTGATTTTTAACCGGACACTAGTGAAATAAATTAGGAATACACTCCCAGAAACTTGCCTGCAATGCTCGGCAATAGATCATGGCAGTTCACACACGAACGTTCATGCCTATCTTGGAGTGGTGTAAGAAACCCAACATTATCGCAGCGGTTGTGTTTGCAGGATTTGTGTCAGGCACGTTCGTTCCCTATCTCGTGTTCGGTTCTGGCCCGGACGATCCTAGCTGTGGACGATTTGACTACAGCAATCGGTGCAATCTCTCGCCGACTCTTTTCCTCCTTGTAGACTTAGTGATAGGAATTCTCTTGGCGATATTCTTTCACTATTTGTCGAATCGCAATCAAAAACGACTCGACCAAATCATCGCATCTCAGGAAGCACTGAGGAATAGACGGATGGATTATGCGGCCCAGCATTTGAAGCAGCTCTTTCATCTCACTCTGTTCACGATGAGCGTCACGAAACGATCGATCTCTCACTATAACTTAACCGTGGGATTAAAAGATGATGAGAAACCACTATGGATGCAGTCTGTGACGCTCTCTGAGCTCAGGAGGGACGAAGGAAAGTTGGGCCGTGTGTTGCAATCAGTGAGAAGTCTCCTGACTGCCGCGAATGATGTGCTCGACCCTGACATGGTGAATAGGGTGGATGGTGTCTGTAACTATCTTGGCGAAGTATCTGTGGAGCAACAAGCGGACGGTACGATGGAGTTCCCCAAATATGAGGTTTGTAAAATGAAGGTGCGCTATTTGATCGAGCTGCTTCAGACCTATTCCCGTGAGACTCGTTCGTTCAAAGACATTATTGATGAACCGTATGGAAATTCTACCGTTGATTCTGAGCTTGATCCGGCAGAGGAGGTGAAACACTAAATGGCACCACGTGATGACAACGAGCGACATCTAGGCGGCCGCGATTACAAAAAGGCTTTCGGTCAATTTTCATCCAATAAAACTCAAAGAATTAACACCTTAAAGCCTATTGAGGTTCAACTGGACGCGCAAGCAGATGCTGGCGGGGGAGTTCATACGATAGACTTCAACAAAGGCGATATCATCATCAAACAGTCGGGCATGTACCTGATCATCGCAGGTCCGCAGGTCGGTAAGGTGAGAGGCGCCACTCCCCGGTGGATCGATCTTTGGCTTAGGGTGAATAACATCGATGTCCCGAATTCGAACATACGGGCTGTCTTAATCGATCCCGAGGAAAAGACAGTGGCCATGATGAACTCTGTGTTGCCTCTCAATAGAGGCGACACACTGAATATTGTCATGGCAGCGGAGACAATCGAGGAAGGCATGGGACTCGAGGCGATCGCACCAGATGGTGAACCGACAATCCCGAGTATTATTGTCACTGTAGTACAATTAGACTGACGTCTACGTGGTAGGCCTCGCTTGTTTGCCTACACTGTTTTGGGCTGTCTGACCTTCCCCCCAATCCATGGACAGCCGGCAGGCTAAGCCACAGCCTTCCTCGCTTCGTGCTCGATGGAGAGTCAGAGCCACGGTCGGGTGACAGTGCTTCCGAGGGGCAAGACAATGGGATCGGGAATCTTTTCTGATTGCTCAGCCTGAAAGCCTGCCTTAACCCACTTCGTACCGATTTGCTTCTTACGCCTCACAGGGGACAAGACAATAGAAATCTTTTCACCAACACTGTCTGAAGACTTGTCCGGAAACCCTCTTGCGTGCGGCGGTCCGCCGTTTTCCTCGCCGTCCCCCTCGCCGCTCATCCCAACCATTCAACATTAAACATTCTGCCACCCTACCCCCCACAGCCCATCGCGCCTACCCCTCCGCCTGACCCTTCACGCTATTCTGATTTTGCGGCGCGAGCCAGGGTGAGGCCATCCTATTTCGTATTGTGGCAGAGAGCATCAACAGGGCGGCGAGACCGATTCCGATCGCGTCCGTCACCAGATCATCGAGGGAAGCGCTCCTGCCTTGAACCGATTGTTGCAACACTTCAGTGCAGACACCAAAGACGAAGGCTATCGCCGCTGCCGCTGGAAGCGCATAGGCCATTGACCATGCACGACGCCGCAGGCCATGAATCAACAGCAGGGCTAGGATTCCATAGCCCGGCGCATGGGCCCACTCCAAAAGCCTTGCCGGAACTTGTACCAACAGATGGCCGGAAAGACCGGCCCCCGGCACGATGGTCGCGCCGAAATAGAGCACCCATATGTAGCCCAGCACGATAATCCCGAACCCCACCATTCCATGACCTCCTAACCAGAATTATTGACGATGGTTCGTCGCACAATCGCGCAGTCGCGGCACGAACCATACGTCAAACCATATGTTGATCGATTGAACGGCGGGCCAACTGAGTCCAAGCTTGTTCAAGCTTGTTGTAGCGGGGAATCCGCGATTGCACTAGACGGAATCATGAATCATATGGGTTAAGACCATCTATGTATTAAGTGGGGACAAAGATACAACCATCCGAGCGAGAAAAGCTATTCGGCATTCGTAGGGGGTGAGGGGCAGTAGTCTGGTATCCCTCTACCCACACATTCGAAGAAAGAAAGCCACGCTACTGGCCCTTCGCGCCTAACTTTTCAACTTTGGACATGCGATTCGCACAAGACGGTCTTTGGAAGACTGTCCTGTCTTCCCCGCACTAACCCACATGATTCATGAACACGTCTGCTGCAATCGCCGATCCCTGACTCAAGCGAGACGGGCGAGACTGGCGGGAAACGCACGACTGTCAGGAACAGGGCTCACACGTCACGCGAGTCTCGCTCCTCGCGCGTGTCATGCGCCGGTGCAGCATTTCACGACGAGCTGTCATGAATCATGCGGGCTCACACTCAAGAAATAGGGAAGACATACCGATCTACTATCATTGAACGCTCCCACGTATGGAGAACGCATGCTGACAGCGATCGGAGATGTGATGCGGCGCGTGTATGAACGCGGCTGGATTACGACGAGAGACGGAAATATTAGTATGCGGAAGCGCGAGGGAAAATATCTCTACATTACCCCCTCAGGCTGGCGGAAGACCATTGTGCATCCGGAGCATGTCGTGCGCATCGAGATTGTGAACGACCCGTCGACTGGTACAGCGATTCCAAAAATCCGCGAAGGTCAACACCCGTCAGGAGAGTTGTGGATGCACTGGAACTTGCAGCAAGATGGAGGAAAAACCAGAACGGTCGTGCATGTCCACGCCACGCACATCGTGGCCGCTATCTATGCCGGCATTGACGTACAAGCCATCAGCGCAGAGTTCCCCGAGATCTCACGCTACACCCGAGTGGGCCCAACAGTGCCTGCGATGCCGGCCCTGTCACGAGAATTGGCGGACGCGACGGCTGAATGTTTTGGCCTCGGTAAGGATGGGACGCTGGCCTTCGACATCGTAGGGCAAGCCAACCATGGTGTCTGTGCGGTCGCGACGGATCCATGGGCCGCCTATGAACATATCGAGCGTCTCGACCACATTTGCGAAATTGTCCTCAAGAGCGGTGCCGCAAGGTCTGCGCACGTGCGTCGATCTGTCGCAGCCTGAAAAAGGACGACCGGGGCAAGAAAAGGGGTCGGGAGTCTTTTTGATGGCTCGGCCTGAACGCGTATCCTAATACCCTACTTCGTACTGATCTGCTTCTTGCGCCTCACTCCTGGATCGGAGCCAATGGAGTCGGGAGTCTTTCGATAGCAGTATTTAAAGACTTGTCCCACAATCCTTCTTCGTGCGACTGGACCGAACTGCTCAACCCTTCCACTCCGCGCGCCATTGAGCGAAAAAGTAGCGATGTCGAAATCCAACAGGCCGGGGCACAACCCACCATCATAGAGGACTATCCCGACGACAACTATGCACCCAGCAGCCTGCTGCTCGGATTCACAGTCACTGGTCGCCCGATACATATTCAGGCCTCCCATGCCGATTCGGCCTTGCTAAAGATCATGCCAATCTACGAGCCGGACCCCGCAGAGCGGTATGAGTACGCCAGACGGAGGTCTTGATGTTTCGATGTCATGTGTGTGGGAAGACCGAGAGCCGTCACGCACTGGTCAGCGAGGTCTTTGATATCGAGGGTACGCCTGTGCGGGTTACGCACACTCCTGCGACGGTCTGCCTCCATTGCGGCGAACCAGTGTTCAGCCGCGACGCAACCGAGCGAGTTCGGCGCATGGTTCACGGAGAAGCGACGCCTCTCAAGTCGATTCAGATGGACCTGTTCGCCTATCAATCATCCTTTCTTGTCTCTGAATCCCCTCGCATACACCCAGCCATCGACTGGTACCAGATCCCATTTCATGATGTGTAGCGAAGATCCGGCAAGCCTAGTTTATTCAGTTTGTCTCGTTTGCTTGGTTCGACGAACGGGAGAAACCAGCACGTGCTTCAGAATCTCTGCGGGTCCGTGGGATTCGTGACTTCAGATTGGTGCGGGATCGCGCCCGGTTCAGTGGCAGGTGCGACCTGCCCTGCATCGAGGAGAATGGCGACGAGCATGTCGCTCATGACGTTCACGCCCGAACGAGCCCTCGCGATAATCCAATCCACCGTCATGATGAGTGGAATGGCCGCCACGATGACGTGATCCGGCAGGCCGGCGGCTGACAGGACGAGCGGCAACACAATCAGCCCGGCCTCCGGAATGCCGGCCACGCCGGCTCCCGCGATAATCGACGCGACGACGATCAACACCTGACTCGCCATCGGCAGTTCGAAGCCCAGCGCTTGCGCGAGAAAGAGCGCGGCCATCGCTTCATAGAGGGTGATGCCGTCGTTGTTGAGGTTGGTGCCGACACAGGCGGCAAGGCGCGACGATTGAGGCGAGACGTGCATGCGTTCGAGGCACCGGAGTGTCACCGGCACAGTGGCGAGGCTGCTGTTACAGGACATGGCGGTCATGATCGCGTCGGCCCCCTGCCCCAAATAGATCTTCGGCGACTTCTTGCCCACCAACCAGGCGACGAGCGGATAGTAAATCAGCCCGTGAATGGCAAGCCCCAGAAGCATGGCGGCGAGAAAGATCCAGAGGACGGTGAACACGCCGACGCCTGCCTTGCCGACAACTTGCGCAACGACGCCAAAGACGGCGAGCGGCACCGCAAGAATGATCCACCCGAGTATCTGCACGAGCAGTCGATAGACGCGCTCGATGATTCGCACAAGGGCATGGACCGCTCCACTACTGCGGCCCGCCCCGCCTTGCAGACGGCGAAGCGTGGCGCCGATGACCAAAGCGAGGAGGACGACGCCGATAACGTTGTTGCTTGAAAATGGCGTCATGATGGTCCGGGGGATATAGGACGCGAGGTACTCGAGCGGGCTCTGCGTCCCGGTTTGCACGGTCGCAGGGGTGGCCGCTGATCGCGTGGAGCCTGGTACGAGGTGCAGCAACTCGTCGACATGGCCATACCAGGCCAGGCCCGGCTGCCAGGTGTTCATGATCACGAGACCGATCGCCATGGCGACGGTGACGTTCACGAGGCAGATCAGCAACAGCTTGCCCCCCTGGCGCAGCGGAAGACTGGTGCGAATGAGTGCGTCGAGGATCGCGAAGAAGATGAGCGGGATGGCAAGCGTCTTGAGCAGCGTAACGACGAGCATGCCGAGCCAACCCAGATGCTCGTTGCGCAGGCCGCTCAGATAGGGCTCCTGACCGAAGAGGGCTCCCAGTAGCGCACCGCAGGCGACAGCGATGAGCACTTGCGTATAGAGCGGCAGCGGGATCCAGCGTGGTGTGGCGTGCATGATGGTCTCTTGTGAGCCGCGGAAGAATACCCGTTTCCCCGTGGGAAAGCACCCGTGGTAGTGTCAATCCTGTCTCGTAACTGGCTGATCGCGGGAAGGCGGGAGGAGCAAACAGCCTATGGCCTATGATGGAGTGCTGATGGATGTGAAGAGACGCAACGGCAGCAGATCCCTGATAGCGGATCATAATCGGATGGCGCTGGGCCCACTAGCAGGCTGTTGACAAAGTCCGCCAGCGGCGTTCTCGCATCGTTCAGATCCTCAACGTACCCCAGAGGTGCGCCTCCGGTCTTCACTCGCTGCGGCCTTGCTGGACGGCCTTTCTGAACAGCCTGCGGGCCATTCAGTTTCTGTCGGTGCGCTCAAACCTGGCATCGCTTCTGGAGTCGTCATCTAGTTTGTCAACAAACTGCTAGCAGGATACTGAACAAGTCGCTCTTCTCACCCGCCCACCCACTGGCACGCCAAGACGCGCCACTATCCCAGGCGAGGGACTTCCGAGGCCACGCGTTGCGCGAGCACCGCTATCAATGCTCCTCCACGCTCGCTCATTTTCTATTTACAAGGGGTGGCCCGATTAGTCTCCAACTGCGCGCGTCCAACGAGGGCTTTCTGAGGCCGCGCGTTGCGCGAGCACAGAAGATCATCAGGCTCCATCCCACCCCTGTTCCGTGAGCACGGGGGACCAACCAGGCCACACCCTACCACCCCTACTTCCACCC
>JAWXBV010000103.1:0-16849 GCA_034440335.1 Nitrospirota bacterium | reverse complement strand
TCGTGAAGCGTGAAGCGCTGGAAGCAGGTGCGAAACATGAAGCGCCAGGCTCCGGAACGAAATACGCTTCACGAACGACGTTTCACGCATCGAAGACGCGTCACGCCCAAGAGCAGCGAATCGGCAATTGCAGCAGAAGTGCTCATGAATAATGCGGGTTAGGTCGATCATCTCGCTGATCCATGTTTCAGGTTACCTGCGTAGCCTGATTCAAACAAATATATGAGCAAACCTCACAGATCAGCATCCAGCTGATTCACATGGGTTCGCTTTTCATTGCCGTTCCTTCTTGTCCTACCTGTAGGTAAACGAATACATTCTCTATCCTCTCAATAAATATACGTATTGCCATTTTTCTTCTCTTGTCCCCTACAACTTCCCTACTCGTGACCATCGCTCCTCTCTCCCTACACCGGTTATTTCAAGGTTTTTTGCAGTGACCCTACCGATCCGCAACGGCATGAGTATTGCGTGGTGACCACAGTGATGAGATGAGTAGCTCACCTCATCGATCGCTCCTAGCGCGATGTTGTGCAACGCTCAGGACTCAGGGACGTGCCGGCTGCAGGCGGTCGTGGAAACTTCCGCCTTACAGTCAGCAGACTGCTTGGATGACCGAGTCCGCTGAACAATCCGACAGAGACACCTGCGTATGAGAGATCGCTTTCTCCTGGAATGGTCTGCTCACTGCAGGTGAAAAGAAAAGAGGGCATCCGTATGAACTGGGCAAGAGCCATCGCGGGCATAATCATATTGTGGTCCAGCACTGTCTGGGGCGCCACGTTGACGTGGACAGCCGGCAGTGAACCGGATCTGGCGGGATATCGTGTCTATCAATGCAATTTGCAACCCTGCACCCTATCGTCTGGCAATGCGTCTCTGCTCATCACATTAGGAACAGTCGCAAGTTTCAATATCGGGACGCCGGCCACGACTCAGTACTACTTTCTTACGGCCTATGATCTTGCCAACAATGCCTCTGTCGCAAGCAACCTCGCCACCTTCACGCCAGCCGGAGTCCCTCCACCACCGCCGCCGCCTGCGGTGAGTCTGAAGGTCGTGGGCGATCCTGCCACCGGCCCGTGGGGCGTGGAGGGTTCCACGACCGATTTACGGGATGTCATGGCAACGGTGCGCTTGGATGGAGTCGAGCATCATACCGAAAACACCACACCCTATGGCTTCCCGAGTGACAACGGCACCACCGCCACAACGGGGCTATTCGGCACTGGCTCGCATACGGTTGAATTCGTGTTTTACCTGCAAGGCACCGCCAGTGAAATCGGGCGGGCCAGTGTGACTGTGCAGGAAGGGATCCCACCGCCGCCGCCACCAGTCGTGCCGCCGGCCATCGGAGCGAGTCCGGCGAGTCTCTCCTTCGCTGGGACACAAGGGGGCGCCAACCCCGCAACCCAAACCGTGAGCATCAGCAACACGGGGGACGGTACGCTCAGCTGGACCGCCACCGACAATGTCTCTTGGTTGACGCTCAGTCCGCCTTCGGGAACCGGGGACGGAGCCGTGACGCTGACAGTGACCACAGCCGCCTTAACCGCAGGAAGCTATAGTGCCACGGTAACATTGAATGCCACTGGGGCTAACCCGGTTACCGTGCCAGTGCAATTTACCGTTGCGACTGCCTCAGTGCCACCAGCCATCGGGGTGAGTCCGACGAGTCTCTCCTTCACTGCGAGACAGGGCGGCGCTAACCCCGCAACCCAGACCCTGAGCATCAGCAATATAGGGGGTGATACCCTCACCTGGGCCGCCATCGACAATGCCCCATGGTTGACATTGCTGACGCTGCTGGGTCAGGCCTCTGGAACCGGTAATGCCGTGGTGACGGTGAGTGTATCGACTGGTAGCTTGGCCGTCGGAACATACACGGGCAGTATCATCATCAGTGCCACTGGGGCCAGTTCGGTGATCGTACCGGTGACGTTCAACATCAGGAACCAACGGCGTCGTTGATCGTCCCACTCACTCCAGTCGACCAGCAAAGCATGGCCGCACAGCGCGAACGATCTGGGATAGGGAGGGGGTGCCTTGTCGATAAGGAAAGGTGAGCGAGACGGGTAGATACGCAGGAATGAGATTCACGGCCTGTCGCCGTCAAAGCCTGTATCCCGCCACTTCTCCAGCAGCGCGATGCGGCGCGCCAATTGCGCGACGGTCGCCTGATCGACCTTGCCACCGGTTCGCTTGATAAGTTCTGCATTGAGTCGGCGATGATCGATACCGGTCTTCCGCGATACGCTGCCGACGAGCGCGCGATGCTGGTCTCGCAATTCGTTCTTCTTGTCATGGAGCGGCACGATCGGCGCTACGACGCCCGTTCCCTCGCCGGCTGACTCCGCCTCTTCTCCACCGATCAAGGCATCCAACCTGGCCACCCCGTGCAGGGGCATGTACTCTTTCAGCGACGTGGCAGCCGTACCGAACAATGTGCGCTGCACTGAGGGCATGATCTCTTCCAACACATGGTCGCGTTCAGCCTTAATCCGTTTGGCGTAGTGGACGAGCGTGGCATCTTTCGGTAGGTACAGCCAGGCCCGCTGCGGTTTCGGCATCCCCTCCTGCATTCGGACGAATCGCCCGACCACTTGGCGGAAATACATCTCGGTCAGGACGTTGGTGGCGTAGACGCCGACACGAAGTCTCGGAATATCGACGCCTTCGCTCACCATATTCACCGCGACGAGCCATTGCTGAGTCTTATGCTGCGCGAAGGCGGCGATCGTCTTCGAGGCAGACGGATCGTCCGATATGGCCACATGGGCACGGCTGCCCGTGATACGCCCCACCAGTTCCGCGACCTGCCGAGCATGGTCCTGATTCATCGCGACGATAAGGCCGCCGGCATCCGGCTGTTCCTGCTTGCGCAGCCGGCGTAATTCAGCATGGGCATCCGTGATGACAGGACCCAGCCAGCTATCTTGCAACAGTGCCGTCTTGAGTCGTTCCCGCTGCAACTCGAAGGTGAGTCCATCCTCGAAGGTTGCCCGATGTTCACGACCCTCTGAGAGCCACGCCAGTTCTCCCTCGTAACTTGGAAAGAGAATTGGGCGGCAGACGTTCTCGCGAATCGCTTCAGCATAGCCGTACGTGAAATCAGCCTGGCTTTCGCCCTGCTCATAGCGCACGAAGGGGATCGGATTGTTATCGGAGCGAAAGGGAGTGCCCGACAGCGCCAAGCGAAAGACCGCCTCTTCAAACGCTTCCCGTAGGGCATTGCCCCAATCCTTTCCCTCGCCTGCGTGGTGCAATTCGTCGAAGATGAGCAGCGTGGGTCGGCTCCGGCAGGCGCGCCGAAAGACGTCCGGTGCGAGACAGACTTGTTGATAGGTCACGACGGCGCCATGGAAATCGCGGGCTTCGATGGCCTGCTCGTTCGTCAGCGCCGGATCCAGCTGAACGCCCACCAGACCGGCAGCGGTCGCCCATTGTGTGCGCAGATGATTCGTCGGGCAGATCACGAGGACACGGACGGCCACTCGATCGGCCAAGTACTGATGGGCAATCTTCAGCGCAAAGCGAGTTTTCCCTGCCGCAGGCGTCGCCATGGCAAGAAAATCTGGCAACGTATGGGTGAGGACGCCGGACACGGCGCGAGACTGCCACTCGCGCAGCTTGGCCGTCCAGGGAGACAGGGTCACCGCAGCTCCTTTTCCATCATCATCATCATCATTGTTGGGACAATAGGGGCACTCTCACGACGAACAGGGCGTGACTCGCGCACAGATGCCAGTACATAGATACTTCTCGCACAAAACAGGTGGTCCGGTCGATCCCCGATTGCAGCGGCCTCAGACGGTGCTTCGGCAAGCCGCGCTCGTCAGGGCTCGTTGCGATCGCCAGCGACGCCATCCCATATGTGGGGAGCCTACCTCTCCTTTCGATCTGTATGACATCAACGACTCCGCAATGTGCGTGAGAAATTGCTGCAGTCGCTCTTTCTCTCCAGCCAGCGACCAAGAATACCTACGTATCACCCTGTGTTCATTCGCCAAATAGGCAATAGAACTCCGCGGAAAACCGCGCTTTTCTTGCTTCACCTCTTCCTTGCCGTATAATCATCCTGGCCATACCCTACAGTGACCAGTTTCATGCGCCAACGCCGTGTGACGTCCATGACGAAACAGACCCCCAGCGCCACGATCCCTCCCCCCTCCAGGGTTCTCCCCGTTCGCGGGAATGCGCCGCCGCTCATCTCCATCACAACAGACCGATTCCCGACGTGGATGCGCGATCGTCCCATCAGGTGGATTGTCTTCACAGCCGCCATCATCACCCTGGTGACGCTGCTCTGTCTTGGGTGGACTGCCTACAGGGTCCAGCGTGGACTCATCCAATCCAGCGGCCAGCGCCTGGTACAAGCGGCGTCGGATGCCGCCGGCAAATTGGATATGCGGATCCTGGAGCGATACCGCGATATCCAGGTGCTCTCCTCCACTCCGATGGTCCACAGTCAAGACCACGAGGCGCTGACGATCTCTCTCCGCACACTAGCGCAGGCCCACTCGGCCTATCGATGGATCGGCATCACCGACTCGCAGGGGAAGATCGTTGCGGCGACAGATCCGTTGAGCCTCTCCCAGGACCAGAGTCAACGACTCTGGTTTCAACTGGCGCGCACACTCACCGACGCCAGGGTTCTGAATGCGCAGGCGAGTGAGCAATTCGAAGGAACGTCGGCGATCACAGTGATCGCTCCGCTACGCAGCCCAGACGGACAGTTTCTCGGGGCAATCGCGGCGATTGTGGATGTCCCCGCCTTGATAAGCATTCTCGACGAGACCATCCAGGGGCTCAAGCAGTCCGAAGGGATAGACACGTCGCATATCGAATATCACGTCATCGACGAGAAGGGAGACCCGATCGCCGATTCGACGCGGCGGGAGGACGACAACCTCACACAGCTCGGCCTCCCTTCGGCCGCACTCGTAGACCTCCATAGGGAGGGCTTCATCGAAGAAACGCATCTTCGTCGAGGGATCTCCGTCGTGACCGCCTATGCGCCGCTTCCCATCGCCCACACCGATCCGGCCCAACATTGGGGTATCGTGATCCAGGTAGACCGGAACGACATCCTCGCCCCCATGCGGTCGTTCCTTCGGGAACTGTCGATCCTGGCCCTATTGATTCTCCTTCCGTTAATGCTTCTGGTGCTGGGGATGATCAAGACTCTTCACGCAGAATGGAACTTTACGAAACGGGAATTCCAGCGAGCCTCCCACGCCGAAATGGCGCTAACAAAACGGACAGAAGCGCTCCATGCGTTGATCGATGCCGCACAGAAGTTAGCCGCCCAGCAGAATCTCGACGAATTGCTTCGGCAACTCCTCCTGCTCGCGAAGGAAAGCACCGGCGCGCGCTATGCCGTCTTAAGGCTGTACGGCGGTACGACACGCGCGGCGATACAATTCTTGACCGATGGAGTCGATGAGACAGCGGCCCAGGCCCTTCGACGCCTTCCATTCGATCAGGTGTCGCGCGAAGCCCTTGGACAAGGAGTCGCGGTCCTCCGCCAGGCTCATCTCACCGCGCACTGGGCCGCCGGCGGACTTCCCATGGATCATGCCCCCACGACGTCGTTTCTCGGCGTATCGATTCGATGCCACGACCAATCCTTCGGCCACTTGTCCCTCGCCAACAAAGCGACGCCTCAGGGTCTCGCGGAGGACTTCAGCGATCTCGACGAACAGATTGTGCTCACCCTCGCCTCTCAGGTCGGCACGGCGATTCAGAATCTACAACTCCTCCAGGATTCCAAGGACCAGGCGAGCCACGACTCCTTGACCGGGCTGTTGAATCATTCAACGACGCTCATGATGTTGACGCAGGAACTCGCCAGAGCCGAGCGAAGCCGGCAACCGCTGGGAGTCCTCATCGCAGACCTCGACCATTTCAAACGGGTCAACGATACCTATGGCCACCCGGTTGGCGATACCGTCCTGCTAGAAACCGCGCAGCGGCTGCGTGAGACTGCGCGCAAGTACGATCACGTCGGGCGCGTTGGGGGAGAAGAATTCTTGATCATCGTGCCTAATTGCGATCTGAACGCATTACGCGAGTGCGCCGAACGGTTTCGGTCGGTTATCAGCGACATGCCCTTTGACACACCAAGCGGCCAGCTCACTGTCACGGTGAGTATCGGCGCGACAATCTGGTCCTCCGAGCATCCATTGAGTTCTGAATTGTTGCACAAGATGGCCGACTACGCCCTCTATCGGGTCAAAACCAAAGGCAGGAACGGAGTCGACATCATCCCCCATCCCCACTCGGTCGTCATGGAACAGATGAAGAAAGCAGGATAACCGTCTCACGCAAGTCCGGTGTTTCTTTCGATGAACAGGATAGGAGGAGGAGAAGGGACAGGATTAAAAGCGGTAACTGACCTCGATCATATGAAAATCCGCTCCATGGGCATCTTTTCCATACATGCCGGCATCGGACATGTGATGGAACCAATAGCCCACGCCGATTCCTCCATAGACCTTCGTTCTGATTGCGGCATCCCATACCAGCTGGAACAAGCCCCCTATGTTCTGCTGCGCGAACTGCTGTTGACTGAGGAGCGCCCCTCCCCCTCCAACTTCCAAAGACACCCAGCCATCCTTCTTCCCGAATACAATTCCTGGGACCAGGGTACTGACAAATGCGGTATCCCCCGATGCAGTCAGGGCCCCAAGACTTCCCATCAATCGTGTGCCGACTCCCCATCCCGACTCGGAGTACCAGCCCCAGGGCATTGACCAGTTCGCCATCACGTCATACTGCTTGAAATATTGTGTCTCAAGCTTTCCGATGGGAGAGCCTCCGGTAGGCCCGCCACGCACCCCGATGCTGTTCAAGCGGATCTCCTCCGCCTGACTCAGACAGGGAGCGAGAAGGAACAGCGTAAATCCGATCGTAGCTGCCTGCAAAGCCCTTCGTACCATCAATGCCCCCTCAATTTAGAATAGAAATCAATCATGCCGAGTGACATTGACCCTGCGGTTCTTCCCTTGTCTTTCTCGTGAAATGAGCGATATGCGCGTGGGAGGTCGGCGTGAAGACCTGAGAGGAAAGCATAGCGGAAATCACACATGACTCCACGCAAATACTGTTTTTTTCGCCCTCGACCTCGTGATGATTGGACCCGCGCGCGGCCCCTCTGTCCACGCATACACGTTCACGGTTGAAGCCGTGTGCCATTGCGCTGAAAAAAGCGCGCCGATTGAGAGAAAAGGCAGCCCCTCAAAACCGATAGCTGACCTCGATCATGTGCAAATCGAACCCAAGCACGTTGCTCCCATAGAGACTGGCATCCGACATATGGTGAAACCAATAGCCCAGACCGATTCCTCGATAGACCTTCGCTCTGACTGCTGTATCCCATACAAACTGGAAGAGGCCCCCGCTGTCCTGATTGGGGAATTGGCTCTGGCTGAGGAGCGCGGCGCCCCCTCCGACTTCCAATGAAAGCCAACCGTCTTTCTTCTCAAACACCACCCCTGGAACGACCGTGCCGATGAACGCCGTATCCCCCGATGCCGTCAGGGCGCCGACACTTCCCATCAATCGTGTACCGACGCCCCACCCAGACTCGGTGTACCAGCCCCAGGGAAGCGACCAGTTCGCCATCAGGTCGTACTGATGAAAGTATTGCGCTTCCTTGTCTTCGATAGGAGAGATCCCGCTGACACCTCCTCGTATTCCGATGCTGTTCAAGCGGATCTCCTCCGCCTGACTGAGACAGGGAGCGAGAAGGAACAGCGCACAACCGATCGTAGCTGCTTGCAAAACCCTTCGTACCATCAATACCCCCTCAATCTAGAATAGCAATCAGTCATGCCGAGTGACATCGACCCTGCGATTCTTCCCTTGTATTTCTCGTGAAATGAGCGGTAGGCGCGTGGGAGGTCGGCGCGAAGACCTGAGAAGAGAGCATAGCGGAAATCACGCATGACTCCACGCAAATACTGTTTTCTCTCCCTCAACCTCGTGATGATTGGACCAGCGCGCGGACGCTTTGTCCGAGCATACACGTTCACCGTTGTAGGCTTTTCCAATGGCGATGAAGAACGGACGGCGAGAGAGAAAAGGCAGCCCATCAAAACCGATAGCTGACCTCGATCATGTGCAAATCGAATCCATGGACGTTGCTCCCATAGAGATGGGCATCCGACATGTGGTGAAACCAATAGCCCACGCCGATTCCTCGATAGACCCTCGCTCTGACCGCTGTATCCCATACAAACTGGAATAGGCCTCCGATGTCCTGATTGGGGAAGCGGTGTTGGCTGAGGAGCGCGGCGCCCCCTCCGACTTCCAGCGAAAGCCAACCGTCTTTCTTCTCGAACACCACCCCTGGAACGACCGTGCTAATGAACGCCGTATCCCCCGACGTAGTCACGGCGCCAAGACTTCCCATCAATCGTGTGCCGACGCCCCATCCCGACTCGGAGTACCACCCCCAGGGCATTGACCAGTTCGCCATCAGGTCATACTGATGAAAGTATTCCGCTTCTTTTTCTCCGATAGGAGAGCTCCCGCTGACACCTCCTCGTATTCCGATGCTGTTCAAGCGGATCTCCTCCGCCTGACTCGGCCAGGGAGCGAGAAGGAATAGACCGAGAGCAACCATGCCAAGCCGCAATTTTATGTGTACCATCGTGTCATATTTCTCTCTTGCACAGAAGCAGATCTCATCGCACATTCTCCGCTACCCTCTCAAGGAAGGTGCAGCCAAGCCAGCCTGTCCTGCGTACCTCGAACGAATGCTGGTTCATCTGGTCTATCTCGTCTATCTCGTCTATCTGGTTGATCGGACTAGAAATTCATCCAGAAGAACCAGACAGACCAGAAAGACCGGCCAACCAGACAGACGAGCCCGAGCGCGTTGCGCGAGCACAGAAGATCATCAGGTTCCATCCCCTCCTCTGTTCTGCGAACAAACAGGACAGCCGGCTAGCCCTTGCCGTTCCCCCACCGCATTTCCAATTCAGGGAATTTCGCCTTGTAATCCCGATGGCTGGTGCGGATCACCTCTAAGGCTTCTTCTCGACCGTAGATACTGGTAATTTCGACTTTATCGTGGATGCTGCCAGGCGCACTCTTATAGGTCAGGAAATAGTGCTGTAGACGATCGAGGAGGGCCAGCGGAACCTGACTGATATCGGTATAGCCTCCATACGTCGCATCGTCTTTCATGACGGCAATGATCTTGTCGTCCGCTTCGCCACCGTCCGCCATGCTGAGGCCACCGATGGGCAGAGCCGTGAGAAGAATGTCGCTGTGCGGAATGGTCTTCTCCGTGAGGACACAGATATCGAGTGGATCGCCATCCCCCACGACACCCGTACGCTTGGCCCTTGCGGAAAACAAGGCCGCAACTCCGTCACCGCAGTGGGTTTGTGGAACCAGTCCGTAATAGACGGGACAATAATTCGAGAATCGCTGCGGGCGATCCACCTTGAGAAAACCGCTCACCTTATCGACTTCGTATTTCACCGTGTCGGTCGGCACGATTTCAATATAGGCCGTCACCACCTCCGGGGCCTGGTCTCCGATATGGACCCCATGCCAAGGATGGGCTCTGAACATCAGGCTCATAAGCCGCAGCATGGAATTGGCTTGGTTGCCGCTCATGACTTCTTCTTCCATGTTCCTCCATGGGATGTGTGAACAATGAGGACTGATTGCGTAGGATGAATATGCGATGACCTGACAGGAAGAGGATATCGTGGATTGCTGCCGACTCCTTGTCGCAACTGCTGTTCGCCCGTCACCTCCTCCTGATTCAATAGTTCACGCAGTGGACCATCTGTCCGATCGTCCTTCCAGCCTTCCTTGTTGTCTCACAAGAGGCGGCTCATGGTCCTCCCCGCGCACATCCCTCACCTGTCTCTCACAGAGGGTGTAGCCAGACTGCCCTTGACTGCGCGCGACATTCTCACCCGCCCACCCACTGGCAAACATTTTTCACCCGCCACACCCTCCGATTGCTTCACAATCGATTTCCCGAGACGTGCCACTAGCCCAGGCGAGGGCCTTCGATTCGCTCTCTTACTTTTCACTGATAAAGGGCGTAGCCAGGTTGTCCTTGACTGCGCGCATCGAACGAGCACATTCCTATCGTGCGCGTTCGATGCGAGCAAAAAGGACACCTGGCTACGCCCTTCCTCCCCCTCTTGGCTGCTCCAGAAACAATCGCACCCCCACCTTCTGCCCCTTGATCCTGGTCCGGCTGAGGGTTTCGATGACCTCCCGAGCCAACACTTCCGGCACTTCCACCAATGAGAATCGGTCCATCACTTCGACCGCGCCGATCGCATTCGAATTGAGTCCTGCCTCGTTGGCAATCGCCCCAACGAGGTCGCCCGGCCTAATCCCTGCCTCTCGACCTGCACCGATATAGATCTTCGCCATCCCCGCCGTTCGTCCGCCACGACCAGTCTGGTTGAACGGTCTGCCCTGTCCCTCTCTCGGCATCGGGCTACTCGCCCTCCCACGAGGATCTCCCATGGGACGGCGCGCCATCGATGGTCGCTCCGGCTGCCTGCTTGACACAGCTGGGATATCGATTTCCTTCCGCTCCCCACCCTGCATGCGAAAGACCAGTTTCATAGCTGCCGCTGCCACATCCAGGGGATCTCCCTGATCGGCAAGTCCCGCGGTCACGGCCCGAAACAGATCCAAGTCGCCGACTGCGAGCACCTCTTCAATCGCGCTCTTGGTTCGTGCCAGCCGCTTCGTGCGAAGATCGGCGACGGTCGGCACCGGCGTCACGACAATTTTGGCTTTTGTCAGCTGCTCGATGTTCCACAACAGCCGCTGCTCGCGCGGGTCGATGACGGTGATCGCCGCCCCCTCACGTCCGGCCCGCCCGGTCCGTCCGATCCGGTGGACATAGCCTTCCGGAGACGTCGGTAAATCGTAGTTCACCACATGCGATACGGAGGGAATATCCAGCCCACGCGCCGCGACATCTGTCGCCACGAGCAGTTCGGTCTGCCCGCCTCGAAACGAATTCATCACACGATCGCGCTGAGGTTGATTCATCCCGCCATGGATCGCCTCGGCCTTGTGCCCACGGCCTATCAACATCGCGGTCAGTTCATCGACTTCGATGCGCGTACGGCAGAACACCAGGGCCGACTTCGGCGCCTCCATATCCAAAATACGAGCCAGTGCCGCCTCTTTGTGCGGCCTCGCAACGATGTAGGCCGTCTGATGCACCCGCGGAGCCGCGCCGGCCTTGAGCGGCTCCTTCGCAATCTTGATTTCGACCGGTTCCTTCAGATGCCGTTTGGCAATGGCGGCGATCCGGATCGGCATGGTGGCGGAGAACAACGCCGTCTGCCGCTCTTTGGGTGTCTGTTCCAGAATGGCGTCAAGATCCTCAGCAAACCCCATGTCGAGCATCTCATCGGCTTCGTCCAATACGACCATTTGAATCGTCTTGAGCTGCAGGGTTTTTCGACGGATATGGTCCAGCGCCCGTCCAGGTGTTGCCACAATGACATCGACCCCGCGCCTGAGTGCATGGAGCTGCGGACCGATGGCCTGTCCTCCATAAATCGGAAGCACGGAGATTTTCAATTCTTTGCCATAGCGCGTGACGGCTTCGCCGACCTGTATGGCCAACTCTCTGGTCGGCACCAGGATCAGCGCGGAGGGACAGCGCCGCGCCGAATGGGCAATCCGTTGAAGGAGCGGAAGCGTAAAGGCTGCGGTCTTGCCGGTCCCGGTTGCCGCTTGGCCCAAGAGATCGCGGCCCGCCAACAACGGAGGGATCGCCTCCCGCTGGATCGGCGTGGGCTCTTCATAGCCCAGCGTGTCGAGCGTGGTCAGCAATGCCGCTTCCAGGCCCAGCACTGCGAACCCAGGAGAAAAACCCTTCGCCGGCGTTTCAACCGATGGGTGAGTCGTGTCATGTTTCATAGAATGCCTCGATGGACTTTACGTGAATAGACGTCAGTTGATAATCGGACAATGAGCAAGCCATTGCCATAGTACTGTGATTCTACCGTCAAGAGATAGCAGGTCGATAAAAAATCTCTCTGTTCACCTACTCGGCTTGCTCTGCGATTTCTCAATGAACCGTCATCAATGAAGCTCCCCGCAGCAGCCGACTCCGCCGAAGTAGCCACTTCGGCTACGAAGGCCGGAAGCTGCGGGGTATTCGGCGAAATTCTCCGAAGCCACTACCCTCCTTCGCCAAGGCTACGGAGGGTTCTCCTCGCCTTCATCCCCGTAGCTAGCTACGGGGTATTCGGCGAAGGAGCATAACCCAGCCGAACGCTCATGAACGCCGAACCTATCATGTCAAGACGACGAAGAGAACATCCGATGCCGACTACCGCCTGCGTGCCGACCCGTCCATGCACAAGCCCGTTCTTGTACCATGCAGAGGGCCGGTGTATGATGGCCGGCAAGTCCTGTTCGACTCACTCACCATGACGCGAAGAGCATGAAACACCGCCTGTACCGACTCACGGACCAAGACCGGCAGCGTATCACCGACCTGCTGGTCGCCACACTCATGGCCGATCCCACTGTCGCATTCGCCTACCTGTTCGGATCCTTTCTTGAAGGGAATACGGTTCACGATGTGGACGTCGGCATCTATCTGCATCCGTTCGACACCACGCGCCACACCGAGATTGTGGCTTCGCTTGCGCAACGACTCACCGACGCAACAGGACTTCCTGTCGATGTACGGATCTTGAACCAGGTTCCCATGACGTTCCTATATCATGCCGTCCGGGGTCACCGGCTTGTTTCCAAGAACGATGACCTGCTGGCCTCCACGTTGGAGAACGTCTCTCGCCGCTATCTGGACATCGCGCCGCTTCTTCTGAAGGCCACAAAAGAGGCGTTTGCTGCATGACCTTGAATCCGGATCTCGTTCGCGCGCGCTGTGGAGAAATCGATGCCGCCCTTACACGCCTCGAACAGTTTCGAACGCTTTCCCGCGAACAGTTCCTTTCCAGTCAAGATCAGTTAGATATCGCCTGCTATCGACTCTTAGTCGCAATCGAAGCCGCTCTGGCGTTATGTTTCCACGTATCCGCCAAACAGCTGCATCAGGTCCCAGAAGAGTATGCCGGCTGTTTTACCCTGCTTCAGCAAGCTGGAATCCTTTCTGCCGACCTCACCACTCGCCTTCAACAGATGGCTCGATTTCGAAACCTGCTCGTCCATGTGTATTGGACCATCGACTACAACCAAGTCTATGACATCATCTGTACGAGGCTCAACGATCTTCGCCTGTTCTCGTCTGCGATAGCCGGCAGGCTCTAACCCGCATGATTCATCGGTCTACCCCTTGCCTGACCTTCCAATAGTAGATGTGCTTCCTGCCCTTCGCCGCGCGCTGGCAGAAGGCCGCAATGCGCTGTTGACTGCCGCGCCCGGCGCGGGCAAAACGACGTTGGTGCCACTGGCCCTGCTCGACGCGCCCTGGCTCGACGGAAAGAAACTGCTCATGTTAGAGCCGCGGCGTCTCGCCACCCGCGCTGCGGCCCATCGCATGGCCTCCACACTGGGTGAATCGGTCGGCGGAACAGTCGGCTATCGCATGAGGCTCGATACCAAGGTGGGACCCAAGACCAGCATCGAAGTGGTCACGGAAGGGATCCTCAGCCGTCTGCTCCAGCACGATCCCTCGCTGAGCGCCTACGCCATCGTCCTCTTCGATGAATTCCACGAACGAAGCCTGCAAGCCGACACGGGATTGGCTCTCTGTCTCGAAGCGCAACGGATTTTTCGCCCGGATCTCCGCCTACTCGTCATGTCGGCCACGTTGGACTGTGGACCGGTCTCAGACCTCTTGGGCCAGGCGCCAATCATTGCCTGCGAAGGACGGATGTTTCCGGTGGAGACACGGTATCTGGAGCAGCCCCTCTCCGGCCACCTGGATACGGCAGTCGTCCAATCGATCAGGCGTTCGCTCGCCCAGGACCAAGGCAGTCTCTTGGTGTTCTTGCCCGGCATGGCAGAAATCCGCCGCGTCGAACGAAAACTTCTCGATCTCAACTTGGGCCGACAGGTCCTTGTCGCACCCCTCCATGGCGACCTGCCGCAAGAGGCGCAAGACCGCGCGATCACACCAGCTCAGCCTGGCACAAGAAAGATCGTGCTGGCCACCTCGATTGCCGAAACCAGTTTGACCATCGACGGCATCCGCGTCGTCATCGATGCCGGCTTGTTGCGCCTGCCTCGCTTCGATCCACGCTCGGGGCTCACGAGGCTAGAGACCATTCGCGTCACCCAGGATTCCGCCGAACAACGCCGTGGCCGGGCCGGTCGGCTCGAACCGGGCGTTTGTTCTCGCCTCTGGACCTCTACGGAGCACCGGTCGCTCGCCCCTCGTCGCCCGCCTGAAATACTCGACGCCGACCTGGCGCCGTTGCTGCTCGAATTGGCCCTCTGGGGCACAGCCGATCCAGCCGAATTGTCCTGGCTCACGCCCCCACCGCCCGGAGCCGTGGCCCAGGCGAGGGAATTACTCGTAGGCCTCGGCGCGCTCACTGCAGAGGGACAGATCACCGCGCATGGACGACAGATGGCCGAACTGCCACTGCATCCCCGTCTCGCGCACATGCTGCTGAAGTCTGTGCCATGGCAACTCAGCCATCTTGCCTGTGAACTGGCAGCGCTATTGAGCGAGCGAGATATTCTGCGAAGCCCCTCCGGCCGGCGCAATGCCGATCTACGACTTCGTGTGGATGTCTTGCATGGACAGCACGACCACGCAGTCGGCGCGACCGTCGATCGAGGCGCCTGCCAGCGAGTCAGACGCACCGCCGACCTCTGGCAACGACAACTTCCCCGATCGGCTCATTCGGATCGACAGGACAGCCTCAATGAGGTCGGACTGTTGCTCGCACTCGCCTATCCAGATCGCATCGCCCGACGCCAAGGTGGACAAGGTGGAATGGGCGCGCGCTATCTCATGGCCAACGGCCGTGGCGCTCTCTTCGCCAACCCCGATCCGCTCGGCTCAGAAGACTATCTGGTCATTGCTGAACTCGACGGGGGCCAGCACTGGGCCAGAATCGATCTGGCAGCGCCGGTACAGCTTCGAGATATTGAGACGGCTTATGCAGACAAGATTCAAGCAGTAGATGAAGTTGTGTGGGATGACACGGCAGAGGCGGTTCGCGCGACAAGACAGCGCCGATTGGGTCAGCTTATTGTGTCTGAGCAGGGACTCTCGAAACCAGACCCTTCGATGATGTCGGCGGCATTAGTGCAGGGGCTTCGTCGGGCGGGACTGAACCGGCTGGCCTGGACCATGGAGCTTCGTGAATGGCGGGCGAGAGTGGCATTCCTCCGCCGGATAGAAGGGCAAGCATCGCGATGGCCCGATCTGTCTGACGAAGCATTACTACGGACGCTCGATGACTGGCTTGGTCCCTCTCTCTTAGGGCTCACCACGCTCGACCGAGTCACGCGGCTCGATCTCACCCAGCCGTTGCATGCGCTCCTCTCCTGGGAACAATCGCGCCGACTCGACCGGTGGGCCCCCACCCATCTGACCGTCCCAAGCGGATCGATCGTTCGGGTGGAGTACGACACGCCTGATCTGCCGATCCTCGCTGTGCGACTGCAAGAAATGTTCGGCTGCAAGGAGACACCCCGTTTCGTGGATGGGAAGATTCCGGTCATGCTCCATCTCCTGTCGCCGGCGCGCAAGCCAGTCCAGATCACGAAGGATCTCTCCAGCTTCTGGGCCCATGCCTACCAAGAAGTGCGCAAAGAACTCCGTGGCCGCTATCCCAAACATTCCTGGCCCGACGATCCCCTCACCGCCCCACCGACCGCGAAGGCCAAACGGCGGCCGCGTTAACTGGTTCATCTGGTCTATTTCGTTTGTTTTGTTTATTTGGGTAGGTTTGTTCAACCAAAAAAGCAGACAAACCAACTCACGGCCTTCCCATGCTGCAAGGCCATACTTCACACAGCGCACGGTTTGCACACATCCCTCCCGCACTTTGTTATACTCCATCCCATTGTCAGACCTGTGAAGCACACATGGAATATCCAATCGTCCTGGAACAAGACCCCGAGGCTGGGGGATACGTGGTGTATTGCCCAACCTTGAAGGGATGCGTCTCCCAAGGCGACACCGAAGAAGAAGCCTTGGACAACATCAAAGACGCCATCAAGACGTATCTCGCAAGCATCGAGGATCTCAAACGTTTGAAGAAGCTGAGGACCGTTGAAGTCAGCGTATGACCAAGCTGCCTCAGGTCTCACATGAACGCGTCGTGAGAGCCCCTACACGTGCCGGCTTCTATGTCCTTCGCGAGGGCAAACATATCTCGATGACCGACAACAAACGCCTTGTGATTATTCCTCGCCATCACACCATCAAGCCCGGCACCTTGAAGCAAATCCTGGACGCCGCCGACATTGATCACGACCACTTCAAGGAACTCCTCTGAAGAACGTAGCTCTCTGATCTTCCTCCTCACGCCTCATGGAGCATCCGCAGGCACAAACTAGCCGACAGCCCCTTGATGATTGAGTGTCGCCGTAAAAATTTCAGCGAGAACGCCCAGCCTATCTAAGCAACCATGGTTGCACTGCACAGTTTCAATCCTCGCCCGCCCTTTCGAGCGGGCGCTACTATACAGCCCTCACTTATCGCCGTCTCATAAATGTCGAGAGCAGGAGAATGTCCCCATTTTTTGCCCCTGCTCTTTCGCCGCAGTAAGGCAGTCTGGTCGTCCTCATACTCCGCGGAACAGAGACCGGGATGGAGCCTGATGATCTTCTGTGCTCGCGCAACGCGCGCGGGCTCGTCTGTCTGGATGGATGGTCTTTCTGGTCTATCTGGTTTTCCCGGATGAAT
>JAWXBV010000102.1:0-3032 GCA_034440335.1 Nitrospirota bacterium | reverse complement strand
GCCCGCCACGCGCAGCCTTCCCGCATCTTGCCGTCGTGATCTGGCACTCGTGTGTGCGCAAGAGCACTCCACCAACGACCTTACGTCCGGATTAGGGCCCTCCTAGCTCACTTGCTTTTCTCTCCTGGAAGGGCACTCATGTTGGTCTAGGTGCGGCCGTCGAACGAGCACATTCTTATCGTGCGCGTTCCAGGAGCACAAGACCAATGTGGGTGTCCTTCCCATCCTTCTTTACCCGTACTTCAGCGCGATAGCCTGTCGCGGCGAGAACTCGGATGAGCACATCGGTTGAGACGCCGTGCGTGTTCCCGTTCGCAATCGCGGTCACTCGTGTTCTCGACGTGCCAGCGTGCTTCGCAATCTCGGCATGGGTGAGCCGTCCTGCTTGAATGATTTTCGCCAGTGCAACGGTGAGATCCGAACGAAATTCCATTTCGGCAGTATCAGCCGCGGACAAACCCAAGGCATGTCCAAGGTCTTCGGCAGTCCGAACGGTTACACTCTTGCGGGTTTTAGGCGTGGCCATCCAATACCTCCTTTAGTCGCTGTTGGCCGACGGCGATTTCATGTGTCGGTGTCTTCTTGGTTTTCTTCTGGAATCCGTGAAACACCACGATCGTGTCAGCTAATTTCACAAAGTAGAACACCCGTACAGCTGTCGTTGGGTTTCTTATCCTGAGCTCGTGCGTACCAGTTGCCATCGTGGGCATCGGCCTACTGAGAGGCAGGCCCAGACCGATACCTTTCTGAACATCACGGAGTGCTTCGCCGATTTCCCGCTTGATCGTTGGCGATTGGGCTCGAATGAATGCCAGCGCCTTAGGGTGAAACGTGATCGACTTCACAGGCATAGTATGTCCTAAATTTAGGACATTGGCAAGGGGCAGTCACTGGGGCCAAGGCTGGAACAAAGGGAGTCAGGGCCTAGGGACGCGCTTTCTCCTAAACGTGGCACAACAGGAGAACGCTCCCGCAGGTTGGTCGAAAAGATCGTCCAGTAAGGCCGTAGGCGGAGCAAGAACCGGAGGCGTACCCTCTGGGGCGCACGGTGCGACGAATAAGGAGCACCAAGTCTGTGCGCGCCGCCGAGTGGTGAGGCGGCCGGGTCCCTGTTGAGGATTCTTGCGAGCTGAGAACGAAGCTGGCGGACTTTTTCAGCATCCTGCTAGGAGAGGTGGTACTTTGCCATGCGATACCGGAGCGTATTGCGGGTGATCTTGAGGAGCCTGCTGGCTTCGGAGATATTGCCGCTTGTGCGTTGTAGTGCTTCTTGGAGCATCTTCTTTTCCATTTCGTCAACCGAGAGGCCGTAGGCCAGGAGCGAGGACTTCTCAGTGTTTCCGTTCTGCCCAGCTGATTGGGCATCTCGGAGAGAAACCGGCAGGTGGTCCGGTCGTATCATCTCGTCTTTACATGTGATAGTGAGCCCTTCGACTACGTTGTGCAGCTCCCGTACGTTGCCAGGCCAGTCGTGGCCTTGCAAGATGGTCAGCGCAGCTGGGGTGATGCCCTTGATGCGGCAGCCATAATCCCGGCGGGCTGCCTCCAGGAACGAGATCAGAATTGGTTCGATATCTTCACGTCGCTCGCGGAGCGGCGGAATGCGCAGTTGGTAGACGTTCAGCCGATAGTAGAGGTCCAGGCGGAATCGCCCGGCTTTGATCTGCGCCGGCAAATCTTCATTGGTGGCCGCAATCACGCGAATGTCGACATGGATGCTGTGCGTGTCGCCTAGCGGATCGACCTGGTGATTCTCAAGGACGCGCAAGAGTTTCGCCTGCGCAGACGGACTCATCTCACCGATTTCGTCGAGGAAGAGCGTGCCGCCTTCCGCTTGTTGAAATCGTCCGGGTTTGGCCTGCTTTGCATCGGTGAAGGCGCCGCGTTGATAGCCGAACAATTCCGATTCGAGGAGCTGCTCGGGAATGCCTGCACAATTGAGGGCCACGAAGGGGCCTTTAGACCTGGGGCCTGCGGCATGGATCCCCTGGGCAAAGAGTTCTTTGCCGGTACCGCTTTCGCCGGTGATCAGGATGGTCGTTGCATCGGTTTGGGCGACTTCGGTTGCCAGGTGTTTCAGCAGTTTCATCTGGGGCGATCGGCTGACGATCTGAGCGAATGCTGAGAGGCATTCTTCGCGCGCTTGATGTTCTGGCGCTTCGAAGATATGGGTCTTGTCGATGGCAGCCTGGAGCTCCTTCATCGTGACTGGTTGTGCGAGATAGTCGGTGGCGCCACGGTGTAAGGCTTCGACAGCGGCTTTGGCCGATCCGTCTGTTCCGAGGATGATGACGGAGAGATTGTGAGCAATGCGTCTGGCCTGAGACAGGATCACTTGGCTCGCAATCCGCCCTTGGCTCTCGTCGCAGACGACGAGTCCGAGGTCTGTCCGGTCTTTCAGGATTCGCAGACCCTCTTCGGTTGTTACAGCGGCAAGGGTGGTGGCCTGTCGATCAGCGAGGGCTTGTTCGAGTAACGGTTTGGTGTAGGAATCGGCCGAGATGAACAGCAGGACCGGAGGGTGCATGGATTCGGGCCTCCCTGCCAAGTACTGGAAACAGCCTACTCCTCTTTCCCCCAAGAAAACAGGGGGGTGGCTATGAGGCCCGGCCCCCTGTCTGTCGCCTGTGGTTCTCCTGTGCAATTTCCACATTGCGAAGTAGGCCGCTGTGTTTGGCTCGTTTGAGGGGGCTTTCTTTGAACATGGCCGAAAAACTTTCCTGGCTGATCTGAGCCAGTGAGTTGAGGTTGGGGGCGAGGGTCAAGGGGGTGGGGTTAACGGCTGGTTCACTCGTCGCGTCTGCCCGTAGGTTGAAGGGACAGACGTCCAGGCAATCGTCGCAGCCGAAGATGCGATTGCCCATCTGAGTGGCGAGCTCGTCGGAGATCACTTCTCGACTGCCGCGTAGTTCAATGGTCAAGTACGAGATGCAGAGCCGGGCATCGACGACATAGGGTTCGACAATGGCGCCGGTCGGACATGCCTGGATACAGAGCGTGCAACTTCCGCACAGATCTGTGGCCGGTTCATC
>JAWXBV010000101.1:0-34467 GCA_034440335.1 Nitrospirota bacterium | reverse complement strand
GTTGAATTGGCCGATCGAGACCCGTGCATCGCTCAACACATCGCCCGTCAACATGACCCGTTTTTTCACGAGATAGGGAATGCGATATTCTTGGCCGGTGTCTTTATCGACGCCCCGCTCAAAGAGGATCTGATCGCCCTCGGGCAGCTTCGCCTCGGCCTGTTTCAGGACCTCCGCTTCTCTGTCTTTCGGAATGCGGGCCGGCAGGTCGAGCTTCGCCTGGTTATCCTCGTCGAGCATCTTAAATTCGAGCAATGCCGTTTCTTTGATCAGATCTCTGGCGCGCTTGGGCTCTTTGACCCCCGGCAGCTGCACGACGATCTGCTTCAACCCCTGCCGCTGCACCATCGGTTCTGCCACGCCAAACTGATCGATCCGATTCCGGATTGTTTCCAGCGCCTGGTTGATCGCAGAGTCCTTGATCCGCTTGGCCTCGGCCTCCCGCAGCTCCCACACCAGCCGGTTGACCGATCCGGCAGTTTCCGTCTCGCTGAAGATCGGATAGTCGTCGATCGTCTTCTGTATCTGTGCCTTGAGTTCGGCATTTTGAAACTGAATCGTGACCTGAGTCGGTCCCGTCCGCGTGACAGACTCCACGGGAATCTTCTTGTCGATGAACCCATCTTGGAGGGACACGATCGATCGATCGACGGCGATCTCGACTGCGCGATCTTCATCCACTTCCATGACGAGGTGAATCCCGCCTTGCAGATCCAACCCCAGTGTAATGCCTTTATTCGGCATCACGGTCTTCAGCCAACCAGGCAAGGCCTGATAGACCGGCTGATAGGTTGGGAGAAAGAAGATCACCGACAGCAACACCACCAACACCAATAATGCTAACCGCCCACCCACTCTTTTCATGTCGTCTGATACCTCGTTATCCTGTAGGCCCTACGAATCCTTGTCTTTGTCTTTGTCCTTGTCTTTGTCTTTGTCCTTGTCTTCCTCGTCGCCGCCGCGTAGTCGAGCAATCTGGTCCCGTTGTATCCGAATCTTCGTACTATCCGCAATCTGCAGCGTGACCGTCTCCTTCCCGAGGTTCGTCAGAGTACCCCAGATACCCGACGCCGTCACCACCTTGTCGCCCTTCTTCAGGGCCTCCAACAACGCCTTCTGCTGTTTCGTCCGTTTTTGCTGCGGCAAAATGACCAAGAAATAGAAGATAACAAAGATCAACACGAACGGAGCGAGTGACAGGAGGGTACCGGACATGGAGCTTGGACCCGTCCCCCCTCCACCGAACAACTGCGCCATTACGATCGATTGCATCACCATACACACTCCTTCTCAACTAGGTTAGTCCCCTGCGGCAGACCGAAGCCCCTCGACGTCCGTCGCGAAACCCTCCGATGCAGCCAGGTCGCGGGATCGGTAAAACTCGTCCCGAAATGACCGTAACGTTCCCTGCGCGATCGCCGATCGCACCTGGCCCATCAGATCGGCAAAATACCAGAGATTGTGGATGGTGTTGAGTCTCGACGACAACATCTCTTTGACCTGAAAGAGGTGATGCAGGTAGGCGCGTGAATACCGCGCGCAGACCGGACAGCCGCAGGCTGGATCGATCGGCTGCTCATCCCGAACGTACCGCGCTTGCTTAATCACCACTCGTCCAAAACTCGTAAAAAGCGAGCCAGTCCGTCCATGGCGCGAGGGCACCACGCAATCGAACAGGTCGATCCCGCGCGCTGCGCCTTCAATCAAATCCTCCGGCATTCCTACACCCATCAGATATCGCGGCTTCGAAACCGGCAACTCCGGTACGGTCACATCCAACATGGCATACATCTCTGCCTTCGACTCTCCCACCGAGAGCCCCCCGACGGCATAGCCTTCAAACCCAAGCCCCACAAGGTCACGCGCTGAGGTGACACGGAGATCCACGTCCAAACCGCCTTGCACGATCCCAAAGAGGGCTTGATCCCTGCGACGCCGGCTGTCCTGGCAACGTTGCGCCCAGAGGGTGGTCCGTCGCACTGCATCACGCACCACCTCTGGTTCTGCCGGCAGAGCGACGCAATGATCGAACGCCATCATGATGTCGGCGCCCAGCGCTTCCTCGATCTCAATGGCCGTTTCCGGCGTGATGAAATGTGTAGACCCATCAAGATGCGATTGGAAACTGACCCCTTCGTCCGTCACCTTGCACAGCTTCGCGAGACTGAAAATCTGAAATCCGCCACTGTCCGTCAAAATAGCGCCAGGCCATCCGGTGAACCGATGCAACCCACCCAGCTCGGCTATAATCTTATGCCCAGGCCGCAGATAGAGGTGATAGGCGTTGTTCAGCATGAGACCGAAGCCAAGCTGCTCCAGGTCGACCGGATCAATCCCCTTTACCGGCCCCAACGTCCCAACCGGCATGAAGGCCGGCGTGTCGATGGCACCATGGGCCGTGCTGAGTCTCCCCACCCGCGCGCCCGTCTCACGATCCACCTGCTGCACTGAATAGTCCACGGCCCCTCTTGTCTGCTACATCTGCTCTGGCGCAGAAATCCCGAGCACGGCGAGTCCATTCTTCAAGACTTGTTGGATGCCGCTCATCAGCGCCAATCTTGCCGCAGTCCGCTCAGGGGTCAGCACCTCTTTCGGCAGTCCCTCACCTGGAACCAACCCCTCTGGCGTCACGGCCAATAGGTCTCGATCGGCAGCGGGAGGAAGAATCCGATGCTTGTTATAAAACGTATGCAACAGCCCAGCCAATTGCTGGAGGTAATAGGTCATCCGGTGAGGCTCGTAGGCCATCGCACTACCCTGCAGGACCGAGGGATAGGCGGAGAGCTTGCGAATCAACCCCAGTTCATCCGGGTCCGTCAATACCGTCAAGTCCGTCTCACTCGGCAGGGGACAGACGATCCCTCGTGTCGCCGCGACCCGCCAGAGGCTGGCGATTCTGGCGTGGGCATACTGCACATAGTACACGGGATTGTCGGATGATCGCTGCTTGGCCAGTTCCAAATCGAAGTCCAGATGCGAATCGGAATCGCGCATCAAGAAAAAGAATTTGGCCGCGTCGGCCCCGACTTCATCGATGACTTCCCGCATCGTGATGAACTCGCCTGCCCGCTTCGACATTTCCACTTTTTTCCCGCCGCGCAACAGATTCACCATCTGGACCAGCACGACCTGGAGGCGATCTTTCGGATGCCCATAGGCCTGCACGACCGCTTGCATGCGAGGGATGTAGCCATGGTGATCCGCACCCCAGACGTCGATGAGCAGATCATATCCACGCTGCAGTTTATCCCGGTGATAGGCGATATCGGAGGCCAGGTAGGTGTACTCGCCGTCCTGTTTCCGCACGACACGATCCTTCTCGTCGCCGAAGGCCGAGGATCGAAACCACCAGGCCCCTTCCTCCTCAAACAGGAACTGTTGCGATTTCAATTCATCCAACACCCGTTGAACGGCCCCTGAGTTCACCAGAGAGGCCTCGCTGAACCAGGACTCGAACTCGATTCCGAAGGACTTCAAATCATCGCGGATCAGACGCAACAGCTCCTGATTGGCAAACATCCGACAACGTTCCTCGACCTCTGGAGCCGAACGTCCAGCCAACTCAGGTCCGAGCTGTTGCTTCACCCGCTCAGCTACGGCAGTGATGTAGGCTCCGTGATAGCCCTCAGCCGGAAATTCGACCGGCCGGTTCGAGAGCTCCTCATATCGCGCATAGACAGAGGCCCCCAACAATTTCATCTGCCGGCCTGCATCGTTGATGTAGTACTCACTCACCACGTCATACCCGACCGCCTTGAGCATATTCGCGACAGCCTGCCCGACTGCCGCGCCGCGCCCATGTCCTACATGTAACGGGCCGGTCGGATTCGCACTCACATACTCCACCAGGACGCGGCTGCGCTGTCCCATCTCAGCTCGCCCGTAGGCTGATCCCTGCATCTCGATTTCTCTCAGCACTTCTTGCCAGATGGCGGGCTTGACCGTGAGGTTGAGGAACCCCGGCTTGACGATCTCGACCCGGTCGAAGAGCTGCTCACGCTGAGCAAGGTTGTCGATGATAATTTGGGCAATGTCGTGGGGGGCTCGTTGCTCTGACACCGCAAGAGACATGGCGACCGTCGACGCTAAGTCTCCCCATTCAGGCCGCTTGGGAGCATCCAGACTCAGCTGAGGCCAGGTTTGCGTTTTCAGTTGGCCTTTTTTTTTGGCACCATTGAGCGCTCCAAGAAGCGCGTTGGCGACCTTTTCCTGCACGACCCCGCTTGACAAGAAAAAAACTCCTAAGTCCACAGCAATGAAAGGAAAAACGAACTGGGCACTCTAGCATACGGGGTGGTCAGTGACAAGGCTGCCGGATGAAGTTCTCTATCGGGTCACGGCACCCTTGAGGTGTGCTAGACAGAGTGCCACGAGATGCTCCTGCGGAATTTCGAGACAAGGTTTGTTCTCGCACTGACTGACTTCACCCCATGATCGGCAACGACAGGGTATGCCCTGCACCACGGTCACGTTGGCGCCACGGGGAGCCCAGCGAGTGGGATCAGTCGGTCCAAACAGAGCAACCGTCTTCACTCCTATCAACCCCGCCATATGGGTGATTCCAGAATCCTGTCCGATAAAGAGCCGTGCCTGTGCGAGCAGTCCAGCGACGGTACAAAGATCGAGCCCCTTCAGGAGAGTCGGTGGGTCCACGCATGACTGACACAGACGCTCAACCGGCTCTCGGTCTGCCGGTCCTTCCAGAACCATCGGAATCGCCCCGGAAACCTGCAGCGCAGTCATGACGGTCGCGAGGGTCTCAGGTGCGACACACTTATGGGCGCTCCCACTCCCAGGATGGATGACGACAAGAGGCTGTTCGGTTGAGAGACCTGCCACTTCAAGACAGGCTCGTCCGAGATGCAGGAGCGGTTCCGGTACCATTAACCGAGCGTCTCCTTCCCCGTCAGACGGCACCTCATTGATCGTTTCAAAAAACCGATCACGTTGATGTGTCGCCAGAATGTCGGTCGCGAACGGAGACTTCACGATCACCTCTCGAACCCCGACTGCCGTCAGTGTCTCTTTTAGCGAACCATCGGGGTCCTGCGTCCAGGCAATGACACGCTCGCTCTGCGCCAACCAAGTCGGAACATGACCCCCGACCGAATCTAGACCGGAGAACAAGTCTGCACAGACTCGGCCTTGTACCGACACCCACGCATCCACGATGCAGCATGCGTGGAGCAACCTTGCAATCTGGTCCCCTGCACAGAGAACCAACTGATGGTTGGGAAATCTAGTCCGCAACCGCACCATAGCCGGAACCGCCAACAGCACATCGCCGAGGCCGCCTGGATGGATCATCACGATCGTTCTTTTCGGGACGCGCATGACGGCTATCCTGAGGGAGGAACCCAAGGCAGCAAGGACCGCGCCGCCTCAAGATCCGCCGGCGTATTCACGTTATAAAAGGAACGTCCGGATGGGTCGATGGTGAGCAAATCCGCCTCAGTGACATGCTCCACCCGCAGGGAGGCTTTCGAGACAATCTCTTGAATTTTGAGCTGTCGTGCCAAAATCATCTCTTCCAAGACCTGCAGGCATGGCTTGCCGTACAACGCATGCATCGGATGTAGACGCCCATCAAGTTTCGCCATCACAATATCTGCGTTGTGCCTTCGGCTCGTGAACTGAGCAATGACCGCCTGGTCCAAAAACGGCATGTCACAAGCGACGACAAAAATACAAGGTGTTGTGGCCTGCATGAGGCCGGTATACAGCCCTCCGAGACTGCCGCAATCAGGCACCAGGTCCCGCACCACTCTGGCATCGACACCAAGCGGGTCTCTGTCCTGCGCAATCACGACTAGGACCTCCGTGAAAATTGAGCGAAGCACTGCTAGTCCTCGTTCAAGGAGAGTCTGTTCCCCCACAACGAGGCGCCGTTTATCTTCGCCCATTCTTCGGCTTTTCCCTCCAGCGAGAAGGATGCCGGTCACATCATTCGCCATGATTCCTTCTAGCAGGAGATCAAAAAGAAAGAGGGGGTGGGTTCCCCCACCCCCTCTCTAATGCTGCAGACTCTCTCAGCTCAGATGTACCTTAGAGGGCCTTCGCCTTTCGCTTGTTCGATCGCCTCGTCAGCACCCAACCTTCCAAAAGGACCACGCCAAACGCAATCACGATCGGATAAATATAGGCCTCGCGTGGTGTCGGAGGCTCCAGGAAGGTATAGTAAAATGCCGAGACAGCCATCTTTCTCCCTGCGTCGCCATTGTGCCCGTCCCAAGCAAAGAACACCGTGGGAATATATTGCCCCATTTCAAAGAAGGTGTCTTCGTCGTAATCCTGATCTTTCTTATTGCCCAATGGCCGCTGAATAATTACCGTCCATCGGCCGTTCTTCCATTCAGAAAAAAGTAACTTGCTGCTCTCTTCGTAGTTGTCCCGTTCTTCAAAATCCTTATCCCATCCGGTACCCTTGAACGCGCGGAGCGACCCATCGGCCTCCCATTTCATAATATCGACTGGGTACTGTTCGTTGCTGCCGAAGAGATATCGTGGCTTAATCGGAGCGGGAAGATCCTTCCACTTCACTGCAGTTTGAATGGCAACCGCATCGTTGTAGACCGTGTAGTTATTCTGATGCATGGCAATCGAACCTTCTTCTCCAGTCTTCGGATCTTGCTCCTTCACATCGACATTGACTGAGGTCGGAGGCCAGGGCAACTTTCCTTCTGCGACGCTCTTCGTACGGTCGTCCCACTGGAACATGAATGCGACGTGCGTATCGTTGTAGAGCGATTTCATCCAGATATCGTCGATCCGGTTCACGAAGTTTCTTGGCTTATGGGTGATCTGACCGCCCATCGCGATGATCCGCCTGGCCCGCTTCTGCCAGAGTTCATGTTCAGGATCAGCTGGAATCTCTCCCCCTTCCAGGATCACTCCTGAGGACAGCACAAAGTTGACCTTGGGCTTGTCTGACAACGGATCAATCGAGAGGGGCGTTCCATCTGCCTCACGTTCACAGAGTGAATTCACAAAGTTGGCAATGTGCCACCGTTCCTCGACAGTAGTATTGTCGGCAAAGGAGGGCATAGGGGTGCCGTTGACTCCGGTCGAAAACGTTCGGAAGATGTTCTTCACGTTATAGGGATCTTGCCGACTGCCTCTGAAGTTCCAACACTTGTGCCAATTAGCCGGCTGTATCGAAAAGCCCCAGTCGTCTTTCAGGTTGAACGCATTGCCATCGCCGCGGCCATCAGTGCCGTGACACTCGACACACTTCCTCTCGACAACGAGCTCGGCTCCTCTTTTCAGACTCTCCTCTGTTGCAGGAATCGGCTTCACATCGGCCAGCTGCAATATGGTCTGGCTCTCCGAGTCCTTGTCCGTAAATTTTCGATCTTTCACAAGCTGGGTGGTGACGAATGACAACACTTGGAGCCGTTGCTCTTCCGTCAGAATGCCTTCCCAGGATGGCATGGCGGAACCTGGCAGACCGTGTGTCACAGTATCAAATAGATCATTCTGGCCGGCAACGGGCTTCTTGGCATCGAACAACGGCAGTTCACCGCTCGCCGTGTGCCGAATCTTGAACGTTCCCTGATTGAAGTTTCGCGGTCTTGGCCAGAGACGATCTGCGCCTGGTCCATCGCCCGCACCATCGACCCCGTGACACCACACACACTTGGTAAAGTAGACCCGCTTTCCTGCTTCGATCATTTCGGCAGAAGGCTCAGTCGCCAATTCGCCCTTCTTAAAGCCGGCAGGAAGAGTCTCTGCGGCAAAAGCCAAGCCCCCGGAGATTCCGGAGACCAGGATGACTCCGAAAGCAGCCGTGAGGAATGTCCCCGCTTTCAGACTTATCGAATTCTTCATTGCTTCCCTCATGTCGTCAAACCAGGTTGGCTATCAACTCGATGAACTCTAGTCCCATGTCCTTGGGTAATATCCCGTATGCCAATATTCGAACAAGACGACTTTCCAGATTTCGTCCACAGTGAGATGCTGTTCCCAGGGTGGCATCACAGAGGCCCAGGGAAACCCTTCGTTCGGCAGGCCGATTCCACCCTTGGACACACGCCAGAAGATGAATGTTTCCTGTAATTGAGCAATCGTACCTGGATCGGTGAAGTTCGCCGGGATCGGGTTGAACGCGAAGGCATGAAGACCTCGCCCGTTCAAGTTATCGCCATGACAGAAATGGCAATTTTGGTAGAAAATCTCTCCGCCCTCACGCACATATTTGAGATAGCCTGCCGCATCCTTATCCCACGGATTGGCATTCGGTTTCATCAAGCGGCCCATACCCTGCTCAACGATATTGGCGTTACTATAATCTTGATCGTATTTTCCTTCCGGATTGACACGATAGGGATTCTGCGATGTTTGAAGCGTATAGGTCTTCCCATGCACCTTGGTACTGGCCGGTGGGGCAGGATGGACGGTCCGCAACTCGATCGGCTCCTCCGATTTAGGAACCATGGCGTTATAGGAGAATCCGCCGATCAAGATCGGCAGAATGACCAGATATGCATAACGCAATATCCTGTTCCCCCCGGTCTTGGCATCCAAAACATTCATGATCGGCTGCTTGAATTTCTTCCAATCTTCTTCGTTCGCAGATACCCACATGAACACGCACACAAGGGAGACCGCTCCATACATGGCGCGAACACTGAATGGAATGGGCGGATAGATGCGAAACTTCAAATAGAGGAGAATGAATGCCCAAAAAAGAATCCCCTGCCAAAACCGTGGGAAGGCTATGCCCATGGCCGCCATCATATAGCTGATCCCTGTAAATCCCGCCACAAACAGCGTGAGCTCGAAGATCACTTGAGCCGGCATATACCCTTCGATCAGGCGCACGGTATTTGATGGCACGATTCCCACCGTCATTCCAGCGAGCAGGAGTATTCCGGCTGCTCCCATAAGTGCCGCGACTGACATTAATGCTTTCATCGGTGAACTCCGTTTACTCGATACAAGAGATAAATAGCCACGATCATGAAATCTTCGGCGGCGGCGAACCCGCCTTTACCTGTGACAAGTAATCGACGATCTTTTTAATCGCACCTGCGCTCAACTTCTGGCCAAATATCTTTGGCATGGTATTGTCCGGAAAGGGCTTCACCACGTAGGCGCTGGGATCGACGATCGACTCCATGATGTAATCCGGAACAGTCTTGGCCGAGCCCTTATATTCTTTATCCTTCATACGAAGCAGCGCATTCGTGCCCTCTTCAAGCACAGGACCGATCGTCCCCTTCGCGCCTGGAATGCCGGGGATCGTATGGCAGGCTACGCAAGTCGCCTTTTGAAAAATCACATCGATCGTCTCGGTTCCATCCGCCATAAGGGCGCTTGCCGCACCTCCCGCCACTTCTTCCTGTTGTTTAGGCCGATCCGCTTCGGGAATAAACTTCTCATACGATTTAACGATCTCTTCGAAGGATGGAGCATCGATCCCCTCGCGAAGATAGAGCCAGGTGTCCACAGCCGCTAATTCAGGAAGGCTCAGCGAGATTGGTGGTTTGTGAATGGCCGGCATCGGGCTTTCTTTATCATTGGTGCCCTTGACGCCGTAGCCTGCAACGACATAACAACTCGGACAGGAGTGGGATTCCGCAATATATTCTTGCCCATTCTCAGCCGTCCCAGCCCCAGGGAATGCTTCTTTCTCAGCAAAGTTTCTGCCGTCCGGCTTGCCCTTGCTATACTTTGGATCTTCTAACCGCTCCTTGCCAGCCCGTGCTGGAAGACCTACCAAGTTGGGAGCACGTTCACCAAGCATTCCGGCGTGGAAGGCGTGACAGAGAGGACATTGCCCTTTGCCGACCGCCCCCTGTTCTTTGTTCTTTCCAACTCCACCAAAAATAATCTTCTCTCCTTCATCGGCAAGTTGCTGAGAAGACATAGAAGCAAAATCCAATTTCACTTCTGCAGGAGGAAATCCACCTTCAACTTGTGGAAGCCAATTCCCATACCCTGATAGACCGGCGGCTACCAGGAACATGAATCCACCGATCTTGAACAGCGCGGCATGATTAGGGAAATAGATCCCCATCATGAAGCATGTCGTCGTGATGAGAACTAAGGAGACCGGAAGCATCCGGTTCGCTTCATAAAAGCTCCCCTTATAGTGGGCGATCGCAACCATCAACAAGATGGCGCCGATTGTCCCGATAAAAATCTTGAATATTGCGCTCTTCTTGGCAGCAGCATCCTTCGCTGCCACCAATGAATACACGAAAAGACCGGCGAGAAGCGCAAATAACGGCCACCCTATCGTTAGAGCTTCCTTTACTAAATCGCCCACGGATGTAACCTCCTGCGGTTCAGGTGGAGTGGAGGCGCGTATCCCGTGCCTTCACTCCGCCAACCAAAATCCTTAAAGATGATTAGTGGCCCCCAGCCGGCTGCGGCGCGCCGCCTGGAACCCCGGCCTTCGCCTCAACAGGCGCCTTCTTCATCCCGAGACTTCCCAGCCAGAAGACGAATAGGATGCTCACCCAGAAGAACAGTACATTGAATGAAATCATGTTCGCCGCGAACCCGACCGTATGCGTATAGGCCCATGGCGAGTTATCACGCATAATCTCGTTCACGTGCCAGAATAACCGGACCGAAGAACGGATGTACCCCATCAAGCCCATCATCCATGTAAAGGCCGTTGCAAGCATGATCAACGCATATTGCGATCGAACAGAGATCTTCCCCCATTCAATCGCCCCCATCTGCTTGGCGCCCTTCATCATCGCGGTATTCAGGGCAAACATGAAGAAGAGGCAGGAGAGTGTGGTGGCAACTTGTGGCACTGACAGACCCACCCGTACGTTTGCCGGGATGTAATAGCCATAGATCGCCAGCCATATAATGTTCACATAGGCGCACCCAAAGAAGACACCCATGAAAATGTTGCCGAATTTCGACCAGGATACTGTCGAGACTTTATTCCCTCGCATATACCAGACGAAGCTCAGAATGGTGGTCGTGATAATCACATTAATTCCCACCATTTTTGGCCGACATGACACCGTAGTTTCCCAGCACCGGGTGCTGCTGTCCTCCCATGGCCTTGAGCTCAGCTGGAGTCATGACGATCGTGTGGGGGGTAATAAAGACCAAGTAGCCGCAGCACAAAACGAATACGAGATATTTGATGTAGCGTTGATATTTCTCCGCACCGCGCATCCGACCGAGCGCCTGCCAGAGATAATAGTTCGTGCTCAAGAAGAGAATGCCGATCATGGTGGCTTGAATAATGAAGAGCCAGGCCAGGAGCCCACCCATGAGCGTAATTCCCATCTGCTGGCGATAGGCGTACACCTCTCGCATCAGCCAGTAGCCGGCGAACGGCAAGGGAATCAAGAACGCCACGCCAAGCGCCATGGCGATATACCCCATCCAGTCATAGTGCGCACGATCCTCATCTGTCTTGGAGGCCAAAAACCTGTAGGCCGCGTAGGCCGCCACGACACCACCGCCGAACGCCATATTCCCCAAAATGCGATGAACGTTGAGTGGATTCCAGAGGGCCGTATGAATGACGTGCCAGATGTTCCCGAGGTAGCGGCCCTGCTCATCGACGCCGGCCGGCGACATCATGAAGCCGATCCAGGAATTCGCCAGGAACATGAGCAATGTGCCGATCACGTTCAAGATCACGGACATGCTCAAGTGAATCCACTTGAGGAACCCTTCCGTCATCTTGTCCCAACCGTAGTAGTAGATGTACAGGGTTCCGCTCTCCGCCACAAACATCAATGCATAGATATGCATGACCGGGCGGAAAATACTGGATAAATAGCCGAAGAATGCAGGATAGAGCGTCAGGAAGGTGAAGATCAGGATACCGCCAAGAATCGCCGTCAGTGAATAGGCCGTCAGGCTGATCTTAATGAAGTCATAGGCGAGTTTGTCATACCGCTTCGCCATCGCCTTATCTTTCGTTACGACCCCCATGAACTCAATCACCATGCAGAAGATCGGAACTGCGAGGACAAAGCTTCCGTAGTAGAGGTGCTGCTGATTGGCAAACCAGAGCAACACACGGCTCTCAAAGTTATACCGCGGATAGTCCCGAGGGCCATCGACAGTCTTCGGAGCCGGGGCGCCGACGACGATACCCTCCGTCTTATAATAGACGTCTCGCCCCTTCTCGACTTTCGCCTCACCCTCCTTCTTCACCTCATCAGGCGCGCCCGCGCCCATAGCCAGTGACGGAAGTGCGACGGCGATGGGGAGCAGGAGAAGGCCAACCATCGCGCACAGCGCCATGATTGAAAACAACTTCTTCCCGGCTACACGTCCCATGAATTACCTCCTTGATGCATTCTGAAAAATATCCACGTTCTATTTGCCTTATCCACAAGCCAGAGTCGGAGCAGCAGAACGATCAGGTTCTACTGTCGGAAGAGATACCAGAAGTCCAGCCCCTGCGAGTCCATCAAAAAATGGTCTACTGCGAGAAAATAAGAAATGCATACGACCAGCGACACTACGACGTAAACGATTGTCATGCCCATCGCACTCCCTCCCTAGACCTTGCGGACATTCAAAGAAAACCTCGCGCTGCAGCGGCCCTCATTAGCAGGGGCACTGAATTCCAGCGAACCAATAAAAAAACCACAGACCCACTGCGCAGGTAATGTAGAAAATCATCTTGCCGACTCTGACTTTTATTTCGCTATCCGGCGCTGCCGTGGCCATCGTGTCTCCTTCTCTCCTGATGCGACCAAAAGTCCCGCATTCGCTCAGCGACTTTATTGACACACAGTTATTCGTATGTTATTCAAAATTCCTTTTCGCACATGAATAATCAGAGGAAATTCGATGAAACGAAAATCAAAAGTGTTCGACATTATAGTTTTGGTCGGAATGGTTGTCAATATACTTGTGGCCGTGTTTCTCATTCTCTACTACTTTGATTTCTTATAGGTTTCGCGGAGTTTTTCACGCTGGGTTTTTCTGATTTTTCGCCAGAAACCGCACAGCGGAACCCGATCGTTTCATCACGAAAGTCCGCAACCAGTTTGCTCCGGCTGGTGATGCGAATATCGGATCCCGTGGTCGCATACCCGCCCCCGCGAAGCACCCGAAATACACCGTTATCCGGGCCCTGTGTGTTCTTTTCCGGAGCCTCTTCGAAGTAACGCTCACCATACCAATCGGCCACCCATTCCATCACATTACCCGCCCCATCCATGACACCATAGGGGCTCTTATCGGTCGGAACCGCTCCGACTGATGCGGATACTTCATGGCCATCCTGCACCCTGGCCCAATTCGCTCCGTTGGCCTGATCCACATCTCCCCAGGGCCACAGGCGCCCATCCGATCCTCGCATGGCCTTTTCCCACTCCGCCTCAGTCGGAAGACGCTTCCCTTTCCAATGGCAATAGGTCTCCGCATCCTCCCATGACACGTAGACCACCGGCTGATTCACGCCGCGCATCTTGCTCATATTCTTGGCGTAGCGAGCAGGGGGGCCGGACTTGCGATGTCCGGTGGCATCGACAAATTGCTGATATTGGAAATTCGTCGTTTCGTACCGGTCAATGGCAAATGCATCCAGCGCCAACGTGCGCTGCGGTCGTTCATCGAACCCGCCGTGATCGGTCCCCCGGATGAAGGGTCCTGCCGGGATCGAGATCATTTCTTCCGGAACCGGCTCTTCACGAGACACTTCATCAGGATTGAGCGGCACCGATGGGGTTGAATCTGGGGAACTAGGTTGAGACTCTTCAAACGGGGTCAGCTGGGTGCCACGGAGAATTCCCATGATTGGAATCGCGGCAAACGCAAGAATAGCCAGAAGAAACATGACCTTGAACTTTGTTTCGAGCATGGTGATTATGACGCCGCAGGACTGTCGTTCGTCTCCATATCATCGCTCGCACAGCGAAACCCGATCGTAATATCCGTCCGCCAACGCTTTGCCGCAAATCGCTTGGAAAGCCGAGCGTTATGCTCGGTCTCGCGCCATGACCCTCCTCGGACAACTTTCAAATCCACACTGTCCGGCCCTTTCGGATCACGATAGGGCGCCTTCTGGTAATAATGCTCGTCATAGGAGTCTGCCACCCACTCCGCGACGTTCCCGGTCATGTCATAGATTCCATAGGGGCTTCTGCCGGCTTCAAATGTTCCAGGAGGCGCGAGATACCGATATCCATCTTCACTCCCATCCAGATTGGCGTTGACGCGACCGTTCTTCATGGTGTCGCCCCAGGCGTATTTCCGCTTTCCCTCACCACGGCCGGCCTTTTCCCATTCTGCTTCCGTCGGAAGGCGCTTTCCCGCCCATTTACAATAGGCCGCCGCCTCCTCCCACGTCATGCTCATCGCGGCAAACTCAGGCTTCAGGAGCTTCGATTGATCGTCCTCAAACACTTCGATCTTGGGCAGCGCCCGCTTGGTCATTTTGGCAAACCGTGCATACTCCTCTTGCGAGACTTCTTTCTTATCGATATAGAACGCGCGTAAATACACTTGCCGCTCCGGCACCTCATCCGGGCCGCCATCTTTACTACCCATGATGAAGGGGCCTTCAGGGACCTGCACCATGTCCCGCCCTTCATCGCCGATCTTCGTTTTATACATGGAATAATCCAGCGAGGGTCCGCTGCTCGGCTCAGGTCGAGCCTCGGTCTTGATCGTCAAGGCCAACGCTTTCATCTGATTCGCCTTGTAGGACTCATAGACTAACAAGCCAATCATCAGGGCGAACGCCCCAAAGACAAACATGATCGAACCGATGAGCACTCCCTTATTTTCCATCGCGTTTTATACTCCTCCGGATGGTCCTGATACGAAGGGATCGGGGGGCTCCGGCGCAGCCTTCTTCTTTGCTGCGCGCATGTCCAGCAACATCGAAATCTGCACACCGAGAAATCCACCCATGGCGGCGCCGGCCCCGGCGCCTACGGATATCCTCTCCGTACCGGCAACGAGCCAGGCAAGCGCCCCTCCCAACAGGGTGCCCACCAAAATACTTGCCAGGAAACGCCGGCCACCCATAAACCCGATCACTCCGCCGAGCACGAGCCCAGCCCCACTCGCGAGCAGCATTATCTCGCCGCCCATAATGATCCCGATGAGCGTCCCAACGGTTCCCATCACGGCCATGCCGAGGAGAATATCCGCCGCCCGTACGGTCGCAGCTTGCCCCGTGCCTGACTTGGCCATGCTGACGGTCCATTTCCCTAGCAGACACTCGAAACGCGCGAAGCGTCGTTCGTTTCCGGACTCGGACGTTTCACGCTTCACGCTTCACGTATAACGCGGGTAGCCTGCTAGCGTCCCGCGCTCGCCACGATCGAACCAAAATCGATCTCTACGCCGGACGCGGCAATAATCGAGATGCCCCAGGCCTTGGCAGCCGGTTCATGCTTGTGAATCCGTTTGAAATCTTCGTACACATTCACGCGTTCTTCAAACCACTGGCCGGCCGCTTTCGTGCCGCTTTGCACTACGATCTCCGAGCCGCTGAAGATACCGCCTTCGGTCAGCGTGCCCTCGGGCTTCGTGGCACTCCAGACATACTTCGTAAACACAGGAATAAACATGAGATCTGTATCCAGCGAGGCATAGATCGCTGCAATCGGCTCAGCCGCGTCCGGCGCAGCTTTTTGCAGGCGCCAGCGCCAGGTGAGGACGGGAAAGGCCTTCGGGTCCCAATCGATCTTCTTTTTCTTGACCCTCTGCCCCGCATCCTTGGCCGACAGAAAGTTCACACCGTCCTCTGTCTGGACCTTATAGGCATCCCGCCCCTTGGACTGGCTTCGTTGGTTTTCATGCTCCCAATTCAATGGGAATCCTTCCGCGTCTTTCGCCTGAAAATCCTCCAGAACTAAGGATTGTCCTTGCGCCATGGCCGCACCCTGCATCGCCAGGCTTCCGCAGACCACCAGCCCGACCGCGAGATATCTCCAAATCATCGCCCCTCGCTTCATACTCTCACCCCTTTTGATGTTCATGCCTCTTGAGACGACGACGGCGCCAACACCCTCGTCTTTTCATCGGTCAGCTCTTCGCCCATCGCAGACGACTGATTCCGCTGACACATCCAGAAGAGGGCGAGCACCGCCCCCCAAAACACCATCATATTGAGTGTCACCATCTTCGCCGCGAACGCGAAGTCTGGGGTAAAGGCCCAGGGAGAGACATCGGCCATCAACTCACTCACATGCCACGCCAACCGTCCAGAGGAACGGATGTAGCCCATGAGACCCATGACCCAGGTGAATGCCGCAGCTAATCCGAACAGGCCCGCCATGCCCCTGAGTGAAATCTTTCCCCACTGGACCGGCCCATGAACGACCGCCCCTTTGAGCATCATGCGATTGAGGACCACCCCGACCACAAGGACCGTCAGCGTGGTTGCCGCCTGCGGTGACGACAGCCCCACGCGGAGCTTCGCCGGCAGATAGTACCCATACACGGAGAGCCAGATAATATTGACCGCTCCCAAGAAAAACAGCGCGCCGATGAGGATGTTTCCTTTCGTGACCCAGGGCACCACCATCGTTCGATTGGCGCGACGGTAATACAGGAAACTCATGGTGGTGATGAGAATCATGATGTTGACCGCGCCGTTCTTCGCCGACATCACGCCATAGTTGCCGACCACGGGATGCGACGCCCCTCCCACCGCCTTGACCTCACCGGCCGACATCCAGACGGTGTGCGGCGTCAGCCAAATAAACAGGGCCACCATGAAGACCGAAAGCAGTACTTGGTAGTAGGGTTGATACCGCTCCCCTCCTTGAAGGCGCGCCATGCTCTGCCAGAGGTAAAAGTTGACTCCGAGGAAGAGGACGCCGATCAAGATGGCCTGCACGACGAAGAGCCAGGTGAGTAGCCCACCCATCATCGTCACACCCATATTCTGGCTGAAGGCGTAGACCGACCGCATCAACCAATAGCCGGCAAAGGGCATCGGTAACAATGCAATGACCGTGACAAATAAGAAGATATGCCCAACCCAGTCGAAATAGGCGCTCTCTTTTTCGGTCTTACTGGTAAAAAATCGATAGCAGGCGTAGGCCATCACGACCGCGCCTCCGGACATAATGTTCGCCAGGAAGCGATGGACATTTAAGGGATTCCACAAGGCCGAATGGAGCAAATGCCATCCGTTCCCTAAAAATCTTCCTTGGGCATCGACACCCGCAGGCGCCATCATGAAGGCAGACCAGGCGTTCGCCAACAACAACAATGCTGTCCCAAACAGATTCGACAAGAGGCCGATCGATGCATGCGCCCACTTTGAAGCCGGCGTAATCAGCCTGTTCCAACTATAGTAATAGGTGATGAGCAGCAGCGATTCTCCGAGGAAGACGAACGCGTAGACCGGCATAAAGGTTTTGAACGTCCCGCCCATATATCTCATGAAGCTGGGATAGAAATAGAGAAAGATCCCCAGCATGATACTCCCGACCACCGCCGTGACCGACAGGGCCAGGAGGGCGACTTTTGCCAAATCGCGCGCAAGGCCATCATAGCGAAGTGCGAGTTCGGGCTTTTTGCTCCTAATCCCAAGAAATTCCAGCAACACACAAAAAATCGGCAACGCGAGAACAAACCCGCCGAAATACGTGTGGAGCTGGGTGATGAACCACACGATCAATCGACTGTCCAGCGACCCCATGCGTGAGTAGACCGTCTCCTGGGGAGAAGGAGCCGGCGGCCCATCGGGAATCCCTGCGGTCTTGAAATACAGATCGGTGGCATCTTCGGCAAAGGATTGGCTTTGAAGACCCCAGCCAATCCCCAATGCCGCGAGAACAGCCAACAATAGAGTGGAATACCCGATGACTCTGTATGCGCTCTTCTTCATGGCCATACTCTGAATGGACTGTCGTTCACCTGGGAAAGGAGTTGCTGGTTTCTAGTTTCAGGTTTCAGGTTCAACCTCGGAACTTCAGCGATCTGACACGAACAACTTGAAACTAGAAACTTGAAACTAGAAACGTACAACTTGAAACGCTTGAACAAAATTCGCTTCACGCGCCACTTGTCGATTTTCCAAGAATCCCCATGACGAAGGGACATCGGAGTAAGGCGCTCGACAGGGTCTGTCCCTGTTGTTCTTCTACTTGCCGGCGAAACCCGAGATAATAACAATACAGCGCCATCATGCCGGTCACGAATCCGCCGCTGGCCATCGCATAGGCTGTGGGAATCCCAGGCTGTCTCAAGACAAAAATCACCCATCCTGCTGCCACAAGATAGTATGTCGCGGCGAAGGAGAGTCCAGGCCACCACCAATATTTGAGCAGCTCGCCCGCCTTGGTCTGCACAAGCCCTTTAGTCCATGACGTCTCTGGACGAAGCCCGCCTAAATAGGCGCAGAGCGCGACTCCGCCCCCCAACACCGCCACAGCCGAGACCTGAATGAGGGCTGCAATCTGATTCGCCTCGACCAAGTGTCCCAGCGACGCGCCCAACGCACCGACCACGAGACCGACTGCGACCCAGGGACCGAACTCCATGGCATGACTGCCCACCATCGTACGGAGAGCCGCCCCGTCTGGAAATGTCGGAAACGGGCGGCCCATGAAGGCCATTTTACGTACATGACCGATCTCGAACGCATCCCGCGCGACAGAGGTGCAGGCAATAATGATCGCCATCATAGCCGGCCCATCAGGATGTTTGAGATAGTCATACCCAACGAGCCAGAGTAACGCCAAGACCAATAGAGACAACTGGACTCCATACACGAATCCAATCCAGCCGCCGAGCCAAAGCAGTACACGACTCCCATCCTCGCTCACGATCTTTCTCCATGCAGTGGCCCGACCGACGCGATAGGCTAGTAATGCCGTCACCAACGAGACCAGCCCGCTGACTGCCAATAACACGACCGGCTCTGACAGGGGCACCAACAACTTGGCCAACCGATAGACCGCAAACGCCACCAACCCAGGGACAAACATGACGATCCGCTTTTTCTTGCGCACAGAGTTCTCTGTGACAGCCAGACTGAGGCTGGGCAGTACTCGTAAGGCCATTCGATGCAACATAGTCGGCTCGCTAGACGTGAAACGTGAAACGTGAAACGAAGCGATCTCTTTTCGTTTTACTTTTCACATTTCACCTTTCACGTCTTCTGAGAGGCCATTCCAAAATACCGCGCCTTCACTTCTTCCATCAGTTCGACGGTGATACGCGTGCCGCCGCGATCTGCCGCTGTCCGCTCTAATTCGATGCGCGCCATGGCGCGCACCGGCGCCGGCACTTTATCCAATCGACGTTCCGCTTCAGGCTCCCACTCGATGCACTCGCCCGTCCTTGGACGGAACAGGATGTCGTACGTGACGACCCGTTCCCCTCTCACCCGCATATCCTGCTCGACTTCACTGCGCACGAGCGGAGCAAGATACGGAGGCATGCGATCCAACCGGTGGATCGCATCATCGGTCCACATCGTCCGATCGACAAGCCCGCCTGGCTGCCCAGCAGGAACATCGACCCCGACTTTTAAGCCACAGCCACGACATTCCGACCGAATGAACCATTGGGGGGTTCCATCCCCGTACAGACGTTCTTCAACTCCCTCTGTATGCATCCAACGACCGCAGCCACAGGTCAGCATGGTGAAGCACCGTGAGGCGTGAAACGTGAAGCGTGAAGCGTCTCGGAGCGCATGATTATCTGCCATCTCTGCATTGCGTGCGCAGCACCCATCACTTATCCGATCTTGCCAGGATACAAGAGATAGAGCATGGTATAGGTCGTGGTCCCGGTCACGAAGAGGACACAATAGACGACCATCGTGAACAGGCCGAGCGCCCGATGGCGACGCGCGCCGTTCGGCCAGATCCGTTGGATCGTCATCTCAACCGAGAACACGACAGCGATCACAGTCAACAAACCGAGATACACTTCAAATTTCCTCATTGAAAAATCGGCGGTGGCGATGCGCGATAAGAACAACAGGACAACCAGTGCGGTCAAGGTGCCAAAGATCACCCCGATCTTTCTCCACGTCGTCAGCAGCAACGCCTCCTTGAGCGATCGAACACCATCGACCACTTGTTGTGCGCGAAAGCCCAGCACGATCATATAGATCGCCATGACCAATCCGAGAATGACCAGGGTGATATGCACGATCAACACGGGAATGAAGACATAATCGTAGAGAGCTTGCGACCCACCGAAGCCTTCCTTCCCTTCAAACGCCAACACGCCTAATTGTCGAAATAAATAGTAGCTGATGAAAAACGCCAACATGGCGATCATCCCGCCGAACATCATCCAGTGATGCGCATCTGCCCGGTGCCTCCTTGCCTGGATCCAACCGATCACAAAGAGCCCCGTAAAGAACGTCGCCATGAGCTGGCTCATATCAGCCCCGACCGTGGCGTGGGTGCCGAAAAATCCCGGCTCTCTCAGCCATTCAAGCATGACGCCCTCGTCGTTCGTCCGTAAGCAGCTGGTTTCTAGTTTCAGGTTCCAAGTTTCGGGTTCGACTTCGGAACCTCAGCAATTCGTAACGAACAACATGAAACCAGGAACTAGAAACTCGAAACGATTGAGCGAGATACGCTTCACGCTTCACGCGACTTGCTCCCCTGCACGACCGCTGACGGTTCCAGTTCTTCAACAGTCGGAAAACCTGCTTCCCTCATCCACTGCATCGCATCTGCCGTCTTGTAGCAACCGCCTCGTTCTGTGTTCACCAGAATGTGAACGGCAAACGCGGTGGTCCAGGCAGGACCGGTTCCTGCTTCATTTAAAAATCGATCCTTGATGACCAACCGGCCACCGGGCGCCACATGAGTCCAGACCCTCTTCACCAACGATGCGTTCGTCGAAAAATCTTGATAGTGCAGGATGTCGGACATCAGGACGACATCGAAGAGCCCACCCAATGCATCGTTGTTAAAGTCGCCGGGACACAACCGAATCCTCGATTCCAATCCGGCGTCTTTCACCGTTCGTTCTGTGAGTCGGAGCGTCGCGGGCAAATCGAACACCGTGGCAGTCAGCTCTGGATAGGTTTGACAGAAGGCGATGGCATTCGTGCCGGCTCCGCCACCCAAATCCAGGAGTCGCACCGGCCCACTCAATTGCAATCGTTTGGCCAGATCCGGTCCACTCTGTTGCCCAATCCGATGGAGTACCGCCAGCACGTTGCTGCCTAACTCAGGGTCGGTCTCAAAGACATGCCGATCCACTGCCCTCTGTCCCGTACGAATCGTCTGTTCCAATTTACCCCAGTTGTCCCATTCTGCATCGTGCAGCAGCAGGAGATGTCCTATATATTGCGCGGAGTTGCGGGACAGATTTGTAGCCGCTGCCGTCGAATTCCTATAACAATCCTCGTCCTTTTCCAACAAGCGCATCGCGACAAGGGCATTCAGCAACAGTCCCAGCGTCGTCTCATGAGCGCCCAGGCGATCGGCCACGTCGGAGAGTCGGTTTCGCTTCCCATCTAATGCAGAAAACACGTCCAATCTGACAGCCGTGAGCAGGATTTTCGTCTCCCAGTAGTACCCCAGCTGGAAGATTTCCGCGAGCGAAAGCTCTCGTGACACACCACTCCTGTTCAGGCAAATGGCCTTGAAATTCTGGCATCTTACCTACATCGGAAACTGAAAGGCAAGGCGGCGGAAGCGGTGTGACCGGTCGGGAAAACACAAGGGGCAGCGGATTGCTCCGCTGCCCCTTGTTCGCGGGTTGCCCCGCTCAAACAAACTCGAGATTACTTGATTTCAGCCTTGAGGTTGGCGGTTCCGCCGTCAGCCACATCGACGTCAAACTCCACTCTCTTACCCTTCGCGGCGAAAGGATGCCAGGCCACCACCTTGTGCTTGCCGGCCGGCACATCCTTGATCTCAAACGTGCCATCATCCTTCGCGACAGCAAAGTGTGGACTCGTCACCGGAAGGAAAAATCCCTGCATGAACTCATGCTGGTCGCACTGTAAGCGATAGAACCCAACCTTCTCTGCTCCGCCACGGAACACCACCGGCTTATCGAGCTTGTCACCCTTCTTGGCCAAACCGATGTTGAAACCGGTGGCTGAGCTGGTGCCCTTCACCACAAAGCTATGCGGATTATGAAGGACACCTTCGAGCGACTTGGGATCCTCTGGATCGGCGTCATGGTTCTCAACCTTGAAGGACTTATTATTCACCACCACCCCAGCGAACGGCAGGAACTCGCAGAATTCCGCCACCACTTCAGTGCCTTGATACCCATCCATAAACGCTTTATCTTCGATGTCCATGACGGCAATCACTGCGTTCTTCAGACCACCATCTTTAGCGACCTCGACCTGCTTCAGGAATCGCTTGTCCCCATCCATCAACGACTTGTTGGGATTCTTGGGACAAAACTTGGGATTGGGGAACTTCGAGAACAAAAATTCCTTTTGCTCGGACTTTCCTGCGAAGGTCACCTTGCCGGAAATCGTTCCGCCCGCAAACGAGGTGAGAGGCGCCGCGACAAACGCGACGGCTGCCACCCCAAACATGATTGATAACGCACGTTTCATATCACTACCTCCATATGATTGACGATATACCCTGATTCCTAGTTCGCTGTTCCCTTCCTCATATCCACCGGCCTGATGAGAGAAAGATGGGAACGGCTTCCTCTCTGGTGTACTCGATCGATACCATACCGGCAAGCTGGTCTGGGACCGAGTATGTATATAAAATCCTACCGTATCCTGTCAATCTTAAACAAGGGGGCTGTCACGCCCGGTCGGCACGAACGCGCGTTCCTCGTGACGCGTATCTCGTCCAAGCGTTTCAAGTTTCATGTTCCACGTTTCAGGTTCGAGACCGGAATTTCAGCAATCCGAAACGAGCTACTTGAAACCTGAAACTAGAAACCAAAAACCAGCAACTCCACTCCCGAATGCCGCTGCACGCACAAGAACAGCCAATCGGCGATTGCAGCAAAAGGGCTCACGAACAATGTGGGCCGGCCTAGCTTTTGTTCACCCTGGTCAACCCCAGCAACTTCATCGACTCCTGCGCGGCAGCGCGAGCTTTGGTTGCAGGATTGAGAAGCTGCCCCGGGTCGGCATGAATGCCGATATCCGACACGCGGTGGCACAGCCGGATCATTTCATTGAGGGACGTGATCGCCTCGCCTCGATGAGGCTCCGATAGGGGGATCCGCTTGATGATCGTCTCGGCAATACGCGTGGCCTCTGCGCAATGATGAACGATGGCCTTGCCATCCCCCATGCCTCCATGCGCCACCATTTCTTCAAGGTTCTTCATCAGATCGTTGCCCTGCTCTTGCAGGCTCGCCGTCGATGGCTCTGATGCGCGCACCAGACTCTCGTCCGAGACAATGGGGGACCAAAGGGCAGCAATGCCTACCAATAGGACAAGCAGTAGACTTCTGTTCTTCATCCTCTGAAATAGGCTCACAACTTCTCCTTACCCGACATGGATTATAAAGACTTCACTGCGGCGAGAGTGACGGAAAATGAAATCGCTCTGAAGCGGGACAGCAGAGCCAGTCCCCTAGGCCGGCCCCGGCATCCCAAGTCTACCGCGCTCGACGTCTTGGCGGTTTCGTCACGAACACCCGTGTCTACTACGGATTATATCGGCCCTTTGGCGGCAGGGGGACAGACGTCAGACCCTTGTAGAGGCGGTGAAACTCTTCAGTCGTGAGGGTGTCATTCTGTAATTCGGCCAGAGCCGCTTGGTCGATAGGATATTCCACCGTGTCGTCATAGTTCGACGAGGCGATCGTGACAAATCGTGGAGGGAAGAGTCGCTCCGGCAGAAGAATTCCCACTCCGAGGTTGTATTTCAACGCCAACCGGATCGCTTCTCGCGCCTTGTCCGCTGGAACGTCTCGGCCCAGACCGATATTTTGCGGAGGCTGCCCCTGCCTAAAAAACTGAAAATGGACATTGGGCATCCCTGCTTGGACAAATTCTTCGGTCAATAGGGGAACCTGATTTTTGTACTGGCTCGCCAGTACAACCTCAATCCGACTCACCGGGGGCGCCGATACGACTTCAGCCGCAACCGTGTGAGCGCCCAGCACACCGGCACAGACAGTCAAGATCACCGCATGAACGTATCGAGAAACGATCATGGCTATTTCGCCTCAAAGCTGAATTCCAACGCTGCGGTGCCGTTCGCCGCCACCGTCACCTCTTGCACCTTCTCTCCCAGGGTCGGATGCCACGCCTTGATCCGATGTGTTCCTGCCGGAAGATCCTTGATCGTAAAGGTGCCCTCGATCCCGGTAATCGCATAGTACGGATTCTCAACGGCAAGCCCATGCCCCTGCATGTAGGGGTGCATACCGCATTGCATGATGACGGCATGACGCTTCCCAGTGAAACGGATGATGTCGCTCGTCCCTGACTCGGTCAGCGCCGGCCGGTGAAAGATAATGAAGACGTGCTCCTGATCCCGTTCATAGATCTGCAAATCATGCGCGACCCGATCGAGATTCTTCACCGTCAGAGGGTGATTCTCCCGCATGACCGATACGAACGGGATAAGCTGACAGATGTTCGCGTCCAATTTAGTTTCCGTCAAATCGAACGGTTTCCCTTTTTCAATGCCCTCGACCGTGACGATCACATCTTTCAGGCCTTGCTGCGTCCCGACGAATACTTCTCGAAGCAGCCGGTAGCCGGACCCATCGGAGAGCGCTCCGCAATAGACTTGATCGGGATATCGGCGAAGCTCAAACGACATGGGTTCAGGAAGTCCTCCAGAAAACTGCACGGTCCCTGTGACCGTGCCACCGTTCGACACCGGCGTTTCCTCGTACGCCCAGGCAGCGATTGGAGTACTCACGACAATGCTCAACATAATCGAATGACAAATCGAAACCGCAAGGCGCCATCCATACATAGTCATATTCACCACATTATAGACAAAATAGATGGGGGAACAAACAGGCTCCCTCATCATCAGCGTATTTCCCACCGGCAGCATACTCGTTCCGGCGGTATTTTACTGCGTTAACGGCCCGCTGTCAGCGCGTCTCTTACCTTCCAACCGTTGAGGTGCGGGAAACGGCCCCTCCGGGATTCTCACCCTCCGCCCTCTTCGTCGGCGGAACCTGAGGCATCAACGGAAGGATCCTCTGATCCTCAAGCGGCATGACCTTAAAGAGCCCCCATTGCCCCGCATTAGCAAACGCCGGGCGTTGGTTCTTCCACAGGTAGTCGCCGACGATCTTGTTGGGGCCACCTGCGCCGCCGGTCAGATAGGCGTTGATGACTTCCGATCCACCGAACTCCATCGTGCTGACTTGGTCGGCGCCCTGCATATAGGGCTCATGCGGCCACTCGTGGCCATCGACAGTAAACAACTGAACCTGCTCGCTGAACGCGCCCAACACATGAATAGCGACCGGATCTCCGACATGTGCCTGCAGCAAAGGCGTCGAAGGTGTTTCCCCGGCTTTAACGCAGCTGAAAATCTCCGACACTTCGCAACCTTTTTCTATCCGCCAGGCGGTCGGTTCTGACCGGTAATTCACGGCCGTGATGCCGGCAACCTGCTGGATATAGGGCATGAAGCTCACACCCACAATGTTATCCTCGTCCTGGAACATCAACGAGAAGGAACGGTAGTTCTTGCGGTTATCGTTCCCGGGGACCGTCCGATCCACGAGCACGTCGGCGCGCCAGCTACTCTTCATTGTGATGTCGTCGCCCGTCACTGGATCGCGGTAGCGCGATCCCTTGGGACCGACAATGATCGAGCCGAACAGCCCGTTCCGCGGATTCTCAACTACGTTCCCCCAATCTTGAATGAGGGCGGCCAGCTCCCCATATTCCGGATGGGCGTAGAACGTGTACGTTTTGCTCTGCCCAGGACCGATCGTCTGATCGCCCGGATTATTGCCGACATTGGCGCCGAACGAATCTTTCGGGTCGAACGCCATCATATCGACGTGGAATCCAGCCCGTTCCTTGGCCATCTCATTCTTGAGATTGATCTTCATGCAATCGCCGACATTCACATGCAAGGTCAGTGGGCTCGGCCTGAGTTCGCCTGCCTTGACCTTCCCGCGATCGCCGTCGAGCACGTACATCTTGCCCTGCTCGTTCCCAAACACCATCTTTCGTTCCAAATCGACTTCCATGACACCCGGCGCCCCTTCGTGGTACCGGATATTTTGATCGATCGCCGATACGTTGAAGCTCTTCATGGGAGCATCTGCCGGACAGACCGACGGAGCGGATTTTTGAATCTGCTCACGACTCGGCAAGGGCTTCAGATCCTTTTGCCTCTCATCGAAGACCCGGAAGAGTCCCCAACTGCCTTCCGCGAAATGGGAGGCGCGGCCGCTATAATAGAGATAGTCTCCGGCCTGTTTTTGCGGTCCCCCCGCTGCTGGAATCGCCGGATCGTACCGCTCTCCGATTGCCAGGTGAATCGTGCTGCGAGGCATGGCCATGGTCCCATATCGCTCCATCGGGAACCAATGACCCGTGACATGCCACGTATGCACTTCGTTGGCGGACCCGACCAAGGCGCGCACCAGAATTGGATCGCCCAGATAGGCCCGTAGCAACGGAGTGCCGGGATCGCCATGAATACCGGACACAAAGAGTTTTGACGGGTCAGGATTATTGGCTAAACGCACACTCAACGGCTCCACCCGCATGCTGTAGCCGCTTCCGGTGGTGGCTTCGCCGCCGTTCAGGAACCACATCGCTGACTTATTGATCCGCTCAGGGAATTGGTGGGACGGTGGTCCTTCAACGGTCGTCGCTCCCATTCTGGCTTGCGGATTATCGGTGGTGATCAGTTCCGCCGTTCGCGCATTACTGTCCATGATATGCATCATCACTTCACGGAAACTGCCCCGGATATGAGCTGAAACCGGTTCCAACGTGTGGATGTCTGCAATGGGGCCGCTCCGGATTTCTTTCCCGGTGAACGGATCGTGATAGGTCGAACGCGGCGGCTCGGTAATGAAGGCCGAGAAGAGACCGTGGCCCCAGGTATCGGTGCCGAATACATGGTCGTGCCAGTAGACCGTGCCGAAATCGGCATCGACGTACCAGCGCTCACGGATAAATTCGACGCTGGCGATATCGTTCTTCTTATGCGCGTATTTTAACGGCGCATCGAACGTGATGGTCTGTCCGGCAATGGATTTAATCCGCGCGACTTCGAAGTATTTGGGATCGTCCATACCCACGCCCAGCTCCGTATTCACATGGAACTTCGACGCATCGGCCACCGTAATGCTACGCGAACCGGCTTTCGTATCCGCCGTCTGCACTGTATTCCCCGGCAAGGGCATCCCCTTGGTGGGCTCAGGGTCCTTCAGCATGGTGAAGGCGCGCAACGACATGTCGTAGGAAAATCCGATCGTCGGACCATCGGACGCGCTGGTATCGAATTGGAAGAAGTGCGGATGGAGGTTGACCTTGTTGGCCCAACCGGTCCGCGCATCGTCAGGAATTTTATTCTTGTAAATCACATCCACGCAGTCATACACGTTCCCACGAATGACCAACGGCACCTGCTTGGCCGGATTCTTCCGGACTTCTGCCTCCTCCTCATGGAGCACGTAAATCATGCCTATCGGGTCTACGATGGCCGGCGATTTTGGCGTCGCTGTTTTCAACGTGATCGGTAAGGTGATTGAGTTGATATTAAAGGACTTGCGTGGTGAGTCCGCCGGACAGAGGCTCCAGGGACCCTGTTCGCCCGGCTTGGCCGGCTCGGTGCTCTTGGTCCCGTCCTCTCGGACGTGGAAGGGCTCCAGCCATGGAGCTCCGCCGTGATTCGGCGCAAACGGTGGCCGCTTGCCCAGATGCGGGCGCAGCCAGGGAAACGCGAGTTTCCCGGTTTGGGGATCGAAGGTAATCGCCGGACGTTTCAGCGGGGTCGGTGATTCATAGTCTGCCCACTTGTGCGGCGTCTCCGGTTCATTCAGCGCCAATGAACCGTCCCACTTCCAGTTCACCACCGTCGCATCGTTCGCCTTCGCCTGCTTTACCTGATCTTCCGTCTTCCCTGGCAACCCTTGCGGCGGCAGCATGTATTCGACCCAATCCTTGATCGAAACCTTTACCGGATTGGACTTCCAATCCGTCTTATCTTTCGTGACCTCATACTTCTTTCCACCGTACCAATCCACGGTGGTGCCGACCAGCTTGTCCGAGCTGACCGCGAGCTTCATCTTTCCCTTGCGATCGGGAAGCTCGACGAGCGGATACATCACGTCCGTCTGGAACCCGGTCGACTGCAACGTGTTGTAGACGCGCCAGAATCCCCACATCCCCGTCACATAGTGCTGCGGGATATGGCAATGGAACACAAACTCTCCGGCCAGCGCCTGCAAGCCACCGGATCCGCCTTCGGTCACTTCATCATAAATCTCCGACGGTCCGATCGACTGCACATCCAACCGATCCGAGGTGTCGCTGATGGGCGGAAACTTCACCGGGCCGTTCTTGGACAGGGTCGGATCGAGTTTGCTGGTGCCAGGCTGTCTGGCCCAACGGATCGTGCCGCCATGCAGATGGTGCGAATGCACGATTTCCGAACCGCCGATCATGCGGAACGTCGCCGGATCGCCCAAATATGAGCGGGGAACTGTGGTTGCGGGATCGCCGAACGTATAGGACCCGTAGCCCTGAGACTCATCGGAAAATCCAACGAGGTGCTCTTGCAGCTCAAGTCTCGTGCCGTGCGGTTCACTCCGATAGTTGAGCAAACGGGCCGCAGGCCGATAGGTGTCCGTATGCGGATCGCGCTGCGGTAACATATCGCCCTTGCGATTCAACAATCGGAAGGTCTCGTCACCGGCCTCATGATAGAAAATCACGAATTCACGGAAGTCCGACCCGTTGGCGATATCGATCATCGCCTCCCAGCCGCTCTTCATCTCCTCAGCGGTAAAGGGGCTCAGATGCCGCGACCCGCGCTGCTCGACCACGATGGAGCCCAAGAGGCCCAAGGAATATTGTTCCCTGCTCGCATGGCTGTGAAACGCGCGCCCGCCGACCTGAAGATCGATGGGGATGTACCACTCGAATTCGCCGGACTTCCCTGTCGGCACCAGGGCATCGGGATTATTGGAAGACGCGGGCTTACCAGTACCGACGACCAGCATCTGCGATCCGTTCACAATCATGTTGGTCGGTTCGTCGGCAATCTGATTGCGCAAGGTGATCCGGAGGCAATCCCCTTGATTCGCACGAATAACCAACGGTTGAATCAAATCGCCCTGCAAACCGTTCGACACCGCGCCGCCGGCAAACGTCGGATCTTCACTATCCCGTGCCGCCTGGTTTTTCGCTTCTTCCTCCCGCACCCCTGCCACATTCTCGGTCAGCACGTACATGTAGCCGGGATAGAAATCTCCAAATCGATTCACGGTAATTTCAACGTTGATCGTGGAAATATCGAAGGCGCGGACAGGAGCTTGCGCCGGACAGCGAGCCCCTTGCGTGACCTTTACTTTATCCTGATCCTCCGCGACGAGCAGCACACCCTGCTGCATAGCATGGGCCCCGGCGCCCTGGAACGGCCCTTTGCTCTGCACCTGCCGCTCAATTTGCTCGACGGCCTTCGCCATCTTATCCATCAGCATCGGACCAGCGGCAGGCTGATAGACCGGCATGGCCGCTTCAGTCTGCTGATCAGACGCGATATGCGCGTCATGGGACACAACCGCAGACGCGGGCTTCACCCCGGCGAACAAGAGACAAGTCGCAAGCCCCATCATCCCCGCCCCTAACCACTTCCTTGATGCACTCATACGTGTAGCCTCCTCCTCAATCGGTCACGATACTGTTTCGGCAAGTATCTCTTTCTGGCGTAACTTTCCTGTCGTAATTATAGGAGCCTAGTCTTATCGGGGGTATAGACCACAGACGAGGGGTTTGAGTCAAGAGGGGACCGTACACTAGAGAAAACATGAGCCTGCCGGGGGAATAACGTGAGATCGTGGAGACATGATCCCGCCCCCTATTCCACTGAGCCTGGCGAGTACTGTCGCTTCGCGAGGGACAGAGCGGTTTGGCGATTGAACACCACGCGTCCTTTGGATCAGAAGGCCGGAAGCATCTTCTTCAATGCGCACCGCTCCGTGTATGTGCGATAATGACGCCCATGTTTCTCAAACGCTGGCTGGTGGGCGATCCACTCAAAACCACACAGGCAAGAGACGAACGCCTGTCGAAAACCCTCGCTCTCGCGATCTTTTCTTCCAATGCCATCTCCTCCGTGGCCTATGCCACAGAAGAGATTCTGCTCGTGCTGGTCCTTGCCGGAACTGCCGCCGTGGCCTGGTCGCTGCCTATCAGCCTCGCGATTCTGTTTCTCGTCGTCGTCCTGACGATTTCCTATCGTCAAATCATCTACGAATACCCGGAGGGTGGCGGGGCCTACATTGTCGCCCGCAACAATCTCGGGGAACTGCCTGCGCTGACTGCCGCAGGGGCCTTGATGATCGACTATGTGCTCACGGTCGCGGTCAGCGTGGCGGCAGGCATCGCCGCTCTGACCTCAGCTGTACCGAGCTTGTTCGAGCATCGCGAAGCCCTCGGGCTGGGCTCCATTATCTTCATCATTGTCATGAATCTGCGCGGTGTGCGGGAGTCGGGGAAGTTCTTCGCCGTCCCCACCTACTTCGCCATCGGCGCCCTCGGAGTGATGGTGGCGATTGGAACCATCCAGGCCCTGTTAGGACAAGCGGTCTCCGTCCTTCCGGATCGCAACACGGCGGTCGAAGACCTGACGCTGTTCCTGATCCTTCGCTCATTTGCCGCCGGCTGCTCGGCTGTGACTGGGATGGAAGTGATTTCGAACGGCGTGAAGTCCTTTCGCCAGCCGGAGTCCCAGAATGCGTCAACCACCATGATTCAAATGTCGCTGGTTCTGGCGGCGTTATTTATGGGGATCAGCTTCATGGCTGCCCACCATGGAATCCTGCCCAAAATAGATGAGACGATCGTGTCTCAATTGGCGCGTATTACATTCGGCACCGGCGCCCTCTACTACGTGCTCCAAATTGGGACGATGCTGTTGTTAGTTCTTGCTGCCAACAGCGCCTTTGCCGGCTTCCCCCATCTTGCGTCGATCCTGGCGCGCGACGGCTATATGCCCCGACAGATGGCCACCTTCGGCGACCGCTTGGTGTTCTCAAATGGAATCGTGATTCTGGGAATCCTCGCCTGTTTCCTTCTGGTCCTCTTTCACGGCGACACGCATGCCCTGATCCCACTGTACGCCGTCGGCGTGTTCATCTCCTTCACCCTGTCCCAAACCGGCATGGTGCGCCGATGGCTGACCAAGAAGGGGCCTCATTGGCGGAAGAACCTGATTGTGAACGGCGTGGGCGCAGTCACGACCGGCATTGCCACGATCATCCTTGCCACCACGAAGTTTACCCACGGCGCCTGGATCGTCTTTCTCCTCATTTTCATCTTGGTCTGGATGTTCCGTTCAATCCACGCTCATTACAAGGCCGTCTCAGAACAGATCGCGCTCACGCGGGATCACCGTCCTCCACTTCCACGACGCAATGTCGTCGTGATTCCCATCAACGGCGTCAATCAAGCGGTCATTCGCGCGGTCGATTACGCGCGCAGTCGCCCCGGCGAGATTCATGCGGTCATGGTGGACGTGGACACGCAATCCACGGCGCGCATACAAATCCAGTGGGCTCAATGGGGTTGTGGCGTCAATTTGATCGCCCTCCCCTCTCCCTACCGTTCTGTCATGCGGTCCCTGCTCGATTATCTCGAAAAAATTCTGGAAAAGGAGCCCGATGTCTGGGTGACCGTCGTGATCCCGGAAATTCTTCCCGCCCATTGGTGGCAGAGCATCCTGCACAACCAACGCGCGCTGCTCCTCAAGACCGCGCTCCTGTTCAAAGAGCGCGTCATCCTGATCGACGTGCCATTCCATCTGAAGAGATGACCGTGAGACGTGAAGCGTGAACAGGATGCTGAAAAAGTCCGCCAGCATCGTTCTCGCATCGTTCAGATCCTCAACGTACCCCAGAGGGTACGCCTCCGGTCTTCACTCGCTGCGGCCTTGCTGAACGGCCTTTTTGAGCATCCTGAATCTCTGTTGATGTCAGTACCATGAAGTGAAACTCCAACGGTGAATTGTGCATGAACTGAGCTTCTTCCACAACCTGTTGCACATAGAACGTACAACGTGGATTCGGACATTTAGCCTTTGCGCTGTTGCCTTGTGCCTTGCGCTTCCGGCGCAGCAGGCGCTCGCCTTTAAGATTCTCGAACCGGCAGACGGGGCGACGCTGACATCGGGCGCCACCGTCACCGCACGTGTGGACCTCGGCAAAGATTCCAACATCGCCCAGGTCCGTTACTATTGGTATGGCGAGCAGGACGACACGTTGGTTGAACAGGAAGATGCCACAGCGACAGGCTCAATTGTCGCCCGGGCTGCACTGATCGGATCGTCCGACCATGACCCAGCTTTTGGCGGCCCATTGTTGGTGCCGAAAGACGGTATCGGGCCTATGCGATTGCTGGCTGTGGCAGAAATTTCACGAGGGCGATTGGAGAAAAGGTCGGTGTTCGATGAAGTTTTGGTGAACGTAGAACCCAAGGCTTCCCTCACCGCCATCGATTTCGAAACCGAGAAGCCATTACAGCTCGGGCGCGCCGGGCAATCCTCCGCATATGGTCACGTCGATTCCCTGGGCAAGATTTTCGAGCTGCCTGTCGTAGGTGACTTCGCCGATGGCGAGACTCGCCGGATCAGCGCCCCCTCCACGGGAACGAGTTATGCGTCTTCTAATGACAAGGTCATCAAGGTCCTCAAAGACGGCCTACTCCAAATCATGGGCAACGGAAAAATGACGCTCACGGTGGCCAACCGCGGCAAACAGGCTCAGCTCGAGGTAGAAGTAAACGTGAACGACGAGCCAAATGAACCGCCGGTGGCCGATGCCGGAGCGAACATGACCGTGAAGGCTGGGTCGAAAGTGAAACTGAGCGGCTTGAAAAGCCGCGATGCAGAAGGCGAAGCACTCTACTACTCATGGAGTCAGGTGCGAGGCAGCAAGATCGCGCTGCTGGACGTGGATAACGCCGAACCGTCGTTCCTCGCGCCGACCGTGTCAGAGAAACGCACCTACCGGTTCAAGCTAAGGGTGACGGATAAGAAGGGGGCGGATAGTGTGCCGGCGTTCGTCGATGTAGTGGTTGAGCCATAAGAGGCAGGAGCAGCTGGAATGCTCTCCGTGCTCGCGCAACGCGCGGCCTCAGAAGGATGAGAGGGGAGCGGCCAGGTGCCCTTCTTGCTCGCAGAACCAGGAGGGGATGGAGCCTGATGATCTTCTGTGCTCGCGCAACGCGCGGCCTGGGAAGGCCCTCGTTGGACGCGCGCAGTGGAAGATCAATCAGCCCCCATCCCTAGAGAGATAACGAGCAAGCTTGGAGGGAGCATCTATATCGCTCGATGCGCGCAGTAAAGGGCAGCCTCGGCCACTCCCTTTAAGAGAGGCATGAAAACCGAAAGCCCTGGTTGGAAGCGCGCAGTTGAGAGAATCCCAATCACTCCTGCCAATGGCCCGCTATGTCAACCCAATCATCCATACGGCGGCACTCCTATCAAGAGTGGTAAACGAAGGGAACCCTGACCTGCCTTGCTGGCTGGCCTTTTTGAGCAGCCTCAAACTGATCTCTCTTTTCGTTGCAGAAAGAGAGCAGACTCTGAAGCTCGTCAACAGGTGGAACGTCCAATTACAAGATCCTGCTGACTCAGGTTGCTCGCCTGGCGCGAAAAAATCCTCTCGATGAATTTTACGAGGCCGAGCGACGTTTTAGCTAACCGGGATTTTGCGGAGGTTGGGATTTGGCTGAGAATGAAATGGAGGCGAAATGCCGACCGCAGCAAAATGTCCGGTTGAGCGAATGGTTAGGCCCCGCCGAGCAACGGCTTTCCATTGACATCGCGTATGAGTAGAAGTTGGTCCATCCTCTGCATGGCGTCGGTGTCGCCAGAGATGTCGGTCATAAATTGCAATGTGCCTTCGGCGAGTTCAAGGCAAAAGACATCGACCTGCAGTTGGAGTGTGTTGTTAGATTGATTACAGTGAACCAAGCATCCTGCTGGGGGAACAACGAATTGAAAGTTGTTTAAAACTTGCCGTGCGTGTTGTTCAGTGATGTCGTCTCGTCCCTCGTGTAGGTAGGCACACCTTAAGGCATAGAAGTCGAATCCATTCAAGAATACGTGCTCAGAAAAGCGATCTGTTGCTGGCCGTGTGTATGTCGGCTGCATATATCTCTCGAACCAGGCAACGCATCTCGCCTTTGAACCCGAATTTGGATCCAACACCCAGCCGCAAATGTCTGGGAGCGCGACTGCAAGTGCGAGGGCTGCGTAGTGGTTCTCGGCCGCAAGGGCATCTTTGAGTGACTGCAGCAGGTGCTTCATTTGAGGGGCCTAACGCTCAGCATCAGCTGCGGCGCGAAGCGCCGTCAGCTGCATGCTGTTGTTAGGCGCCCCCTTCACGCGGACGCCCATTCCCCGGAAAGCAAGGCTGCTTGCT